>JBBSHV010000032.1:0-16718 GCA_038232435.1 Gemmatimonadales bacterium | reverse complement strand
GTTGCGCGATGTTGCCCACGCGCCGAAACCAGCCGCGAACTTGGTCACGATCTCCGGCGTGAGCGCCTCTCCAACACGCCCGCGCACGCCGGAGACGCTCACCATCAATCCAGGATATTCCATTTCGTAAAAGCTGATGCCCGTGCGACAGGCACGGGCATCACGAAAATTTACGCGCGCGAGCAACGAAGCGAAGGCCAGCGCGCAACTTGCGCGTCGTGATCAGTCACTGACCCAGCTTCTCGCGTTGCACGATCGTTATGAAAGCCTCGCCCACTTCCGGATCGAACTGCATCCCGAGACAGCGTTGGATTTCAGTGATCGCGGCCTCGGACGACATTGTACGTCCGGGTCGGTACACGCGAGTGCTCGTCATCGCGTCAAACGCATCCGCCACTCCAGCAATGCGAGCCTCCAGCGGGATCTTGTCGGCGGCCAGTTTGTCAGGGGTGCCGCGGCCGTCGAAACGCTCGTGGTGCGAGCGCACCATGTTGAGCGCCGCAGGCGTATCTCCAAGCAGCGGAGACAGTATGTGCCACCCCACCATCGGGTGGGTCATGATGTGCTGGTACTCCTCGTCGGTGAGCTTGCCTTCCTTGTTCAGCACAGCTTCGCGGACGCCAATCTTCCCGATGTCGTGCATGTGGCCGCCCAGCTCGATCTGGCCCACATCGTGCTCGCTCATCCCCAGCTCACGCGCTAGCAGCGTGGAGTAGTGGCTTACCCGAATCGAGTGCCCACGGGTGTACTGATCCTTGACCTCAAGCGCTTCGACGAGCGCATGCACGCCGCCGAGAAAGAGTTTCTCCAGCCGATGCGCCTGGGCCTCGACCATCCGCTCCAGACCGAGCTGATAGTTGCGGTTTTCAATGATCAGGCGGCGCTTCTCGAGCGCTTGCACCACTCGCGCGCGGACTTCTTCCAGATGGAACGGCTTGGTCAGGTAATCCATCGCGCCGCCAGCGAGGCAGCTGAGCGCCACGTCCACATCGGCCACAGCGGTGATGAGCATTACCGCCAGATCCGGGTATTGCTCGTGCGCGAGCTTGAGCAGATCGATGCCGTCGAGCCTGGGCATGCGCAAGTCTGTAAGCAGTAGCTGGGCGGGAACTTTGGCCAGCTGCTCCAACGCCTCGACCCCGTCGGCAGCCTCCAGGCAGGTGAAGCCGCTCCCGGTCATAAGCCGGACGAGCACCTGCCGCAGCCGTGGCTCGTCGTCCGCCACGACGCAATAGATCGGTTCGGCCGCCGTCAAATCGTCTTCTCGTTCATATTTCCCAATCGTATTCTAGCCACCGACTTCACACCGTTCTACCCCGTGTCATGACAAAGATTTTTGAGGACGACCTAAACGCATCGTTCGGAACGCGCGCCATCCACGCCGGCCAGCGGCCGGATCCGCTCTCCGGCGCCATCATGACGCCGATCTATCAGACGTCCACTTACGTTCAGGAAGGACTCGGCTTCAACAAAGGATATGAGTACGCACGCGGAAAGAACCCGACGCGCGAGGCATTGGAGCGGAACGTGGCGGCACTGGAGGGTGCCAAGTACGGCTTCGCCTTCTCCAGCGGCATGGGCGCGCTCGACTCGATCATGAAGCTGTTCAAAGCGGGCGATCATTTCGTTGTGGGCGAGAACGTGTACGGTGGCACCTTCCGTCTGTTCGACAAGATTCTGCGTAACTTCGGAATGGAGTTCACGTACGTCGATACTCGCGATCCGCAACGCATAGAGGATGAACTCCGCACCGGACGGGGCACAGCCGCGGTGCTCATCGAGACGCCGACAAATCCGCTCATGCGTCTCACCGACATCCGCGCCGCGGCGGAGGCGGCGCACAACGCGGGCGCGCTACTCATCGTCGACAACACATTCGCGACGCCATACTTCCAGCGCCCATTCGAGATGGGCGCCGACATTGTATGGCACTCGACCACCAAGTACCTCAACGGTCACAGCGACATGGTGGGCGGCATCGCGCTCGTCAACGACGACGATCTCGCCACCCGGCTTCAGTTCATCCTGAATGCGTCCGGGGCCGTGCCGGGGCCGATGGATGCGTGGCTCGTTCTGCGGGGCACCAAGACGCTGCATCTGCGCATGGAGCGACATGATCAGAACGGTCGCGTAATCGCAAAGTGGTTGGTCGACCTCGTCGGCGACGAGAACGTCTTCTATCCGGGGCTCGCATCGCATCCGCAGCATGAGATCGCGCTCCGGCAGATGAGCGGATTCGGAGGAATGATTTCGGTCGAAACCGGAAGTCGAGAACGAGCGGCGCAGGTGCTGGAGCGTGTGCGCGTGTTCTCGTTGGCGGAGTCGCTTGGCGGCGTTGAAAGCTTGATCAGTCATCCAGCGAGTATGACGCACGCATCTGTCGAAGAGGCCCGGCGCCTGGGTCTCGGAATCAGCGAGGGACTGATTCGTCTCTCCTGCGGCGTGGAGGACGTGGGCGACCTGATCGCCGATCTGGATCGAGCATTCGCATGAGCGCACGCGGCAATGCACGCTGAAAGCATTTGCGTGAAACCATTCGCGTGAAGTTATTCCCGTGAAGCTGCTGCTAGTCGGAGGTGGCGCGCGGGAGCACGCCCTTGCGTGGAAGTTCGTTCAGGACGACCCGCAAATTGATCTCATAGCGGCTCCGGGAAATCCGGGAATCGCGACGCTGGCGCGCTGCTTTCCTGTGCGCGCCGACGACCTTGCCGGACTATTGACGTTGGCCCGCACGGAGCGGCCCGACATCACGGTGATCGGGCCGGAGGCGCCGCTCGCGGCAGGAATCGTGGACCATTTCCGCGACGCGGGCCTCGCCGTGTTCGGGCCGACGCAATTGGCCGCGCGGATCGAGACGTCAAAGCGATTTGCCAAGGAGTTGATGCTCCGCGCCGGAGTCCCCACGGCACGGGCCAGTCATCACACCACCGTAGCAAGCGCGCGACGTGCCGCGGCCGACCTCGGCGCGCCCGTAGTGATCAAGGCGTCTGGACTGGCCGGAGGCAAGGGCGTGGTGGTCGCCACAACCATGACTGAAGCCGATCGCGCAATCTCTGCCATGCTCGAGGAGGGCGCCTTCGGAGATGCCGGTCACGATATCCTGATTGAGGAGTTCATGGAGGGTGAGGAGCTTTCTGTCTTTGCGATCTGCGACGGCTTCCGGGCGTGCGTGATGCAAGGCGCGCAAGATCATAAGCGGCTGTTGGACGGGGACAGCGGGCCAAATACCGGTGGGATGGGAGCATACAGTCCGGTATCATTTGATACTTCCGAGTTGCAGAGAACCATCATCGTCAGCGTGATCGATCCAACACTTGCGGCGCTCAGAGAAGGGGGCACGCCATTCACAGGGTTGCTGTACGCCGGCGTGATGCTTACCCGCTCGGGCCCGAAAGTGGTGGAATTCAATTGCCGCTTCGGTGATCCGGAGACGGAAACGCTTCTGCCGCTTCTGTCGAGCTCCCTGCTGGACCCAATCGTGGCGGTAGCTCGGGGTGAGTCGCTGGCTCGGATCGCGCCGTTCCAATGGAAAGGCGCAGCTAGCGTTACGACAGTGCTGGCCGAAGCGGGCTACCCCGAAAGCCCGCGCTCCGGAGACACCATCGCTTTCCCTGAGCCGGACGATGACGTTTATGTCTTCCACGCAGGGACGCGAGTCGCGGAGCGATCGCGCCCGAAGTCGGACGCCGCCTCGGGCGTGGTCACAGCGGGCGGTCGAGTGCTCGCAATCACAGCGGTCGGCGCCACCCTGGCTGTCGCGGCAGCCAAGAGTCGCGGCTACGCCGAGCAAGTGGACTTTGATGGCAAACAGATGCGCAGGGACATCGGTCGGCGTGAGCTCGCACTACTGGCAGGTCTCGGACAATCGCAGAGAGGATCGCACGGTGCCTGAACTGCCAGAAGTAGAAACGATCGCGCGTGGCGTCGACTCGGCGGTTCGCGATCGCACCATCGTCGGCGTCCTCGTGCCCCGCCCCGACGTGCTGCGCGAAGCAACGCCGGCAGAGCTTGCGCGCCGAACGGTGGGAGCCCGAATCACCGGAGCGGCTCGTCGAGCCAAGCACATCGTCATCTCGCTGGACAGCGGCGATTCATTGGTGGTTCAGCCCCGATTCACGGGCGCATTACTGGCAGGGCTCGAAACGGAACTGACCGAGTACGACCACAACTACATCGCGACTCGCTTCACGCTCGACCGCGGACACTCGCTGGCATACCGCGACGTACGCCGCCTCGGCACAATCACGTTGATGACACCCGAGCGGCTGGAGCAGTACTTCGGCAAGCTCGGCGTGGAACCGCTGAGCGAAGCATTTACGGGCGAGCTTCTATCGGGTATTCTTCGGGCTTCCCGGCAGCACGTCAAAAAAGTGATAATGGATCAGTACAAGGTGGTAGGCGTTGGAAACATCTACGCCAACGAGGCGCTCTGGCGTGCGGGTATTGATCCGTCGCGTTCATCTCAGCGGGTGAGCGCGGAAGAGGCATCGGCGCTGCGCGACGCGATAGTAGATGTGTTGCGCGAGGCGATCGCCGCCGGCGGGTCGAGCATCCGCGACTACAGGAACGCGAGCGGCGAAGAAGGACAGTTCGCAACTTCGCACGCGGCGTACGGCCGAGCCGGAAAGCCTTGCCTCCGATGCCGTGCAACGATGATCGGAACCCACGCCGTGGACGGTCGTCAAACGGTGCTCTGCGCCCGCTGCCAGCGATAGAGAAGGAACGCATGAAAAGGGCGGCGGGCGCTTACACTTTCAAGGATCCCACGAGCGACGAGCATCTCGCCGCTATGCGCGCGTTCGTGCGCGAGAATGCGACAAACAAGCCCGGTGTGTATCGCATGGTCGCGGACGATGGTGAGATAGTGTACGTGGGCAAGTCCAAGGCAATTCGATCGCGTCTCATGAGTTACTTTCGCGCCGCGTACCCGGAGGACAAGGGTGCGCGCATTGTGCGTGAGGCCACGCGGATCGAATGGGAGTACGAGCCGAGTGAGTTTGCGGCGCTGTTGCGCGAGCTACGACTCATCAAGCAGTACCGGCCCAGGTTCAACGTGGCGATGAAGCGCGACGCACGGCATTACTCGTTCATCAAGGTCACGCGCGGCGCCGCGCCCAAGCTCATCGTCGTGCGCGGCGCCGGCGCTGACGATGCCACGGTTTACTACGGTCCATTCATGGGTGCGCACCGAATCGCGGAAGCTGTGCGTGAGCTGAACGACGTTCTGGGTCTGCGCGACTGCCGTTCGGACCTGCCCCTGTTCTTCGCCGATCAGGCGGAGCTGTTCACGTCTTTTCCGCGTACACCGGGTTGCATCAGACACGAGATCCGCAAATGCCTGGGTCCGTGTGTTGGCGGGTGCACAGTCTCCGAGTATGACCGGCAGTTGGCGCTGGCACGCGCTTTTCTGGATGGATCAAGCAACGGACCCGCGGAGATGCTGCGGCAACAGATGGAAGTGGCGAGCGAAGCGCTGGCGTTCGAGCGCGCGGGAGTGTTTCGCGACAAGCTCTCTCGGCTGGATGCACTGCGCGAGCAGTTCGACCGGCTGCGCTTCGCTGTGGAGACGCTATCGTTCGTGTACGACGTTCCGGGTTGCGACGGACGTGATCGGACCTACGTGATCCGGCGCGGCGTGGTGCGTGCGGAGGTGGACACCCCCAGAACTCGCCGCGATCATAGCGCCGTGCGCAGGCTCGTCGACAACATTTTCGGGGAAACGGGCCCGGCGGGCGCTTCGATCCCCACGCACGAGATTGACGAGCTATTGTTGCTGTCGAGCTGGTTCCGCAAATTTCCAGACGAGATGGAGCGGGCCCAGCGCGTGGCATAGATATCGTAGCGCGATGACTTGGAGCGGCCTCGGCCGGATGGGCCGCCCAAGTGTATTACAGGTCAGCGCGGTCTACTTCTTATTCTTGGACTGATCGGTGGTAGAATGGTTGTTGTTTGACTTACGGGACTGCTGATCCGATTGCGATCCGGACGGTAGCATGCCCTCGCCGCGGGCACGGGGATCGGGTTCGCCGGTACTCGCGTCGAGCACGGCTTCGGTGGAGTCAGGAGAGTCCATGCCGCGCCCAATCGTGCGGCCTGAGCCTACTTTATCGGGACGGTTTTCAAGGCTCGAGTCGTTCTGGTCCCGCTTTGCATCCTGATAGTCGTTCTTGTCCGTCATTGAATCCTCCAGATGGTTGGCACGATAAATAGCATTGATCGTGCCCTGCAAGCGTTCCATCCCAACCGCACCGTAGATGAAATCGCTGTGGCAGGTAGGTGACAGACAGGAACTGATGGAGCGCTTGCGCCGGGTAGGAGCTGACCATCCAGCGCGCTGGGGTAAGATGGACGCGCCCCAGATGGTTGCGCATTGCGCGGACGCCGTGCGCATGGCGCTTGGCACGTTGCCGGTGCCGTCCAAGCGCCTCCCAACTCGATATCCGCCGCTCAAACAGATTCTCGTGTATCTCCTACCTTTCCCGAAAAGCGTACCTACCGCACCGGAGTTGATCCAGCGACGCGCGGGAGATTGGAACACAGAAGTCGCTGAGCTGATCAGGCTCATGGAAGAGCTCGCGGCGCGGCGGCCAAACGAGCTGGCGCCAGAGCACCCGGCGTTCGGAACGATGTCTCACAACGCTTGGGGCGTACTCGGCTACAAGCACCTGGACCACCATCTGCGGCAGTTTGGGAAATGATTATGACGCGTAACGTTAGACTGCCACGTCCAATCGTAGCTTCCGTTCTGGTCACGCTTGGACTGGCAGCCGGATCACTGGCTGCGTGTAACAGAGATGCGGCGAAGCAGCCGAGCGAGGCGGTTCTGGATGTGGCGCCTGCGCCTCCGCCACTGCCGTTGTCGAGCTTCAATGCTCCAATCGACTACGACTTCACACCGGTGTTGAGCATTGTCGAGCGCGCCGTGCCGCAGACTTTTGGATCGTTGGACAGTCTGCATACGGTCGGCGGAGACAATGGAAAGCATTACGCGTACGAGGCCAGGCGGGGTCCGTTTACCGCCTTCGCCGGAGGGTCGCTGCTGCACCTACGCTCAACCATCTCGTACGCCGCGCGCGGTTATTACAAACCGCGCTTTGGCCCGACGCTGAGCGCTGGTTGTGGCAATGATGCCGAACGACCACGACTTCAAATCGAGATGGTCACGCCAATCACGCTGACATCCAACTGGCACCTTAAATCGCAAGCTCGGCTTGCGAGCCTTCAGCCCGTGTCGACCGCGGACCGCGACCGGTGCGCAGTGAGCATCCTCCGGTACGATGTTACACCCCAGGTCGTTGACGCAGCTCGCAAGGCGCTCATATCGCATCTACCGGACATAGATCGCAAGATCAGCAACGTGGATCTCACTGAGCGCTTCACCGGATGGTGGGGATTACTCAATCGCCCCATTCGGCTCACCGACGAAGTGTGGCTATTGCTGCAGCCGGAGCGCCTGCACGTTGGGGGCGTCGCCGGTAACGGCCACGTGCTCACGGTGCAGGCAGGGCTCGACGCGCGACCCAGGATCATTACGGGCGCCGAGCCGCGGACCGATACGCTGCCGCTCCCGCCGCTGTCACACGACAGCATTTCGGGAGGATTCCACGTGTTGGTTGGCGGGACCGTGGACTACGCGACGGCATCACGTGCGATCACCGATGCGCTGAGGGGGAAGCAAATCACCCAGGGAGGAAAGACGGTTACCGCTCAATCGGTGGTTGTCACGCCCGCGTCTGGCGGAAGACTTTCCCTGGCAGCGACGTTCTCGGGCGATGCGCACGGTGTAATTGCGTTTATTGGCACGCCGCACTATGATGAAGCGCGCGGCGTACTCACAGTTCCAGACCTGGACTACGACCTTGCGACCGACAGCGATCTGATCAACGCGTACGCGTGGCTGCGTTCGGATGCACTGCGGTCACTTCTTCGCGAGAAGGCGACGATTCCCGTCGCGCCGCTGCTGGACCGTGGCAGGGCGCTGCTCACCGATGGCCTCAATCGCAAGATCGGCGACGCGGTAACGTTGTCGGCCACGGTGGACTCGGTCGGCGTGCGGGGGATATTCGTCACCCGACCGGGGGTAGTAGTGCGCGCGGACGCGACAGGGAAGGCCGCGATGTCGGTGAAGCAGAAGCAGTGATGCTCAACGTCACGCGATCTTCCGGATGCGATCGAACATCGAGTTCGTCACCGAACAGCTTTTGAAACTCGCCGCCCTGGCCGGCCTCGCCGGCCTGCTGCTGCTGCTAGCGATGAGCGTCCTCCCGCAGTCACTCTCGGCACAGCATCAGGAGACCGGGTTTCTCGACCGCATCACAACAGTCGAGGGCGTGCAGAGCCGGTACCAGGTATACGTTCCGCCGGACTTCAACCGAAGTAAGAAGTGGCCCGTCATTCTCTCGCTCCATGGCTCCGGCGAGCGCGGTGATGACGGGTTACTTCCGACGGCGATCGGCCTCGGCAACGCCATCAGGCGGCACCGGGCATTCGTCCCTGCAATCGTTGTGTTCCCGCAGGCTCCGCTGGACAGTTTGTGGCTGGGTCAGCCTGAGCGCGTAGCGTTGCAAGCACTGGATGCAGCGATGACCGAGTTCAACGGCGATCCGGATCGGGTGTATCTGGCAGGGCTATCGATGGGCGGCTATGGCGTGTGGGAGTTGGCGTCGCAGCACCCCAACCGGTTCGCCGCGATTGTGTCAGTTTGCGGCGGTGTCGCGAGTCCCTCCGCCGGAGCAACGTTTCTGCGACCGCCGCAAGTCGCTGCCAATGGCAGGGATCCATACGCAGCCGTTGCACAAACGGTAGCGCAAGTTCCGGCTTGGCTCTTCCACGGTGGCGATGATACCACCGTTCCGACTTCCGAATCCCGATCGCTCGTCGCGGCGCTACGTGCGGCCGGTGGTGATCCGCACTACACGGAATATCCCGGCGTCGGGCACAATTCCTGGGATCGCGCGTTTGGTGAGCCGGAGCTTTGGGAGTGGCTGTTCGAGCAGCGTAGGCCGGCTCGCTCCACCGCCGCGATGTGACGACGTCAGGCGAGCGTCGCTCGCTCTACACTGTCTCCTCTCCCCACCGTTTCGCGATTACCTGCGCCACGCCCAACTGATCCAGGATTCGTCCGACGATGAAATCCACTACTTCCTGAATGGTCGTCGGCCGGTGATAGAACCCGGGCGACGCCGGAATAATCACCACACCGTCGCGACTCAGCTTCAGCATGTTTTCCAGGTGAATGCTCGAGAGCGGCGTTTCGCGCGGCACCAGAATGAGCTTGCGGTGCTCCTTTAGCGTCACGTCCGCCGCGCGCTCAATGAGCGAGCGCGAAGCTCCAATCGCGATCGCGCTCAGGGTACCCATTGAGCAGGGACATATCACCATCCCGGCGCTCGGTGCTGATCCTGATGCGGGCGCTGCGCCGCGGTCTGAATCATCGTACACCTTGACGTACGTGTCCCATGCGGCTGTGCCGACCGCGTTGCGCAGATCAGCGATAGATCCGACGTCCGACTCGGTCGCGAGCAATCGCATTCCGTGGCCGGACACGATCAGCGATACGGGGCGCTGGGCTGCCGCAAGCTGCTGCAGCAGTCGTACCGCGTACGGCGCACCGGACGCACCCGTGACAGCCAGAACCAGCGGTGCTCGCGGGGCCACCGGTGCCAGCGCCACCTCACCGTTCACGAGGCGATCCGCTCGGCGAAGACAAAGACGAAATAGACGATGCTGATGACCCCGTTCATGGTGAAGAATGCGGCATCGAGTTTGGACAGGTCACCCGCGCGAACTAGCGTGTGCTCGTACAATAGCAAGGACGTCGCGATCACAACTCCGATCGCATAGATCAGCCCCGCACCAGCCGCAAAGCCCACCGCGGTGAGCGATGCAACTGTTGCGATGTGCATGAGCCGAGCGATGAGCAACGCTCGCTGCTCACCCGAGCGCACCGGGACCGAGTGCAACGCGTTGGCACGATCGAACTCGACGTCCTGCAAAGCGTACAGAATGTCGAACCCCGCGACCCACGTCGCAACGGCGATCGCCAGGAAGCAGAGCATCCACCACGGCCGGGCCCAGTGCCCCGTGATGGCGAGATAGCCACCCACCGGTGCTATCGACAGCCCAATCCCCAACACCACATGCGACCAGCGAGTGAAC
This sequence comes from Gemmatimonadales bacterium, assembly GCA_038232435.1. Lineage (GTDB taxonomy): Bacteria > Gemmatimonadota > Gemmatimonadetes > Gemmatimonadales > Gemmatimonadaceae > Fen-1247. The sequence goes on along the minus strand of JBBSHV010000032.1, from coordinate 6,560 downwards.
CGCTTGGTGTAGCTGTAGAAAAAGACCCACGCGAGTGCGACCGGCGCGAGCACCAGGCACAACCAGTTCAACTCGTACGCCGAAACAAAGAATAGAACGGAGGCCACGATCACCGCCGCCGTGGCTTCCATAACCCCCAGTGCACCCGACGGAATCTCGCGCATCCTGGTCCGCGGGTTGCGCGCGTCAATCTCACGGTCCACGATGCGATTGAAACCCATCGCCGCGAAGCGGGCGGCCGTAAATGCAAGGACGATCCACAACACTTCGCGAAGCGTTATCGGCGCATGATAGCTCGCCAGAACCACGCCTACCAGCGCGAACGGAAGCGCGAATAGCGTGTGCGGCAGCTTCACTAAATTCGCGTATCTAACAACGCGAGATACGCCGCCGAACGTCTGCCCCTCGCGTACACTCACAGTCCGAGCTTCTCCCAGATTGCGTCCACCGATGCCTTGGTCGCGGCGTCCATCTCGATCTTCCTGGGCCAGTCGCGGGTGAAACCCTCCTCGGGAAACTTCCGCGTCGCGTCGATCCCCATCTTGGAGCCATACGTGAACGCGCGGCTGGCGTGATCGAGAACGTCCATCGGGCCCATGGTGAAGTGCGTGTCGCGCTTGGGATCGATGTTGTTCAGCGTTACCCACCACGCCTCGAACGGGTCGCGCACGTTCACATCCCTGTCCACCACCACGATCACCTTGGCCAGCGACATCAAGCCCTGTCCCCACATCGCGTTCATCACCTTGTACGCCTGCCCCGGATACTGCTTGTCGATCGACACGAATACGAGGTTGTGAAACACACCCTCGGGGGGCATGTGGTAATCGACGATCTCAGGGATCGTGAGCTTGAGCAGCGGAAGGAAGATGCGCTCGGTGGCGTGTCCGAGATAGTAGTCCTCCATCGGCGGCACGCCAACGATAGTCGTGGCGTACACGGGATCGCGCCGCATCGTCACCGCCGTGATGTGCACGCGGGGGTAATAGTCAGCCTCGCTGTAGAATCCGGTGTGATCGCCAAACGGGCCTTCGATAACGAGATCCTCGCCCGGATCGATGTAACCCTCGAACACGAAGTCCGCTTCAGCCGGGACTTCGAGATCGCAAGTCACCGCTCTGGCGAGCGACACCGGCGACTTGCGCAGAAAGCCCGCGAAGATGAATTCGTCAATAGTTGGCGGCAGCGGCGCTGATGCGGAGTAGATCGACGCCGGATCCCCACCAACCGCGATGCACACGTCCATCCTCCCGCCCAGCGCGGCCATTTCTCTCCAGTGCGCGGCACCAACCTTGTGCCGCTGCCAGTGCATCTTGAGCGTGTTGGGTGAGTCGTACTCCACCCGATACATGCCAACGTTCCGGATGCCGCGTTTTGGATCTTTCGAGATCACCATCGGAAGCGTGATGAAGGGACCGCCATCCTCAGGCCAGCAGGTGATGATCGGAATCTGGCGCAGATCGATGTCATCCCCGCGCAGCACGATCTGCTGGCATGCCGGCGTTCCGCTCTTGATGCGCGGCGGAAACTTGGCGACCTCCATCAGCCTGGGAAGCATGGACATCTTGCCCATCAACCCCTCTGGAACCTTGAGGTCCATCAATGCGGTAATGCGCGCGCCGATGTCGTCCAGGTCGGATACGCCGAGCGACATTGCCATCCGCCGCATGGACCCGAACAGGTTGATAGCCACGGGATAACGCGAGCGATTGCCGTTGTCCAGAATGACGTTTTCGAACAGTAACGCCTTGCCGCCGCCTGGCTGCTTCATGACGCGGTCGGAGATCTCGCACAGCTCTAGCTTTGCTCTCACCTGCTCGCGTATGCGTACCAGCTCGCCCGCGCGCTCCAGCTCGGCGAGAAAGTCGTTCAGACTGTCCAGTGCCATTCGTTATGGCTTCTCGCCCACGTGCAGGGCAACGACGCCAAAGGTGAAGGAGCGCCAGTGGACGCTCTCGAACCCAGCTTCGGTCATGCGCCGCGCGAGCTCCGATTCCTTGGGAAAGTGCTGCACCGATTTGGGTAGGTAGTTGTAGGCGCTGTGATGATGCGCAACGGCGTTGCCCACCAGCGGACAGAGATGATTGAAGTACAGCCGATACATCCAGCCGACGAGCGGGTTCTGCGTCACGCCAAATTCGAGTATCACGAAACGGGCGCTGGACCGAAGGACGCGATGCACCTCGCGCAACGCGCCGTCGAGATCGACCACGTTGCGGATGCCGAAGACCACTATGGCGCCCGATGCAAAGTCGCTAACAAAGGGGAGCGCGAGCGCGTCGGCGGTAACCGGCTCCACCACGCTGCGTGATACTTTCTTGAGTCCTGCCCTCAGCATCGGCTCCGCGAAGTCCGCCGCGATAACTCTGCCACGGAAGTCGCGCTGCCTGGCGATCTGGGAAGCGATATCCAGGGTGCCAGCGCAGAGATCGAGGTACTGGCCCTCTGGCTCGCGTCCTATTTCCAGCGCACCGATCGCTTTTTGTCGCCACCATTGGTCGATACGAAAGCTGATGATCCGATTGACGCGGTCGTAGAACGGCGCGATATCTGAAAACATCTGTTTAACATACTTGCGCTTCACCTCCGCGCCCGCTGCGGCGGCGTCTGCGGTCGCGCGTTCGGGATCAAGCGGCGTCATGGAACGAAAGTTGACCGACGTGGTGGGCGCAAGCAAGCACGAGAGGCGCACGAATACGTGTTCTACGCGCGATGGCCGGTCGCCCGTGCAGCTATTACGGGCCACCGCTGGTCGCCCCTACACTGCATCCTGATGAAGCTCCAAGTTGGCGGACACGACGTTGTAGTACTGGCCAAGAAAACGGTCCGCGAAATCCTGGACGACAACGTCCTTGGACTGAGCGCGGAGACAGCGTACAGCTTCTTCTTCGGACTGTTTCCGATATTCCTATTTGCCGCGCCGCTGATCAGTCTGCTCAGCGACAAGCAGCGGATCTTCGATCAGCTTTCAATGTGGCTCGCCAGATCATTGCCGCCGGACGCATTCACACTCACGCGCGGAGTGCTGCAAGATGTGATCTTCGCCAAGAGTGCTCCGGGGCTAATATCGGTTGGGGCGGTCCTCGCTCTGTACGCGGGTGCTGGGATGTTCAGCTCTCTCATGACGGCGCTGAACGACGCGTACGATGCGCACGACTCTCGCCCGTGGTGGGAGCAGAAGCTCATCGCGATGGGCGTGACTATCGGAGCGGTCTTCACCATTGGCGTTGCGATGGCGCTATTTCTCGGGGGCGGAGCGCTGATCGACACCGTCGCTGGCTGGCTGGGACTGGGCCCTTTCGGTACCGTCGTTTGGGCGATCTTGCAGTACGTACTCGTGGTCGTGCTTCTGATCGGCGCGATCTGGGGGATCTACATGATCCTTCCAGACGTGCACGCGCAGGACAAGAAGCAGGCCCTCGTCGGAGCCGTGTTAGCTACGGTGCTCTGGATCATCTTTAGCGTGGCGTTCCGCCTGTACGTGGTCAATTTCGGCTCGTACAACCGCACATACGGGACGATCGGCGCCGTGATCGTACTGCTTACCTGGATGTACTGGTCCATGTTCGCCATTCTTGCGGGGGGCGAGCTGAACTCAGAGCTACGGGCAGGGACTGGCAGTTCGGCCATCCCTACCTCTCAATCAACCGTTCCGAACCGAGTTCCCACTCACGAGGGACTCCCGAATACGTCCAGCGAGTTGCGTTAGGGCGCGCGCGGCCGGTGATTCCGGCTCCACAGAAACGATAGGTTTGCCCGCATCGCCCCCCTCGCGCACCTGTGGATACAGCGGGATTTCGGCGAGGAGGGGGATGCCGAGCAGATCGGCCAGCCTGCGACCGCCGCCAGAACCGAAAAGCGCCGTTGGTTTGCCGCAGTGTGGACATTCGAAGTAGGACATGTTCTCCACGACACCGAGGACCGGCACCCCAACGCGTTCGAACATCTTGGCGCCGCGGAGGGCGTCGCCCGTCGCTACGTCCTGTGGCGTGGTGACGATCACCGCACCGTGCACGTGCGTTGCCTGCACCAGTGATAGCTGCGCATCGCCCGTCCCGGGCGGCATATCCACGATGAAGTAGTCCAGATGTCCCCACGCCACGTCGCGCAGGAACTGAGTGATCACCTTCATGATGATGGGCCCGCGCCAGATTGCCGGCTGGTCCGCGGGGACAAGGAAGCCGAGCGACACCACGCGGACACCGTATGCCTCGTGCGGAATGATTCGGTCCTGCGCGTCGACGCGCGGAGCGCCGTCGAGGCCCAGCATGCGCGGAACATTGGGCCCATAGATGTCGGCATCCATGATGCCCACCTTGGCTCCCGTTGCGGCGAGTGCCACGGCCAGGTTCACCGCGACGGTGGACTTCCCCACCCCACCCTTGCCGCTCGATACGGCGATGATTTGCCCCAGATCGGGATACGCGACCGGCGTCGGCGCGGGGACGGCTTTGGCGGTCGGCGCGGGCTTTTGGTCCATCACCGGGAGCTGCCGCCCGGGCTGTCTCTGATCACTCATTCCGGAAATGTAACCGCGCGCTTCTGTCCGTCGGGTAGGCCGGTGCCAACCATTGACCGCGACATATCGTGATATATCTTTGTGAATAGAAAGTAGCCCGATATATCACACGATATATCACCGAAGTCATCTTGACTTGCAAGGAGCGTCATAATGTCTGGATTTGACTGTTGGATCGACGGAATGCGGCGCGGCATGTGGAAGGGGGCGGGCAGCAACTTTGGTGGCTTTGGTGGATTCGATCCGAGCCCATTCTTTAATGGTGGCCCATGGCGCGGTCGTGGCGGAGCGCGCAGCGGGCGGGTTTTCGATCAGGGTGATCTCAAGTACGTGATCCTGCAGCTCCTGGTGGAGAAGCCGAGGCATGGGTACGAGATCATCAAGGCAATTGAGGAGCGGTTTGGCGGGACATATTCACCGAGCCCGGGAACCGTGTATCCGACCCTGACAATGTTGGAGGATATGGGGTACGCGCGGGTGACGCCGCAGGAAGGCGGCAAAAAGGTGTACGAGATCACCGACGAAGGGCGCAAGTATCTTGAGGAGAACCGGTCAGCGGTGGACGACATCTTTTCGCGCATCACCGAATTCGCGCAGAACATCTTTGGCGAGCCGATGATGCAGGTACACCGTGCGATGAAAGATGTGGGCCGCGCGGTGTATGTGAATGACCGGAAGCGCACTCCGGACCAGCTCAAGCGCATCACCGAGATCCTCGAACGCGCCGCGGCAGAAATCGGGGCCGCGTAATCGTACGTGTAGGTTGCCGGCGGGTATCCGCCCGCCGGCAACCTATCTTGCGTCCGCTGCGGCCGCGGCGCGGTATGACCGCAGCGAATTGGCCGCTCCGCGCATGGTCGATGTACGCAGCAGCTCAACCGCGTATCTATAGCCGTCTCCTCGCGCCTCCTGACGTGGCACGATCCGGTCGAGTGAGGCGAGCACCTCACGTGTCATAATCTCCGTGTCGCGCTTCGTGTCGCTCTCGCTCCAACCGAGCCGATATCGCTGGGCGCCGTGTAGCTCCGCTATCGCGCGCTGTAGATCGCTGCCATCTCTCAGCAGCGCGCCAGCGCGTTCCCGAAGAGCGCCCAGCTCTATGACTGCGGTGGCTAGCTCCATGATGAATGTCGGGCCGTGATCGCGCAGGTGCGTGTCCGTAATTTGGTGACCTGGCGGGACGACGTTCTCCATGCGCAGCGCTCGTACGTAATTCGTCGTCGTCTCACCAACCCGCTCACCCAGTATGCGTCCCAGCGCACTCATCTCCTCGGCCGCGGCGTCGGACAGGATCGCGGACACGGTTGTGCCTGGTGCACCGTCGCGGGCGAGGAGTGTCGGGTCGGCCGCTTCAGTATGATCCGCACCCGCTTCTCTCGATGTAGCCGCACTTAGCGGGCTCGGTATCGGACTCGGGAGCCAGAGGGTGAAAGTGGAGCCTCGCCCAAGCTCGCTCTCGACAGTGACGTCGCCGTGCATCAAGCGCGCGAAGCTGCGGCTGATCGCGAGCCCGAGACCAGTACCGCCGCGCTGGCGTGTGCGTCCGCCCTCCTCCTGCACGAACGGATCAAACATTTTCTCGAGCGACGCCGATCCGATCCCGATGCCTGTGTCGCGCACACTCACGAATGCCCACGGCCCATCCCCTTCCAGATCAACGCCGGCCGGAGTCGCGGCCGACACTCCGCACGTGACGACCACGCTTCCGCCCGGGTCGGTGAACTTGATGCTGTTGGTCAGCAGATTGGCGAGAATCTGGCGGACGCGATTCGGATCGCCAAGATAGAATTGCCCGAGCGTATCCGCACAGTCGTTGACGAGCGTGAGATTACGCTCGACGGCCTGTGGCCGGACCAGCGCGAGCGCGGCCTCCGTTGCCTCGTGTATCGACCCCGGCTCGGATATCAACTCCAGCCGGCCCGCATCGATCTTGGACAGATTGAGCACGTCGTTCACGAGCGCGAGTAGATGCACGCTGCTCGACCGCAGCCGCTCGAGATGCTCGTGCTGCGACTCCGTTATTGGACCCAGAACGCCCATG
>JBBSHV010000031.1:0-16801 GCA_038232435.1 Gemmatimonadales bacterium | reverse complement strand
GCGGCTGCCTCGAACAGGCGTACACTCGGCGAATAACCCGCGGCAACCATATCCACGCGCGTCACGTTCAGCGTAAAGCGCTGCTGGTTGTAGAACGGGCGGTGGTCACGTGGCGGTAGGTGCACCACGCGCTGCACGTTTTCCGGCCACTCGAGTGTGTCGGGGTACTGCGGCCCCGCGACTATGAATCGTCCGTCATTCCACTTCCGTGCCGGCTGGACGAGCAGGCGATTGAGCGCGGGCTGCCTGTCCTCGCTGTAGGTACCCATGTATCCAAGGTCCCAACGCATCCGCATTGGCGAGTGTGAGTACAGCCGTTCGTCCACCGAGCAGTAAAGCGGTCGCGCCATCGGAGAGCGATACTTACGCTCGATGCGCTCGAGCGTCGGCCCCCCGGTGAACGAGAGGTACAGGTGATACCGCTCGATGAGTTCGGGGGAGAGATAATCCGTCTCACCTCGCTCCAGCTTCGCTAGCGTGACCGGCGTATCGATGTCGTAGAATGCGGTCGCGCCATGCGCGGTGCGCGTCACCCACTCGCCAACCGCCAGTCCATCCGCCACGTACGATCCGACGATTACCAGATCTGCGTCGCGCACCGCGGCCGCGTGACGCGACTTTAGTTCCGCGACGCTGGAGTACAGTACGGTACGCCCGAATGGTGGATTGGGCATGTCGCGGTTGTCAGCGTACCAGAACTGGTCGCGCTCCAGAAAAAGCACGTTGTGCCCGCGTGCGGTCAGCTCGCGCACCAAGCCGCGGTACGTCGTCGCGTGTCCGTTTCCCCACGATGAGGTGATAGACAGTCCGATAATGACGATGTCGAGCGGCTCCGCCGAGCTCATCACTCTGCCGCCACAGTTTCAACCGCAGGGCGTCCACTGGGAAGTGCATCGAGCAGCGTTTCGACCTGCGCGGCGCGATGCGCGTACGTATGCTGAGCCAGTACGCGGCGATACGCGGCTTTCCCCATGCTGCGCGCGCGTTCCGGTGTGATGGACGCAAGATGCTCGGCAACCTCCGCTCCATTCGCCGCGACCCGTATCTCGCTGCCTGGATCGAGGAACAGTTCGATTCCCGCCCACTCATCGGTGATGATGCACGCCCCGGCGCCAGCCGCTTCGAACACTCGCGTGGGAGGCGAGAAGCCGTACCGCGCCATGCTCTCCCGGTTCACGTTGAGCACCGCCCGTGGCGTGCAGTTGAAAGCATTGTGCTCGTGCGTGTACACGTGACCTAACGCGGTCACGTTCGCGGGGATCACCTTGTCGGCCCAACCGCTGCCTCCGAGGAGAAAACGACGATCGGGAAGCAGCTCTGCTGCATGTAGGAAGAACTCCTCAACGCGAGCCTCTCGGTCCGGAAGACGGTTGCCGAGAAATCCGAGATCGCAATCGAATCGCGACTCAGCAGCTACCGGGTGATGCGTGGATGCGTCGAGCGCGTTGTATACTGGAACGCACTGGCGCGCTCCGAGAGCCGCGTAGGCATCGACGACGGGATCTCCGCCACCGTAGGTGAGAATTATGTCGTACCGCGGAATCAGTCCGTGGAACTGGTCAGTCGGATCATTGTGCACGCGGTCCAGCGTCGCCGGTGCATCCACATCCCAGAATGCGACGATCGTTTCGGGTCGCTGGAGTGCCAGCACTTCACGTTCGAGCAGTTCGTCAAAGACGCCAACACCGCTCGCCTTTACGACCAGGTCGGCACCGCGCGCACTCTCCAATGCGCGCATCACACCCTCATCGCCCTCTCCCGGATATACAACGACGCTGGCCCACTCGGGATCCGCGATGTCTCGGTGTTGCTGGCGCCCGTACGCGTCCGGCTCGTAAAAAGTGACGCGATGTCCCCGCTCATGCAGCGCACGCACGATGCCGCGGTAGTATGTGGCCGCACCGTTCCAGTACGCTGACACCAGACTTGAGCCGAAGAATGCGATGTCGAGTCCTGTCGTCATATGCTTCGTCTACGCTGTATCATATGCTGAGCATCCTTGCGGAAGCGACCGGTGCGAGCTGCTCGGTAATGTCGAGCAGTTCATCAACGCGGTGACCGCAGGTGTGCCGGTCGAGAATAGTGTTGAGCCCGTGCTGCGTGAGCGCTCTGGCAAGCTCTGTGTCGTGTAGCACTTCGTGCAGGTGCCGGCGCATCTCCGCGCCATCACTGGCTACCAGGTAGTCGGAGCTGGGGGTGAATAGCCCCTCGGCGTCGTCCCACGGTGCGCTCACGAGTGGGATCCCACACGCGAGCGCCTCAAAAACGCGAATGGTCGGAATGCCCGGCAGAGCGCGCACGTACGGCCCGCGGGGTATGTGTACGGTGACGCCAAACTCCGCGAATACCGCGGGGGCTTCGTAATTGGGAAGCCAGCCGGCATACTCGATACCGGCGTTGGCGAGCAACTCCTGCGCCTCGGCGGGATAGCGCACTCCGTGGATCCGCGCGCGCAGACCGAGGGAATGCACGGGTTCTACCAGGAACTTCACCAACTCTGCCGCGCGCTCTCCATCGCCCCAATTTCCAATCCACACGAGGTCGCCCGCGCGCGCGGACGTAAGCACCGGATGAAATGCACGCACATCGGCGGCCTCATGCCACGTGTACGCCCGCTGAGCCCAGCCACGCTCCAGGTACACATCACGGATCACCGAGCCGAAGGCGAGCACCGCGTCATAGTTGCGCAGGTCATAGGCGGCGACCCCCGCTTCATCGGTTATCGAGCGGTGGTGCGTGTCATGGAAGTAAAGCACGTATCCACCAACGGTCGCGCGATGCTCTCCGATTCGGCGTACGATATCGTGCTCGCTCCACTCGTGCACCAGCACCATGTCGGCACCGTCGAGTGTCTCATCCAGATCGAGATCGGGACCGTAGACCTCGCTCGAAAGCCCGGGATATGCGCTCGTGTAGGCGTCTAACGCTGCCGGACCGCGCTCCGCAATCAGGTTCTGCACGCTCCATGCGTCATTCGGCTCGTACACCGTGATGTCGTGACCACGCACGATGAACTCCGTCACTATCCCACGCAGGAAGTGGGCGTTGCCGTGATTCCAATCGGAGCGCAGTGAGTGACAGAACATCACGATGCGCATGCGGTCCTCCGCGATCCTTTCGTCACGCCATGCGTCACTCCCTGCAACTGCCCATGCGGCGCTGCATGAAGTAGATCGCTGTACACTGTCATGTAAGCATCAGCCATGCGCTGGGTGTTGAAGTCCAACGCGCGCCGATGGCATGCGGCCGCAACGCTGGCGCGGAGCCCATCATCAGCAATCAGGTTCTGTAGTAAATCTCGCAATGCAAGCGCATCAGTGGGAGGAACGAACAGTGCTGCTCCGTTCCACAGCTCGCGAAGGCTAGGAATGTCGCCCAGAACAAGGGCGCACCCCGCGAGTGCAGCCTCCAGCGCAGACAGTCCGAACGGCTCGTACCGCGCTGGGAGCACGTACACAGAGGCTCGGGCCATCCACGTCGCAAGCTCCGCACTGTCTAGCAAGCCCAGATGGCGCGCTGAATTGTTGGAGGAAGTGTACGAAGATCCACCACCGGGCGGCTCAGTAGTTCCCGCGATGTACACCGGCCAATCCAATGTCGGTGCAACTGCATCCACGGCCGCTACGTTCTTGGCGTCGTCCCACAGGCGGCCAACGGATAGTACGAGGGGCTCTTTCGGACCGCATGGAAAGCGCGCGGAATCACGCCCGTTGTACACGACGCGCGCCCCCGCGACGTGACCATACTCGACCTCGAGAGCCGCAAGCATCGCGCGTGATGGGGCAATCACTACATCAGCCGCATGCAACCCGGCCGATACCGTCTCGCGATAGCGCGACCACTCCGGGGGCGCGACCTCGCCCTTAACGTTGCGCCACCAGGAGAGCACGCATGAGTGCGCAACTACACAGGTGGGCGCGGGCCAGTCCAGCGTTGCGTGCGCGTAGCCATTCAGGTGGATGATGTCCGGCTTGCACACGCTCGCAATATCGAGCAGCCAGTCGCCGGCGGATTCCACGTCATCCCACGGATCAGGCATCCATTCGAGCCGGAAAGTACTTTCCACAATATCTACATTGCAGATACAGTGAGCCTCGCTCCACTGAGCATCACTGAGCGGCGTGCCCATGGTGGCTATTGTGACTTCAACGCCGTGCGGCGCCAGTGCGGCCGCGAGCTCCAGTGCGTAATTCCAGACGCCGCCCACTGTATCGGCGGTGACAAGCAGCTTCATCGTCCGTAAATAGCGTCGAGAGCCGCCGCCACGGCGACGAGCCGCTCGATCTCGGGGTCGTATCTTCCGCCCTCAGCGAGTCGTCGAGCCCAATCCACCGCCGCGCGTCCACCCCAATCGTCAGGTGGCGCGGTGAGCGTCTCGCTGGTGGTACCGCTAAAGCGTTGCGCGGTAAAGTCAAAGAAGGATCCGTTCACATTTCGTAGTGCGGCACCGCCCGCAGTTCCGTAGAACGCCGCCTCGATCACAGCGTCGCGACCCGCATTGAGGTTCCACGAGCAAGCCAGCCGCACCTCCACACCGCTGTCCAGATCCAGCCGAGCCTCGGCGTAGTCCTCCACCTGGGTCGCGGGGGAGTTGAGTGGAGCGCCCTTGCTGAAAAGCCTGCTCGATGCAGCCACAACCTGTGGATATCCAAGCGTCCACAGTGCGAGATCTACAAGGTGAATCCCGAGATCGATAACGCATCCGCCACCGGATAGGGCCGGATCGAAGAACCACGCCTTGTCCGGTCCATACGCGTTGTGAAAAACAAGATCCACCGCAAAGACTCTTCCCAGCGTGCCCGACGAAACGAGATCCCGGATGCGCTGCATCGCCGCTGTGTACCTGTACGACAGATCAACTCCAAGCAGCCGATCCGCGCGACGCGCGGCATCGATTACGAGTTGCGTCTCCTCCGCCGTGCGCGCCAGCGGCTTCTGACAGAAGACCGCCACACCACGATCGAGCGCGGCGATCACCTGAGCGGCATGCAGTGCGCTCGGCGTTGCAATCACGACTCCATCCAGCCGGGCGTCGAGGATCTCATCCAGTGAGCTCATCGCCCGCGCCTCCGGAGCAGATTTCATTGCCTCGCGTACATTCTCCGCTGCGGGATCAGCGACCGCCGTTATCTCCACCAGGCCGCTGCCCGCGATTGCTTCAAGCCGATGCCGTCCGATCCAGCCAACACCGAGGAAACCGAGGCGTGGCTTTGAGTTGTGCGTCGAAGTGCTCGCTGTTTCTGAGCGATCGACGGATGCTTCCGCGCCGGGTACTCCCGTCAGCGCGGCGGTCATGTCAGAATCAGTGCCTTGAGAAACCCGTCCGGCCGGTCCAGGGTCGCCTGCAGCGCCTGCCCGAGCTCATCCAGCGCGAAGCGGTGGGTGTAGAGCGACTCAGGCTTGAGCGTGCCCGACGCAACCGCATCGACTGCCGCGCGGATTCCATCGACATACACTTGCGGATCACGCTCGTGGGCGTTGATGACATCCAGCCCGCGCCAATTCCACATCTGCATGTTGACCTGGCGTGTACCGTCCTGGTGATATCCCGCGATGATCAGCCGTCCACGCTCGCGCGTCAGCTCACCCGCCAGATCGAGCGGCCATTGCAGCCCGACAGCTTCGATCACGCGATCACATCGCTCTCCCCCGGTGAGACCGCTCACGCGCTCGATGATGCGGTAGTGGTCGTCCATCGGAATTGTTTCGCTGGCCCCCGCCTGGCGCGCGACTTCGAGCGAGAAGGGACGTCGCGAGATCGCGATCACGCGTGCACCCGCGGCTGTGGCCAACTGTGTCAGTAGCGCTCCGAGAAAACCAATGCCGACAATTGCGACCGTCTGGCCCGCCTGGATATCGCTGCGCCGAAAGATGTTCATCGCGCAGCCGAGTGGCTCGCCGGGGAATGGTGTATCTGCAAGCTCCGGTGGCAGCTGCACTACCGCATCAGCCTCGGCGATGTCGTGCTCCGCGTACGCACTGTACGACAGCGCCGCAACCCGGTCGCCGACACTAACATTATCAACGCCCGCGCCTATTACATCAACGGTTCCCCACCCTTCGTGTCCCGGTGCGCCCGGTGCCTGTGGATACTTGAACCACTCCCTCCCTTCCCACACGGGAAGATTGGACGCGCACACGCCGGTGCCGGCCAGGCGGATGCGCACCTCGCCTGGGCCAGGGTCGACAACTGGCATCTCTCGCAGCTCGACACGGCCGGGCGCGACGAGCACGGCCGCGCGCGTCGTCGTCCCGGGCTGCGCGATTGTAGCCGTCACGCCACTTCCTCACCGGCACTAAAATTCGTTCCGACCGGCACACTGGACGCCGGTGCAGTCATTCCGGCTGTTACAGAACGACGGACTGAATGGGATGTTGCGTGCGACGTTGCGTGCGACGTTGCATGGGATGTGGCATGGGATGTGGCATGGGATGTGGCATGCACGGGTTTACGAGACTCCATCAGCCAGCGATACAGCCGCGCGACACCGGACTCGACGCCGATGCGCGGACGCCATCCAGTCGCTGCCTGGAAGCGACCGGTGTCGGATACATAGTAGCGCTGATCACCGGTGCGCCATTCCTCGCGCTCTACTCTGGGTCGCTCCCCGTGCAACTCTTCGATGAGATCGAGCAGTTCGATCAGACTGGTCGTCCTCTCCGGCCCGCCGCCCATGTTGAAAGCGCGGCCTGCCTGGGCATCCATGTTCTGCTGCGCGAGCAGGAATGCGTCAACAAGATCGTCGATGAACAGCACATCGCGAACCTGCATGCCGTCGCCGTAGAGCACGATTGGGCGACGCTCGATGGCGCGAATGAGGAAGTGGGCGACCCATCCCTGATCTTCGGTTCCGAACTGCCGCGGTCCATAGATACAGCTCATGCGAAAGACGATGGTCCGTAGCCCGTAGGAGCGGGAGTAATCGAGCACGTACTGATCCGCCGTTCCCTTTGAGCAGCCGTACGGGCTGTGAAAGTCGAGCGCGCGATCCTCGCCAATTCCGCGATTCCGAAGCGCGTGGTCCTCGGGCTCGTAGCGACCGCCGCGACGCACCAGCGGTACGTCCTCGAGCCCACCGTACACCTTGTTGGTGGATGTAAAGACGAGTGGCGGTGGCTCCGGTAGACAGCGCAACGCTTCGAGCAAGTTCAATGTCCCGCCCGCATTGATCTCAAAATCGTCGGTAGGATCGGTCAGGCTGGTCGTGACCGCCACCTGCGCGGCAAAATGAAACACCTGGCGCGCGTGTGCGACGGCGCTCCTGAGCGCCGCGCGGTCGCGTACGTCAGCGATCTCCGCGTGGACGTTACTTCCGTGCGTCTCGCGCAGCCAGCGCAAGTTACGCTCGACACCATCGCGGGAAAGATTGTCGAACAGGAGCACCGGCACACCCATGGAAAGAAGCCGGTGCGCAACGTTGCAGCCAACGAAACCGGCACCGCCGGTGATGAGCACGGGGCGCTGATCAGGATTTCCATCAACGTTTATATCAACATCTCCATCAGGCTCCCGATCGATGTCCTGCTCATCAGTGTCTCTATGCATTTCTATGTGCGCTTCGCGCTCCAGCCGGATACGGCGGCTCATACCGTAAGCCCCCGCACTTCCAGCTCGGCGCTTGCCTGGTCCACGCGGTCGTACGCGATCTGTCCATCCAGCCACTCGGCCAGCTCCGCGATCCCGTCGTCGATGGAAACGCGCGGCTCGTATCCCAGCACCTGGCGAGCGCGCGAGATATCGCCGAAGCAGTTCCGGATGTCACCCACACGGTACTTGCCCGTTATCTCCGGCGACACATTCGGCTTGCCCAGTGTTCGAGCCATTCGTTCGGCGAGACTACTTATGCTGTAGTGATGGCCGCTTCCGACGTTGAAGACCTGATCAGCCGCGGCCGGAACCTCGAGCGCCAGCCTGCACGCCTGCGTGACGTCGCTCACGCTCACGAAATCGCGTTGCTGCTGCCCGTCCTCAAAGATCAGCGGCGCATTGTCGTTTAGCAGCCGCGACGCAAATATCGCCAGCGCACCGGTGTAGGGATTGGACAACGCCTGTCGCGGACCGTACACATTGAAGAAGCGTAGCGCGACCGTGGGGATATCGTACGCGCGACCGACCAGCAGACACATTCTCTCCTGATCGAATTTGGACAGCGCGTACACCGATGACAGACTCGGCGGCTTGCTCTCCGGAGTGACAAGCGGTGAGAGGACCTCTCCATCTTCGTTTCGCGGCTCCCACAACCCGGCGCGGAGCTGCTCCACGCTCCGGGCTGCGTCAGTGCAGATCGAGCCATCCGGCGCACGGTAAAGTCCTTCACCGTAAACGCTCATGCTCGACGCCACGACGAACCGCTCTACCGGGTTGGCTATAAGCGCCTCGCAAAGCACCGCGGTGCCAAGATTGTTGACGCTGGTATAGTGCGCCACCTCATACATGCTCTGTCCCACACCAACGGCGGCGGCCAGGTGAAACACAGCGTCAATCCCTTCCAGGGCGCCCCGCACCGCGGCACGGTCCCGTACATCACCGACGATGAGCTCTACATCGGGGCTGAGATAATCCGGTCGCGCCGCTTCCGGACCATGTACTTGCTCCGACAGGTTATCCAATGCTCGCACCTGGTGACCGCCCGCAAGTAGTTCATCCGCCAGATGTGATCCTATGAATCCCGCACCGCCTGTGATCAGGATGTGCCCCATGTCCGACTTCCTCCGAGTACCACACGCGGGCGGTCCGACGCGATGCCGTGACTCAACCCGAAGTCGCGCACGACCTCATGCCGCTTCGCCACTCTTTCCGTGTTTGTGAACGAAAATCGCGCTGTTCACGTGATTGCAAGCAGCGGGCCGGTACTTAGATCCACTGGCGCTTACCTGACGTGTGTATGCAATCCGCCGTACGCAATCCGCGTGCTGCATCGTGCTGCATCGTGCTGCATCGTGCTGCATCGTGCTGCATCGTGCTGCATCGTGATGCATCGTGCTGCATCGTGACGCACTGTGCTTCATTGTAGCTCGTTTGCTCCTCGGTTGCATCTGCATCGTGAAATTCTCCACGGAATCGGAGACTGTCGTGCAAACACAGGGACCCGACCATGACAGACCCTTACACCTCCTGCCTTCAAAAAGGGTGCGCGACTAGGCAGCCGTGGTGCGCGGCGGCGGTTGGTACGTCTCATGCGAACGCGCTGGCTTACAACGTTTGTACGTACGGCTCGCGCCAACGGAGGCGGATGAAATTAGTCATCTTCGGGCTCACGGTGAGCTCGTCGTGGGGGAACGGTCACGCCACCTTGTGGCGCGGGTTGCTCAAAGCGTTCGCCCAACGTGGCCACGATATCGTCTTTTTCGAGCGAGACGTGCCGTACTATGCCGCGCATCGGGATCTGACGCAGCTCCTTATGGGGGAGTTGTGCCTTTACGGTTCCTGGGGCGACCTGCTCCCGATAGCGCGCCGGCATCTGGCCGACGCCGACGTTGGGGTGGTCACATCCTACTGCCCCGATGGCCGTGCCGCGAGTGAACTGGTGCTCGACTCCAGTGCCGCGCTGAGTAGCGCCCCGCTGAGCGTCTTCTACGATCTCGATACTCCGGTGACCCTGTCGCGCGTTCTGGCGGGAGAGTCGGTGTCGTATCTACCGCCCCAGGGTTTGGGCGACTTCGATCTCGTCCTCAGCTACACCGGAGGCGACGCCCTCACCCAGCTGCAGACGCGGCTCGGCGCGCGCCGCGTGGCGCCGCTGTTTGGGAGCGTTGATCCGGCAGTGCACTACCCGCTGCCGCCGGTCGAGGAATACCGGTCCAGTCTGTCATATCTGGGCACGTACGCCGACGACAGGCAGCGCACGCTCGAGTCGCTGTTCGTTTCCCCCGCGCGACTGCTACCGAACCGGCGCTTTCTCATCGGCGGCGCGCAGTACCCGGCGTCGTTCCCGTGGACAGACAACATTCACTTCAAGCGGCACCTCCCTCCGGTGGAGCATGCGTCTTTCTACTGCTCCTCGCGCATCACGCTCAATGTCACGCGCCGAGCCATGGCAGAGATGGGCTACTGTCCCTCAGGGCGGCTGTTCG
Source organism: Gemmatimonadales bacterium (assembly GCA_038232435.1). Lineage (GTDB taxonomy): Bacteria > Gemmatimonadota > Gemmatimonadetes > Gemmatimonadales > Gemmatimonadaceae > Fen-1247. Next base: position 6,727 of record JBBSHV010000031.1, on the reverse strand, counting down.
AGGCAGCCGCATGTGGAACGCCCATCCTCAGCGACCCATGGGAAGGATTGGATGAGTTCTTCACCCCCGGTAGTGAGATCCTCGTTGCGCGTGACACCAACGAGGCAATAGGCGCGATCGAACTGTCGGACGGAGAGCTAGCCGCGATCGCTTCCGCGGCCCGCGAGCGAACGCTGGCCGAACACACCGCTGATCGGCGAGCCGCCCAGCTTGAGGACGCGCTCAACGGAGCGTATCGAGCTGAACAAAAGGCTGAACAAAGCGCTGAACACCGAGCCGAATATCAAACCCGTGCCCCCGTGGAGATCTGACGATGTGGGGAATTGTTCCGGCAGCTGGAGCAGGCAGCCGCATACAACCGCTCGCCTTTTCCAAGGAGCTGCTCCCTGTTGGCAGCAGACTCGAGATGGGGATCGAGCGACCGCGCGCGGTGAGCGAGTACATCGTGGAACGAATGCTGCTTGTGGGCGCGGATAAGATCTGCTTTGTAGTGTCGCCAGGGAAGGCAGATATTCTGGCGTACTACGGGGGCAGCATCGGCAAGGCACACATCGCGTACACGGTTCAATCCCAGCCAGCGGGGCTGTGCGACGCGATTTTCCGCGCGCTCCCGCTCACGTCGCGCGACGAGGGCGTGATCGTCGGGTTGCCCGATACGATCTGGTTTCCAGCCAACGGACTGTGCACGCTACCGAGCGATACGCTGTCGTTCCTGCTATTCCCCGTGGACCGACCGGATCTGTTCGATGCCGTGAGCACCGATGCAGCCGGCAACGTATTGGAAATAGAAGTGAAGCAGCCGAACCCGCGCTCCTCGTGGATATGGGGTGCGTTCCGCATGCCCGGTACGGTGCTCGGCGAGCTGTGCGATCTGTGGAACGCACGCGGCCGCCGCGACGAGTACTTCGGCACTCTCGTCAACGCGTACCTGGCCCAGGGCGGTCGCGCCGTGGGCGTGCGCTCGGGCACATCATATGTGGACGTCGGAACGCTGAACGGATACAGAGAGGCCATCGAACTGCTCAAGAGCGCCGCACATCCGGATGACGCGAGCATCGCCATCCCGGACATCGGTCGTCCGCTCCGGGTCCGTACAGCTCTTCAAGCGTGAGGGCGCGCACGCGCAGTCACCTCTACCTGATACAGGAAGGCCGGCGCAGATTTCTCCGCGCCGGCCTTCCTGTCATCCTTGTCCCCGTCGTCCGACTAGAAGCTATACCGCAGCGATAGCTGCATCCGATAGTTGGATGCCGCGTTCAACGCCGAGTACGGCCGAAGTGTCGGATCAAACGTGAAGATACCCTGGCTGCTGTTGATGCCATTAGCCACGGTACCAAGCTTATTGCCAGTCTGGCTCAACAGCACCGTCGCGCTGCAGATCGAACCGCAGGTTTGATTCTGGTCCGAGAAGAACTGCCGTCCCCACTTCGGGTTGAGAAGATTACCGAAGTTGATGATGTCGAGGGTGAGCTTCAGGTTCTGCTGGTGGAAAGCCTCGAGCGACTGAGCAATGCTCAAATCGATTTCGTTGCTCCAGGGATTGCGGCATGCGTTACGCTCGAGTAGCCGACCCCGGTTCTCGCGCAGGCACGGCACGCTGTTGACGAAGCTCTCGAACGCAATCTGCTGTGCGGCGACAGACTGTGCGTTTCCCGAAAAGAGGATCTCGGTCGGATCGCTTGCGCTTTTCGGGACATATACCAGATCGTTCTGGGACTGGCCATCCGCGTTCAGGTCACCCGAGCCGGCGGCGGAAGTTGTGCCGTACACGTAGTCGTACGGCGCGCCGGATCCGCCGGTGTAGATGAACGAGAAGTCGGTATGAGTCGGCAGACTGTACGTCCCGGTAGCCACGATGCGATGTGGCTGGTCGTTCTTGGAACGTGTGAGTGACCGGTCCTCGAGGTAGCCCGACACGTCGCGCTGATACCGGAAGTTAGATCCCGCCGTGCTGCTCGTGACCGAGACAACGTCACGCGACTCGCTATAGGTGTACGACAGCGAGCTTTCAAGGCGATCTGAGAAGCTCTTCTGTAGCGTTCCCGTGATGCTGTACGTACGATCTCCGGAAACGTCGGTCACGTCGAGAACCTGCTGGCGACTACCCTTGGTGCTCGGTGTACCGCCGGTCGCGGTGAGATTTCCGTACAGAATGCGGCCGTTGCGGTCGCGCACACCGGTGGGGCCGACGAGCGCAAGGTTCTGATAGAACGGGTTGGAGATCGCGTGGGTGTACAGGCCCTCTATGGTGCTGACGAAGCCGCTGGCGAACCGATGGTCGTACGCCGCCGAAATCTTCTGATACTGCGGGTAGCGGAAGTTGGGGTCAATGGTGTTGACCGCCGAACCAGCGCTCGGCCCGGTGATTGTCGCACCGGGCTTGGTGACCGTGCCGGCGACCGCGGGTGCACATGACGTGGGCGGCGTTGCGATGTTCTGCGCGTTGAACTTCGGAGCAACGAACGAAGTCGTCGTCGACGTAGTTCCGTTGCAGCTGAGCGCCACGTAGCCGCTTGAGCCCGAGTTCCCGAACGCATTTGACAGGTATACGTACGGAGGAGACCCGGTGAAGTAGCCGATACCACCGCGAAGCTGATTGCGTTCGTCGCCGGTGACGTCCCAGTTGAAGGCGACGCGCGGAGAGAACGTCCGACGCGTCGGGACGGTGCTGGTTCTGCGGCCGTACTGGTCCAGCACAGACTGGGTGAGCGGCGGGGTGTCGTTGAAACGCGGCATTTCCAGGCGCGCACCGGCCGTGAGCTGGAAGTTCTCAGTCGCCTGCCACACGTCCTGCGCGTAGAAGCTGTACTGGTTGGCATGGAACGTCGCGATGCCGGCGGCCGGATCGGTCGGCGATGGAGCGCTCACGATATAGCTCGACGCAACTCCTCGCCGCAGCGAGTCGAGGTTGGCGAACGTCCAGCTTCCGAGCGAGTTCTGAGCGAACAGGTTCACTGGCCGATAGAACTGGTTCTTGGTGCCGACCGTGAACTTATGAGCGCCAACGGGGATCGTCAGGTTTTCGGTGAGCTCGAAAATGCGCTGGTCGAGCGAGTTTCCCTGAGACGAAGCCTCGGTGCCGGCGACGAGGTTAGCCGTGCCAGCCGGGTTATCGCTCCGTGCAATTCCGCGAACCGTGATCTGCGGAAAACGCACCGGTACGGTTCGGAAATCCTTCGTCGTCGAGTAGTTAAGGATCAGCTCGTTGAAGACGCCGTTGGACAGATTCGTTAGGAACTCCGCGACGGTCGAATTCGTCGTCGTGCTGAACTGATATGCATTGGACGTAAGTCCGAAGTTCGGACTGGCCGAAGTTGCCGCGCCACGTCCGAAGCTAACATTGTTCGCGTCCGCGTAGTTATGGCGCAGGACGACGCGTGTCCCGCCCGGTAGATATGCGTCAATGCGGCCGAAGATGTTCGTCTTCGGGTTCTGCCTCAGGACCTGAGCACCCGTACCCGGGCTGGCCAGGCCGTACTGGCTGGACAGAATACTGGTAAACTGATCGATCGAAGTCTGTGAAACAGTCTGGTCAGGCGATCCGATGTAGGGCCCGTTCACCGGGGTGCGAAATCTCTCCCACTCCGGGTTGACGAAGAAGAACACCTTGTTCGGGATGATCGGACCGCCAAGCGAGAAGCCGTACTGCTGCTGGAGAAAGTCCGTCAGGTACGGCTGGCTGCGGGTGAGCGCTTGGTTACGAGTGTAGCCATACACCCCTCCCTGGAAGTCGTTGGTGCCGCTCTTGGTGATGGCGTTGATGAGGATGCCACCAAAATTTCCCTGTCGCACGTCGAACGGCGAGAGAAGCACCTGGTACTCCTTCACAGCGTCGAGCGGGATCGACTTGGCGTTCGCCTGAGCGCCGGGCTGGCCGGTGGCACCAAGGCCGAACAGATCGCCCGCGGAGGCTCCGTCGATCTGAATGCCGTTCTGGCGGATGTTGACGCCACCGCCCGAGAGATTGCCGGTGGTCGTCGAAACCTGGGGAACGAGCCGGACGAAATCGGTGAAATTACGGTTCAACGTCGGAAGGCGGTGCAGCAGCGAATCCGAAATTGTCGTGCTCGCGCCCGTCTTGGTAGGAGAAATGACCGCGCTCGTGCTTGCGGGCGCCTGGACCGCCACACTAGCCAGTACCGCCGCCTGACGCGTAAGCGTTACGTCGACGCGGGCGGCATTGCTGAGCGGTACGCGCACACTCTCACGAGTCTCCGGTGAGTAGCCGATACGACGCACCGTAACAGTGTATGGGCCGCCCGGCTCGAGACCAGCGATGCTATACCGACCACCCTCGCGCGTAGCTCCACGTTGCGCCACGCCGGTCTGAGTGTTTGTGACAGTGACCTGTGCCGCCTCGACACCAGCGCCCGACGAATCCGTCACAACACCGGCAACTGAACCTGAAGTAATACCCTGGGCGCTGAGCGACTGCGTGCTTCCAAACAAGCACGCACCCGCTATTCCCAGAGCCACCAACAAACGACTCTTGATCATGCTGCCTCACGTAAAATGGACGGCTGTAACCTACGGAAAAAGCACACAATCGGGGAGGGTACGTTTGTAACCTCCCTGTCACGTCTCATCGAGCGGACGTTCGATTGGAGCCACGATAGAAGAAAATCCCAGCCAAAATCACGGCGAATACCGCCAGTGTCGGCACGCGCGCCACTGGATCCAGAAGTGCGCTGCCCAACAGATAGAGAGTGGCCACGACGAAGATGATGGGCGTGACGGGGTAACCTATGGCGCGAACCGAAGGGTTGTAACCGGCCTTCTTTCTCAGCGGAAAAATGGCGGCCACGCCGAGGGCATAGAAAGGAATGATTGCCGTCACGAATGTATCCGCCAACTGCTCAAAGGTCCGCAGCATTACGAACACTATCCCGAGCAACGTGGCCACCATGATCGCGACGCTTGGCGTCTCGAAGCGTGGGTGCACGGTCGCGAGCCGCCGGAAGAGGAGCCCATCATTGGCCATCGCCCAAAGAATGCGGGGGCCGGTGAGCATCGAACCGGTGAGTGTACCGAGGGCGGAGATCATGACCACCACCCCAACGCCGATGACTCCGGGCGCGCCGACCAGCCGCTGGGCAACGTCCGCCGCGACCAGCTTGGAGTGACGCATCTCTTCTATTGAAAGGACCGACAGGTAGCCCACGTTGGCCAGCAGGTACAATGTGATAACGCCCAGCGTACCGAAAATGAGCACCCGCGGGAGATTGCGCCGCGGGTCCTTCACCTCTCCACCGACGAAGCTCACGTCGGCCCACCCGTCGTACACCCAGAGCACGGAGACGAGGGCGAGCGCGAACGGGACCAGCCCAAAGCTCCCTGCGGGAGCGGCCGGCGTGAAGTGGCCGCCCGTGCGCGGCAGCGCCGCAAGTGCGAGAACTTCCAGCGCCAGCAGCCCACCGCACTTGAGAATAGTGAGGACATTCTGCACCAACGTCCCCCACTTCACCCCCACGTAGTTCAACGTTCCGACGACAGCAATGGCGATGGCGGCCACGTAGTGCACCCACTGATCGTACGGCGCGACGCTCGTGTTGTGACCCAGCACCCGCAAAAAGTACTCGGCGAACGTTGTCGAGATGGCGCCGAGTGCTGCCGCTCGAATGATCACCAGCTCCGACCACCCGAACAGAAACGCTGGTAGCCGTCCCCAGCCTTCACGGATGTAGACGTAGATGCCGCCCGTTTCTGGATACTCGCTCGATATCTCTGCCAACGTCAGCGCTCCGCTCAGCGCGACGATGCCGCCAAAGACCCAGAGCGATAGCATTGGGAGCGGTCCGGGCAGCCGGTCGGCGATTCCCGCCGGAGAGCGAAAGATGCCCGAGCCGATTGTGCTACCCACAAGAATTGCAACAGCACTCCACAACCCGATTTTGCGCGGCAACACGTTGGCCATGCACAACGCTACTGCAACCCAGGGGCGTTGGCGAGTAGCTTTCTCGGCTGAGATGGACCTTCACCACGTATTGTTCTGGGTATGCGCCGCGATCACGGCCGTGGCCGAGCTGCTGATATTGAGAGCGGCCTTCTTTCCCGTGGCCGAGGTTACTCCCCGGACCAACCTGCCGCGCTCGCCGCGCGCGATCGAAGTGCTGTGGGGCGTGCTCCCCGCGTTCGCGCTCGCTGCCGTATTCTCGGTCGCGTGGCGAACGCTGTGGTGATGGTGGCGTTGGATACGATGATAGTGGCGCGGCTGAAGCCGCGCCGTACAACGATACGTACGACGGTGACGATCCCGTTTTGACGGCACTCCGGCGGCTTGCTTATCTGGCGCTGGTTTTTGCGTTCGCGCAGATCGTCTTTGGCGCGATCGTCCGCATAACCGGTTCCGGCATGGGATGCGGTGATCATTGGCCCACGTGCGTGGGCCATTTCTTCCCTCCGCTGGACCGACCTGACCTCATCATAGAAGTAACCCACCGATATCTCGCGGCGGCGGTCACTCTCGCGATCATTGCGCTGCTCGCAACCGCGTATCTACGGCGCGGCGAGCGCGGTGTAGGCGGGCAAGGCGGCGTGCTACGCGCCGCGGCACTGGCCTTCGCGTTGGTGATTGTCGCCGCTGTTTTCGGCGGGATAACGGTCAAGCTATCGCTCAATCCGTATGTGATCGTGACCCATCTGGCGATCGCCATGACACTCCTGGCGGTGCTTTCGGTCGCGGTCCTCCGGGCCGGTGGGTGGGGCTTTGACGCCGCGGTCGTCGCGT
>JBBSHV010000030.1:0-17267 GCA_038232435.1 Gemmatimonadales bacterium | reverse complement strand
CTGACGGTCGAGTTCCCGGACAATCCCAAGGACATTTCCAACCTGGTCGGCGACGTGGAGTACAACGCGCTCCGCTCGCAGGTGCTCGACACTGGTCACCGCGTCGACGGTCGCACGACGACCGAAGTGCGTGACATCTCGATCGACGCTCCCGTGCTCCCGCGCGCACATGGCTCCGCACTCTTCACGCGCGGACAGACTCAGGCGCTCGTCGCTGTAACACTCGGTACCGCCAACGACGTGCAGCGCCTCGACAGCATCGACGAAGCTGGTGAAACCACCAAGTCGTTCATGCTGCATTACAACTTCCCACCGTTCTCGACGGGAGAAGTGCGGCCGGTGCGCGGCACCAGCCGGCGCGAGATCGGACACGGCAATCTGGCCGAGCGTGCGCTGCACGCGGTGCTGCCGCCGTTCGATGAGTTTCCGTACACCATCCGCATAGTCTCCGACGTGCTCGAGTCCAACGGCTCGTCATCCATGGCGTCCGTGTGTGGTGGATCGCTGGCGCTGTACGACGCCGGCGTTCCGCTCCGTGGCGCTGTCGCCGGCGTGGCAATGGGGCTCATCAAGGAAGGCGAGCGCTACGCCATTTTGACCGACATCCTCGGCACCGAAGACCACCTGGGCGACATGGACTTCAAGGTCGCGGGGACGGAGAAGGGAATCACGTCCATCCAGATGGACATCAAGATCCAGGGTCTCGACCTCAAGATCATGCAGCAGGCGATGGAGCAGGCAAAGGCCGGCCGTCTGCACATTCTTGGCGAGATGCGTAAGGCCCTACCGGAGCCACGCACCGATCTGTCGCAGTATGCACCGCGCATCGTGACCGTGAACATCAATCCCGAGAAGATCGGCGAGCTGATCGGACCCAAGGGAAAGACGATCCGCGGCATCCAGGAAGAGACGGGCGCCGAGATCAGCGTGGACGACAGCGGGATGGTTACCATCGCGGCGGTCGGTGGCGAGGCGATGGAGCGTGCACGCCAGATGGTGCAGGCAATCACGGCCGAGCCTGTGATCGGCGACACGTACGAAGGGACCGTGAAGAGCACGACTGCGTTCGGCGCGTTCGTCGAGATCATGCCGGGCACCGAAGGCCTGGTGCACATCTCGGAGCTGAAGCACGGCCGCACCGAGAAGACCGAAGACGTGGTCAAGAAGGGCGATCGCGTGCGCGTCAAGCTGTTGGACCGTGATGAACGTGGCCGCCTACGTCTGTCGATGAAGGCGCTACAGACGCCCGCTGAAGGCGAAGCTTCCACGGAAGGCACGGGTGGCCGTGGCGGCAACGGCGCTCCTCCGGTCGCGTTCGGTGAGGGCGACGAGGCGGGCGTGATTGCGGCGCGCAGCCGCGAGGATGGAGAGCAGGAAGGCGAAGGCGACCGTGGGGAACGCGGCGATCGTCCGCGCCGGTCTCGCGGTGCGCGTGGCCGCAGAGATTAGCGCGATCGGCGGGACAGCAGAGGTCCAACGCACCGTCCTGCCGAATGGACTGACCGTACTCTCGGAGCAAGTTCCGGGAGTGCGGTCGGTTGCATTCGGGGCATGGGTTCGCGCCGCGACGCTGCACGAACATCCTGAGCAGATGGGCATCTCGCACATGCTCGAGCACATGGTATTCAAGGGTACCGAGCGTCGGAGCGCCAAAGAGATAAGCCTCGCGCTCGAGACTCTCGGGGGCTCCCTCGACGCATACACCGCACGCGAGCATACGTCGTTTCAGGCGCGCGTGCTGGACGAGAATCTGCGCGACGCCGCGGATGTGACCGCGGACCTGATGTTCAATCCGTCATTGCGTGACAGCGATCTGAGACTCGAGAAAAAGGTCGTGCTCGAAGAGATCGCGATGGTGGATGACACGCCGGATGATCTGGTGTTCGAGGTGCACAACGAACGGCTGTGGGGCGATGACGGCTACGGCTTCCGCATCCTCGGAACGCGCGACACGGTGTCGGGGTTGCGCACGCAGGATCTGCGCGCGCTGCATTCATCCGCGTATCGCCCCGACAACATCGTAGTTGCCGCGGCCGGCTCACTGGAGCACGACGAGCTCGTCGACATCCTGAGCCACACAGGCTGGGGCGAGGGCGCCGTCGTCGCATCGCCGGAACCGCGCTTTGTGGTTCCAGCGGCGCGCCCGCTACCGCCGTCGTACACGCATGTGGAGCGCGACGGCGCACAGACGCAGCTTGTCTTCGGCAGCCCCACGTTCGGCCATGGTGACCCCAGGCGTTATGCTTTCTGCCTGGTTAGTATGCTCCTCGGCGGCGGCATGAGCTCGCGTCTTTTTCAACGCGTGCGCGAAGAGTTGGGCCTGGCCTATTCCGTTCACACCTTTTCGTCTTTTTATTCCGACGCGGGCATGCACGGTGTTTATGTTGGAACGTCGCCCGAGTCGGCAGACGAGGCCGCGGAGGCTGTGCTTTCGGAGTTGAACATGCTGGCCGAACTGGGAGTTCCGCGCGACGAGATGGAAGCTGCCAAACGACAGCTCAAAGGTCAGATCACGCTGTCGCTGGAAAGCCCGAGCTCGCGCATGTACCGCGCCGCCGGTCTCGAACTGTACGATGAGCCATTCCGTCCGCTGGACGAAATGCTCGCGCTCGTCGACGCAATCGACGGGCAGCTGGTGTCAGAGATTTGCGCAACATGTTTCCGCGCGGACGCTCAGACCGTTGTAAGCCTTGGACCGGCACCTCTTTCAGTTGCACCTTCGGGCGCGACTTTACAAACAAACTTGTAAGATACGACCATGAAGATCGGCGTTCCTAAAGAGATCAAGACCAACGAGAACCGCATCGCCCTCGTACCCGCTGGCGCGGAGGCGCTCGTCGCCGCCGGCCACGCCGTGATGATCGAGAAGGGCGCGGGCGAGGGGAGCGGCTTCCCGGACGACGTGTACACAGCGGCTGGCGCGACCATCGGGGCGGACGCTGACACTGTCTGGCGTGAAGCCGAAATGATCATGAAGGTGAAGGAGCCGATCGCCGTGGAATGGCCGCGCGAGCGCCCGGGGCAGATCATCTTCACGTATTTCCACTTCGCGGCGGACGAGAAGCTCACAAAAGCGCATATCGACGGCGGAGCTGTGTGTATCGCCTACGAGACAGTGGAGCTGCCCAACCGCGATCTTCCCCTGCTCACCCCAATGTCCGAGGTTGCCGGGCGCATGGCGGTTCAGGAAGGCGCCAAATACCTCGAGAAGCTGTACGGCGGCCGCGGCGTGCTGCTCGGCGGCGTCCCCGGTGTCGCGCCCGCAAAGGTGGTCATACTGGGCGGCGGAGTCGTCGGCGTGAACGCGGCGAAGATGGCGGCGGGACTTGGCGCCAAGGTCACGGTGCTCGACGTATCCCTGGAGCGGTTGCGCTATCTGTCCGACGTTATGCCGGCGAACGTGACATTGATCTACTCCAACCGGCACAATGTCCTGGAACAGATCCGCTCAGCCGACCTGGTTGTTGGCGGCGTGCTCATCCCCGGAGCGGTGGCGCCCAAGCTCATCCGTCGCGGAGATCTCAAGACGATGCAGCCCGGTTCAGTGATCGTGGACGTCGCAATCGATCAGGGCGGCTGCGTGGAAACAATTCACGCTACCACGCACGAGAACCCGACATATGTTGTTGATGGGGTGATTCACTACGGCGTTGCGAACATGCCGGGCGGCGTCCCCCGCACCTCCACGCTGGCGCTCACCAATGCTACGTTCCCGTATGCATTGCTGCTTGCCAACAAGGGGTGGAAGCAGGCCCTGAGCGACAACGCCGCGTTGCGAAAAGGCCTCAACATCGTCGAGGGTAAGGTCACCTATCCGGGAGTGGCCGAGGCGTTTGGAATGCCGCTCGCCGATCCGGATTCGTTCCTTAGCTGATCCGGTACAACTCTCGCTTTCTTAGGAAGCACGCATGCGCTGGCCGTTCTTGAAAGGTGGGTCGCTCTTCCCGGCGACCGGTATTGCCGTGGATCTTGGAACCGCCAACACCCTCGTTTATGTGAAGGGTGAAGGCATCGTTCTCAATGAACCATCCGTGGTTGCACTCGACCGCGAGACAAAGAAAATCAAGGGCGTTGGATTGGAGGCCAAGCGCATGCTCGGCCGAACGCCTGAGAACGTTCTGGCCGTTCGCCCCATGAAGGATGGCGTTATCGCCGACTTTGACGTGACGGAGAAGATGCTGCGCTATTTCCTCGCGCTCATCATCGAGAACCACGTCTTTCGCGTGAAGCCGCGTGTAATCGTGTGCGTGCCGTCCGGCATCACCGAAGTGGAGAAGCGCGCGGTGCGCGACTCCGCGCTGGGCGCCGGAGCCAAGGAAGTGATGATGGTCGCCGAGCCGATGGCAGCCGCCATCGGAGTCGGTCTACCCGTCGACACGCCGACTGGAAACATGGTTATCGACATCGGTGGCGGAACGACTGAGATCGCCGTCATCGCCCTCTCCGGTATCGTCAGCGATACGTCAATCCGCACCGGCGGTGATGAGCTGGACCAGGCGATCCTGCAGTTCATGCGCAAGAATCACAGCCTGCTGATCGGTGAGGGGACGGCCGAGCAGGTAAAGATCCAGATCGGCTCCGCGTATCCTGTCGGCGACGAGCGGGAAATGGACGTGAAGGGGCGCGATCTGGTTTCGGGAATCCCGAAAACCGTTCGAGTGCACTCTGCCGAAATTCGCGACGCCGTTCAGGAGCCGATCCAGCAGATTGTGGACGCCGTACGCCGCGCGCTCGAAATTACGCCGCCGGAGTTGGCCGCCGACATCGTCGATCGCGGGATAGTGATGACCGGCGGTGGAGCGCTAATTCGTGGCCTCGATGTCCTCCTTGCACAGGAGACCGGACTCTCCATCCACGTTGACGAAGACCCCCTGACCTGCGTCGTGCGCGGCACCGGGCGAATCCTCGATGACGAGGAGAAGTACTGGTCAGTACTCAGCCCCTGAGGTAGTACGTGGCCCGCGTCGCACGCGCCAGCAACAGGCTGGATCGCACCGTGCTTGCCGCCTTCGCGGCGCTTTCAGTCGTTGCGCTGATGCTCCCCGGCCAGCTCCGCGAATCGGTGGCCAGCGGGCTGCGCAGGAGCGTACTCGCTCCCATGCTCGTCTTGCAGGAACGTGCCGAGCTGAGTCGCCGGGCGTTTCTTGCACACGAGGCGGTGACGAGCGCGCAGGACTCGGTGTCGTTGCGCGCGATGGGCGTTAGGTCGCTGCAGGAAGAAAACGTCCGGCTGCGCGATCTCCTGGGGCTCGGTAGCAGGCTGCAATGGGGCTTCGTTCCGGTCGAAGCGCTGCATGGGCGCGGCGTACGCGACGAGTTCGGGCTCACGCTGAGCGCGGGCTCGCTCGCCGGAATTCAACGCCTGAGTCCGGTTGTGGCTCCCGAAGGTCTCGTCGGTGTAGTTGACAACGTGGATCCGACGATTAGCCATGCGATGGTATGGACGCACCCCGAATTTCGCGTCAGCGCGATTTCCGCGGATGCGGCGGCTTTCGGAATCGTGCAGGCTCACATCGCGAGTGGCCCCGGTAGATACCTGATGGAGATGCGCGGGGTCCCGTTCCGCACGTCCATCAAGCCCGGCACCATGATCGTCAGCTCGGGATTGGGCGGAGTGTATCCGCGTGGGATTCCGATCGGTCGAGTGATTGGCGAGACGAAGACGACCGAGACCTGGGCGCGGACGTACCTGATCCTCCCGGCGGTCTTCCCGGCCGACGTCTACTCCGTGATGGTACTGCGCCCCGAGCGCGTCGCGCGCGGCATGGATAACGTGTGGGCCGTCGGTCAGATCGCGGATTCCACCGTGCGCCGCATCGTTGTCGCGGGCGACTCGCTCGCTCGTACCGCGGCTCTGGCAGAGGCGAATGCGCGCCAGGCAGCGCAGGATTCGGTCGCCAGCGACAGCTTGCGTGCCGCTGGCGCTCAGGCTGGCGCTCAGGCTGGTGCGCCGGTCGCCCCTCCGGCTGGCACCACCATCGATACGGCAGCCGCGCGGGCGGCAGCCGCACGGAGGGCCGCGCGCAGGGACAGCGTACGTCGCGACAGCATTCGACGCGACACCGTGGGCCGTGCGCCGGCCAAGCGCGACTCGGCCGGTCTGCCGATAACTATCTAGCGCGGCGCATGACGCTTCCCGGCATTGTGCGCGCGGTGCTCACCTTCGCGGTGCTCACGCTCCTGCACTTCACGCTGCGCCCGTTGCTGGGGTGGCGTGCGCCCATCGACTTCCTGCTCTTGGCGGTACTGACGGCATCGGTGCGCGTGCGGCCCGCCGGTGCGGTCCTAATCGGGTTTGTGGTCGGTCTTATCGCCGATTCGCTAGCGCCCGACACGCTCGGAGCCGGTGCGGTCGCAATGTGCGTCGTCGCGTATCTTGCTTCCTGGCTCAAGGCCGTATTCTTCGCCGACAGTCTCCCGCTCAATGCACTGTTTTTCTTTGCGGGGAAGTGGCTCTTTGATATTATTTACTTTGTAGCGGAGCACCGCCTTTTTGGTGTGGAGCTGGTTCAGCAGCTCGCACTCTGGTCACCCCTCTCCGCCGCGGCTACCGCTATTGCCGGAGTTGTAGTGTTGTTGTTGATGCGTCCCCTACTGGAGCCTTCCCCCGCGTGAGCGTTCATCCGAATGACATCGCGCGGAGGTCGCGCGTGGCCTCGCTCGGGGTTGCGGCCGTCCTCGTCTCGATCGGGGGTGCGTTCTTTAAGGCCCAGGTTCTGCAGCACGACAGGTACAAGCTGCAGTCGCAGGAGAACAGGCTGCGCGCGATCCCGCTCCCCGCGCCGCGCGGCATCATCTATGATCGCACGGGTAGCGTCATCGCGGAGAACCTCCCGGGTTACTCCGTATCGATCCTGCCCACGGGCGTTGACTCGCTTCGCGCCGCGCTGGCGCAATTGTCCACCGTCGTAGAGCTCAAGCCGGATCAGATCGAGGCAGTTGTACGGAGGTATCGCCGCGACCCGAATCGGCCCACGGTAATCATTTCGGACGCGGAGCCAGCCGTTGTCGCAGTACTGGAAGAACACCGCATCAACTTCCCGCGGCTCATCATTCAGTCGGTGCCAAAGCGGTTCTACCCGGACGGCCCGGTAGTCGCACCCTTCGTCGGCTACACCGGTGAAATCACCGATACCGACCTGAACGGAACCCAGTACCAGGGCTACAAGCCAGGCCAGCTGATCGGGAAGGGTGGGCTGGAGAAGGAATACGAAAAAGTTCTACGCGGGCGTGAGGGCGTTCGCTACGACGAGGTTGATGCGCGCGGCCGGCAGGTTCGCCAGCCGGGCGAACGCATGGATCTGACGCCCGAGCCAGCCGCGCCGCTGTACACCAACATCGACATGGATCTGCAGCGCTTTGTCGCCCAAGTGTTCGGTGATTCGCTCCAGGGCGGCGCGATAGCGATCGATCCGCGTAACGGCGGCGTGCTCGCGCTGTACAGTGCGCCGAGCTACGACGTGAATCGCTTCACCGGCGGCATCCCGGCCGATTACTGGAAGACGTTGCTCACTGACGAGCGCCGCCCGCTTGTCAACAAGGTGACCCAGGGTCGCTACCCGCCGGGCTCGACCTTCAAGCTGGCTACAGCGGTCACCGGCATGCAGTCGGGGCTAGTAACGTTGGACGAGCGGATGCCCGTTCCGTGCACCGGCGGGTTGCAGTACGGGAATCGCTACTTCAAGTGTTGGGACAAGCGCGGTCATGGCGACCTCAACCTGAGTCAGGCGATCGAGAAGTCGTGTGACGTCTACTTCTATCAGTTGGGACTCAAGATCGGGCTGTCGCGCCTCATTGCCGGCGGCGTGTCGCTCGACATGCGCGAGAAGTCCGGCATTGATCTCCCGGAGGAGAAGCGAGCGCTCTGGCCCTATGCGGTGGACTATTATAACAAGACGTACGGAGCCCGAGGGTGGAGCAATGCCGTGACGCTGAACCTGTCGATCGGTCAGGGGGAAAACGCGCAGACCGTGGTCAACATGGCCAAATTCTACGCGGCTCTGGCCACCGACGGCACTGCTCCCACGCCCGAAGTCGCGCGGATTCAGCCGGCCCGTTCACGCGTCTTTCAGCTCACGCCCACGCAGATGGAAGGGCTGAGAAAGGCGCTCGCTGGCGTGGTGTCAGCCGGAGGAACGGCGGCGGCATCACAGATCCAGGGAGTCATGCTCGCCGGAAAGACGGGGACCGCTCAGACCGGTAAGCGAGTCGAGGGAACTGAGCTAAACCACGCCTGGTTCGTCGGTTTCGCGCCTGCTGATCAGCCGACGATTGTGGTCGCCGTGATGCTGGAATACGGGGGGCACGGCGGGCGCGCTGCCCATGTAGCGTCGTCCATCATCTCGCACTATCTCAAGGTGACGCCGGTCGCCGCGGTGGAAACGGAGGGCTAATGCTTCGCAATACTGTCGTTGATTATCCGCTGGCGCTAACGGCACTGCTACTGTCGCTCTTTGGCGTCGCGATGGTCTACTCCGCTGGCCAGACCGACGTCCCGACATTCGTCGCGACGCTGTACCGCAGCCAGTTTGTATGGCTATCCATCGCCGTTGTTTGTGCCTGGGCAATTGGCAGCTCGTCTGTCCGGCTCATAGAGTGGGCTGCGTGGCCCGCTTATCTCCTCACGCTCCTGATCCTCGCCGCGACGCTCGCCATCGGCACCGGCGCGGGAACGGCCGCGCACACCAAGAGCTGGATCGCGATTGGCGGCCACCGTTTGGGCCAGCCGTCCGAGTTCGCCAAGATCACGGTTGTACTGATGCTCGCCAGAGTGCTCGCTCAGCGGCGCGAGGCGCCCAAGTCGCTGCTGGACCTGTGGAAGCCGGCGCTCGTGGTCGGCGTTCCCTGGCTGCTCATTATGCTGCAGCCTGATCTGGGCTCCGGAATCGTCTTCATCGGTGTCTTTTTCGGCATGCTGTTCTGGTCCGGGGTGCCATGGCCCTTGCTGCTTCTCCTGGCCAGTCCGGTTGTCAGCCTGGTGCTCTCGTTCAGCACCGGGCTCTGGGGCGCATGGTTTCTGGTACTCCTCGCCCTGGTTCTCTGGTACAAACCGTACCTGATCGAAGGCATCGTGCTGATGGTGGCCAACGTCGCCACAGGCGTCGTCGCGCCCATTCTCTGGGAGAAGCTGAAGCCGTATCAGCAGAACCGGCTCAAGGTGTTCCTGGACCCTTCGGCCGATCCGAGGGCGTCGGGTTATCACGTGCTCCAGTCCAAGATCGCGATCGGGTCGGGCGGCGCGTGGGGCAATGGGTTCACGTTCGGTACTCAGAAACGGAGCGGATTTCTCCCCGAGCAGCACACGGATTTCATCTTCGCCGTGGTGGGTGAGGAGCTTGGCTTCATCGGGGTCGCCTGCGCGCTCGCGCTCTTTCTGGCACTCTTCCTCCGCGCCACAAAAATCGCGGCGCGTGCGAACGACTCGTTCGGCGGGTTGGCTGCGTTCGGGCTAATGTCGGCCTGGCTTATCCACGTCATCGTCAACGTTGGGATGACGCTCAACCTGATGCCGATCACGGGAATCCCGCTACCGTTCTTCAGCTACGGCGGCTCCTTCATGCTCGCCAGTTGGCTCGGCGTCGGGATCTTGCTACGCATCTCGGGTGAGGGCCGCGGTCACGCGGGGTCGCTCCTCTCGTAGCTGGTGCGACGGCTCGCCGCATGAGGCTGCCGGAACGTAACTCGTTGTAGCACTTGGATTTCGGGGCTGGCTCGCCTAGATTTCTTCGGTTATGGTACGCGTTGCGAGGGTCGAGCCGGACAGTGTTGCGGATGAGCTGGGGATACTTCCGGGAACGGAAATTCTCAGCGTGAATGGTCGCGCGATTGCCGATTTCCTGGATTGGGAATTCCTCTCCGCCGACGACGAAGTCACCATCGAAGCGAAGCTCCCGGACGGCGAGACGGTGGCGTTCGAAGTCGAGCGCCCAGACATGGATCCATGGGGGATCGCGCTGGAGCCGCCACGCGTGCGGCAGTGCGCCAATCGTTGCGAGTTCTGCTTCATCGAGGGATTGCCACAAGGGTTGCGCAAACCGCTTTACCTGCGCGACGACGACTACCGGCTCTCGTTCGCGTACGGCAACTTTGCGACGCTTTCGAATGTGAAGGATCGCGACATCAAGCGTATCCTGGAGTACCGGCTTTCGCCGTTGTATGTCTCCGTGCACGCGACCAACTGGGAGGCGCGCAAGGTCGTTCTCAACAACCCGCGCGTGCCTAATATCGTGCAGCAGTTGACGCGGCTGGCTGAGGGCGGAATTCAGTTCCATTGTCAGATGGTCGTCGTTCCAGGTCTCAACGATGGCGCGGTTCTGGAAGAGTCGCTCACGGATCTGTGGAATCTGGGTGGCGCCGTCATCTCGGCCGCGGTCGTTCCCGTTGGACTGACGCAGTTTTCGCATCTGTACACCGGAAAGTCGATGGACCGCGACAACGCACGCGCGCTGCTGCAGCATGTAGAGCACTGGGGTGAGCGCGCGATGCGCGAGCGCGGCGAGACATGGGTCTTTGGGTCCGACGAACTGTACCTGTTGGCTGAGCGCGAGCTGCCGCCCACATCGCATTACGGCGACTTTGCGCAGATCGAAAATGGGATCGGTGCGGTGACGTCGTTGCGCATGCGGGTAAGTGATGGATTGCACGCGCTTCCGCGCCTGTCCGGATGCAGGATCGGTGTTGTCACAGGCACCTCGATGGCGCCTCTGATGCCGCCTCTGCTCAGCGAGCTGGCCGCTGCGACCGGTGCGCACTTCGAATTGATCGTGGCCGAGAACTCACTTTTCGGGCCGACCACGACCACAGCGGGGCTACTCGTGGGGGCCGATGTGATTCGCGCGCTCGCTGGCCGCTCTGATCTGGATTTCGCCCTCATCCCAGCGGAGACAATAAACGAGGACGGCGTTTTTCTGGACGACTCCGCTCTGGAAACGGTGCGCGCCGCGCTGCCGATTCCAATTTTCCCGTCGTACGACTTCGTGGATATACTGATGCAGGAACCAATGGGAGTTGCAGCTTGAGCGCACCTGTAGTGGCACTGGTAGGAAGGCCAAACGTTGGCAAATCCGCGCTCTTCAACCGGCTGATCGGCGGGCACGAAGCAATCGTGAGCGAAGAGGCCGGGACCACACGCGACCGACACTTTGGCAGAGCTGAGTGGAACGGGCGGCAGTTCTGGCTGGTGGACACCGGTGGCCTACCGGAGAACACGCACGACGCCATCGACGGCGAGATCCGGCGTCAGGTGCTCGAGGCAATCAGCGAAGCCGACGTGCTTGCCTTTGTCGTCGATGCGCAGCAGGGTGTACATCCGAGCGACGCCAAGGTGCTGGATCTGCTGCGTGCAGCTCGCAAGCCCTGGGTGCTCGTGGCGAACAAGGTTGATACGCCGTCGTCTACCGACTTTTACGATTTTTTCACTCTGGGCGCGGGCGACCCCATTCCCGTTTCGGCGACGAACGGCAAGGGCTCGGGAGACTTGCTCGATCTCATTGTCGAGAAGATTCCGGAGAGCAATGAGGAGTGGGGCGAGGCAATTCGCGTCGCGGTTGTGGGACGTCCAAACGTCGGGAAATCTTCTATCGTCAATCGGCTCCTGGGCGAAGACCGCCTGGTCGTGAACGACATCGCCGGAACAACACGCGACGCGATCGACACGCTGATGAAGTACCACGGTCGCGACTTCGTCTTTGTGGACACCGCCGGGCTGCGCCGGCAGGCGCGGATCGACGACGGGATAGAGTTCTACTCATCGCTGCGCACGCGCCGCGCGATCGAGCGATCGGATATCTGCGTGCTTGTCATAGACGCGACGCTCGGACTACACAATCAGGATCTCAAGATCGCGACGATGGCCTGGGACTCTGGCCATGGCCTCATTCTCGTGGTCAACAAGTGGGACCTGATGGAGAAGGGAAACAATACGGCGGCGAAGTTTCAGGAGGCAATCACCGACAAGGCGCCGTACCTCAACTTCGTTCCGTTTATCTTCACGTCCGCCGTTACCGGCCAGCGCATCACCAAGCTGCTGGACGTGATCCTGAACGTGGAGGAGGAGCGGATGAAGCGCATCTCGACGTCGGACATCAACAATACGTTGCAGGACCTGCTCGCGCGACGTCAGCCGCCGCAGGCAGCCGGGCGCGAAGTGAAGCTCAACTACGCCACTCAGGTGGAAACGTCCCCTCCTACTATTGCTGTTTTCGGCAACCATCCGGAGATCGTGCCTGAGCACTACATTCGTTTTTTGCACAACGGCTTCCGGGCGGCCTATGGCTTTACCGGGAACCCGCTGAACATCGTCCTCCGGCGCAAGTCGGCGTAGATGGGGGCGACGCCGACGCAGCTTGGGCATCTTTCGCCACTTATTGCGCTGGTGATCGCGTACCTTGCTGGCTCCGTTCCAGCGGCGTATCTCGCCGGCAAGTGGCGCGGCGTGGATCTGCGCAAGCACGGCTCCGGCAATCTTGGCGCGACCAACGTTGTGCGTGTACTCGGCGGGCGTATCGGCGCTGCCGTGTTCGCGTTCGACGTGCTCAAAGGTTTTCTCCCGGTGTTGTTGCTTCCGCGCTTTGCTGACACGACACATCCCGAAATGATCGCGCTGGCGCTTGGCATCGCCGCTATCCTGGGTCACGTCAAGCCGATCTTTCTGCTCGGTCGTGGCGGCGGCAAAGGAGTCGCGACAGCGACGGGCGTATTTTTAGGGCTGGCCTGGCTCCCGACGCTTATTTCTTTTGCGGTGTGGCTGGCGGTGTTCTTCGTCTGGCGTTACGTGAGTCTTGCTTCGCTGGCGGGTGCGGTCGCTCTGCCACTCGCATTTCTCGCGACGGGCGTACCACTGGACGACCCGGAGTTTCTGGCCGCTGTCGTGATTGCCGCATTCGTGTTCTATACACACCGGGCAAATATCGGAAGGCTCCGCCGCGGAGAAGAGCATCGCTTCGTTCGGTCAGCTCCGGGCGCGGTCGCGATGGAACCGCAACCGCCCAACGCCGCTTGATCGAGGCGGATAGCTAGTGCGCTGCGCTGTCGTGGGCGCGGGCGCATGGGGAACGGCTCTGGCCGACCGTCTCGCTCGCAACGAGCACGATGTAACGCTGTGGGCGTTCGAGCCTGACGTTGTCACTTCAATAAACGCTGAACATACAAATCGCTTCTTGCCGGACGCGTGTCTGGCGCGGACGCTTCACGCGTCTGCCGACATCGCTGAGGTCGTCAGTGGTGCTGACGCGCTTATCATGGTGGCGCCCTCGCACGTGACGCGGGCGATCGCGGAGGCGGCACAGCCGCACATTTCCGGCGATCCGCTTGTCGTCGTTGCGTCCAAGGGGATCGAGCAGCACACGCTGGCGCGAATGACAGCGGTTGTTGAGGACGTGTTCGAGCGCGGCCCAGCCGTGGCGTTGACGGGGCCCAGTTTCGCCGCCGAAGTGGCGCGCGGACAACCCACTGCGGTGGTCGCTGCGTGCACTGATCGCGATCCGGCAGCACGGGTGCAACAGCTATTCCACGCTGCATCGTTCCGCGTCTACACTCAGCACGACGTCATCGGCGCGGAGCTGGGTGGCGCCGTAAAGAACGTGATGGCGGTTGCGACAGGAGTATGCGAAGGGCTTGATCTTGGATTCAACGCGCGTGCCGCGCTCATCACTCGTGGCCTCGCTGAGATGACGCGTCTGGGTGTTGCGCTCGGTGCTGAGCCGGCGACGTTCGCGGGACTCGCCGGCATGGGCGACCTTGTGCTCACGTGCACCGGCCAACTGAGCCGGAACCGCGCGCTCGGCGTGGAGATCGGCCGTGGCAAGACGCTGGATGAGGCGCTCACCGGACGCGAGAGCGTCGCCGAGGGCGTGATCACGACGCGATCGACCAGGGCGCTTGCCGAGCGTGTGGGCGTCTCGATGCCGATCGTCGACGCGGTGTTCGGTGTATTGTTCGAAGGGTTCGCTCCGCGCGACGCGATTACCGGACTGATGGGACGCGACCCCAGGCCGGAGCGCGACGAATGACCAGGCGCAAGATAGACGAGTCGATCAGCGAGGCTGCAGCATCGTGACGACAATACCAGTGCGCGAGTTTTTTTCCATCGGCGACGTGTGCGAGCTGACGCAGCTCAAGCCACACGTGCTGAGGTATTGGGAGAGCCAGTTCCGCTTTCTGCATCCGGCCAAGAACCGGTCGGGGAACCGCGTCTATCAGCGTCGTGAAGTGGAGCTCATCACGCTTGTAAAGCAGTTGCTCTACGTCGAAAAATACACAATTGACGGCGCGCGCCAACGTATCGACGAATACAGGCGCGCCGGTGAGCTGAAGACGCTCGCGCGGTCGGCGCTCGACGCCGGCACAGTTGACTCGATCGAGCGCGATCTTGGGGCAATACTCGACGTTCTCAATGGCGTCGCGCTCGTCGGCGACGATGATGAGGACGCGGAGTCATGATCGCGCCACCGATGTCGCCACTGAGCGGCGCCGTGTGCATTGTCCCAGCGCTCAACGCCGATAGAACGGTGGGAGCGGTCATCGCCTCTGTGCGCGATATTCTGCCGGGCGTCATCGTGATCGGCGTGGACGACGGCTCGACAGATGGCACGCGCGCGCTGCTCAGGCGCGTCTGCGATCACGTGGTTGAGTTCGACGAGAACAGGGGCAAGGGAGCGGCGCTCCGCAGTGCGTTCGCGTACGCCTCATCCCATTGGAGCCTGCGCCCGATACTAACGATCGATGCAGACGGACAGCACGACACGTCATTCGCACCCGAGCTTCTGGGTGCGCTCGCGCACGCCGACATCGTCATCGGCACGCGGCAGATTACCGGACTCAGCGTCCCAACGCACCGGCGGCTGGCGAATAGGATATCTTCTGCCGCAACGCGCGCCATCACCAGATGCCCCATCAGCGACAGTCAATCGGGATACCGAGCCATGCGTCCAACCGTTGCGGCGACTGTCGATGCGCAGGGCGATAGATACGAGTACGAAACCGACTTTTTAGTGCGCGCATCTCACAGGGGGTACCGTATCGCCGAGGTTGCCGTTCCGACCATCTACGGTCCGCCAAGCCACTTCCGCGAGCTAGCGGACGCGCTGCGCGTGGCGCGCGTTCTCTGGAGCCATCGCGCGGCGGCGTTCCGCTGATGCGGATACTCTGCAGCAACGACGACGGGGTGCTCGCGTACGGGCTGGACTGTCTGGTGCGCGCGGCGTCGACGCTGGGCGAGGTTACCGTCGTCGCGCCCGATCGGGAACAGAGTGCAACGAGTCACTCGCTCACGCTGCACCACCCCGTGCGTCCCATACAGCTCGGCGAGCGACGCTTCCAGGTCGACGGCACACCGACAGACTGCGTGATGCTCGCGATCGAGGCGTTGATGCCGGAGCGTCCCGACTGGGTATTCAGCGGCATTAACCACGGCCAGAACATGGGCGAGGACGTTCTGTACTCCGGCACAGTGGCCGCCGCCATGGAGGGACTCGTGCTCGGCGTGCCTGCGATTGCTGTGTCTTTCGCCGGCGGCGAGATGCGGGCGGACTCGGAGCGACTGGAGGAGCACGTTGAGCCACTGGCGAAGCTCCTGAGCCATCTCACGTCGCTGCCGATTCCGGGCACGACGCTCTTCAACGTCAATTTCCCGCCGGTGTTCGGAAGCGAGATTAAAGGAGTGAAGCTCACGCGGCTTGGGCGCCGGGTCTTCACCAACTCGATTCGTCCGATGCTGGATCCGTGGGGTCGCCCGATATACTGGATCGGTGCCGGCTCGATGTCGTGGACCGGGCCGGAAGATTCTGATTATCGCGCAATCGCGGACGGCTTTATTTCCGTCACGCCGCTGCACCTGGATCTGACCCACGGCGCGATGCTGGACACCGCGGAGAGTTGGTGGCAAGCCCCATAGACCACGAGTTCCGCGGCGCGAGACGCCACCTTGTCGAGCTGCTGCAAGAGCAGGGGATTCGCGACCTGTCGGTACTACATGCTATCGACGACACGCCGCGTCATCGCTTCGTTCCCACCGGCGTGCGGCACCGGGCGTATGAGGATTCGGCGCTTCCAATCGGCAGCGGCCAGACAATCTCGCAGCCGATGATCCATGCGCGATACCTGGAGTTGCTGCACCTCACCGGCCAGGAGAAGGTGCTCGAGATAGGCACCGGCTCAGGGTACCAGACAGCGCTGCTGTCCAAGCTGGCGGGGCAGGTATTTTCAGTGGAGCGCGTCGCTCCGCTGTTGGATCGCGCGCGCGAGGTGCTGGCAGAGATCGGGGTGCGCAATGTATCCTTCCTTCTGGGCGACGGCACGCTGGGCTGGCGGCAGTACGGACCGTATGACGCGATTCTGGTGAGCGCGGCCGCGCCGACGGTGCCGACGACCTACATCGAGCAACTAGCGGAAGGTGGAAAGCTGCTTATTCCACTGGGCGATCGGGAGGAGCAGGTCCTCAACGTAATCACGCGGCGCGGCGACGCCCTCGAGTCTAGAGCAATGGGTCCAGTGCGATTCGTTCCGCTCCTAGGCAAGGAAAGCTGGGAGAGCTAACATGGCCGGAATGCTTCCTCCGTTCGTGCCGCCATCGGCACGTGTTCCAACCCAACCGCTCCCGCTGATCACCGAGTTCGTACTCGATCGCGGGGAGCAGCCAGTCGAGCAGGGCTTCTCCGTGGAGCAGTGGGAGCCGCCCGAGCCGTCGAGCTTCGAGAGCGAAGCAACACTCCCGTCGATCGACGAGTTCCTGCTGCGAGAGCCGGTCGAGAACGAGGCCGAGTCGGCCGCTACGACGCCGCAGATGGAAGACACGACCGAAGCGGCGACCGAGGCCGAGACTGACGAGCCGACCGAGGAACCGGCGGCGGAGCCGACCATAGTGCAGACTGTAGTGCACGTCGTGCACGTCGTGCAGGCCGTGATGGAAAGCGCGATTGCACCGCAGCCAGAGGCTCCGGAGACGCCGGAGAGTGAGCCGGCCGCGGAGCCTGAAGCGGTGCAGCAGGCGATTGCGGAGGAGCCTTCGCAGCAGACGGAGCCGCAGACGGAGCCGCGGATGGAGCCGCAAACGGAGCCCCAGATGGAGCGCCAGACTGCCGAAGCGGCGGCCGAAGTTGGTGGCGAGAGCTGGGTTGGGGAGGAGCGCGACTCCTTCGATTGGAATGGAGCAGCGCATCTCGCGGTTTCCGGTGCCGACGAGAGGCGCGCATCCGAAGAGTGGTCCAGCACCGATTGGGAACGGCCTGGCGCGTCGGCACAAGATCGCATCGTCGCTCTGCTCGGTCAGG
>JBBSHV010000029.1:0-17495 GCA_038232435.1 Gemmatimonadales bacterium | reverse complement strand
TCGCGAGCGCGTCGTTGTGAATGGCGCCGCGATTCCGGAAGGGCGCGTTCTCGCTCTACTGGATAGGATTGAGCCAGCGGCACAGGCGAACGCGGCGACTTTTTTTGAGATAACGACGGCTCTTGCCTTCGCGTATTTCGCCGAAGTAGGCGTTGATGCCGCGGTGATCGAAACGGGGCTCGGTGGCCTGCTCGACAGCACCAATGTGGTGGATCCACTCGTCGCCACGGTGACCAATGTCAGTCTCGACCATACGGAGTACCTTGGCTCTACGCTGCTCGAGATCGCTTACGAAAAAGGTGGCGTCTTCAAGTTCGGCCGCCCGGCGATCGTTGGCGAGCCGCGCGCCGACCTCGCCCGCCTCCTGATTGATCGCGCCGCCGCGCGAGGAGCGACGCCGATCGAGGTCGTGCGGAGCGAGTGGCGGTCCTGGTCAATCTCGTTTGCTGGGGGCCGCACTTCATTCACGGCGCAAACCCCGTACGGCGAGCTGCGTCTGTCTACTCCGCTGGTTGGAGAACATCAGGTACGCAACACGCTCACCGCGCTCGCGTCGATGCACGCCGCTGGTCCCGACTTCGCGCTCACTCCTGAGGAGATCAAACGCGCTCTCGCGACCGTGAGGCTGCCGGGCCGATTCCAGCGCTCGGGCGATTGGATCTTCGACGTCGCGCACAACGGGGCCGGAGCACGGGCACTTGCGGACACGCTCGCCGCGGTGCACCCGCCCAGGCCACTCACCGTGGTCCTCGGAGTGCTCAAGGACAAGGATTGGCACGGTATCATCACGGCCCTGGCCGAAGTAGCGGACCTATTCATCATCACGCAGCCGCCGAGCGCACCGCCCGAACGCGCTTGGAGTCCCCTGGCCGCGGCTTCGTATGCGAACGCGTGCAAGATCCCGGTCGCTCTGGACCCTGACTTCGGCGTAGCGTTAATGCGTGCCGAAGCACGGCCGGGGACCAAGGTCGTCGCGGGGTCGTTCCACACTGTGGGCGACGCGATGCAGCGGCTTGGGATCGACCCGCTCGGGATTGACCCGCCGCTTGCGGCGGGAGCGAGCTAACTCGCGCAGCGTTACCAACATCATGCACGACTGCACCCGCGCGGTGGCACCGGCGGCAGTGAGCCGATAGGTTTGGAGATGGCGCACACTTCCCTCCCGGGTTTCCGTGATTTTTACCCCGAGCAGCTAGCCGAGCGCGCGCACGTGACGAAAGCATGGCGCGACGTGACCAGGCGGTACGGTTTCGTCGAATATGACGGCCCTCCGCTAGAGCCGCTGGAGCTATACACCGCGAAGAGCGGCGCCGAGATCGTCGGTCAGCTTTACAACTTTGTGGACAAGGGTAATCGCGAGGTAGCGCTCAGGCCGGAGATGACGCCCACCTTTGCCAGGATGATCGGCGCGCGCGCGAACTCCCTGCGCAAGCCGACGCGCTGGTTCTCCATGCCGCAGCTATTTCGCTACGAGCGACAGCAGAAGGGCCGCTTGCGCGAGCATTATCAGCTGAATGTAGATATTGTTGGCGAGGGCGGTGTTGCCGCTGACGCGGAGCTGGTCGCCTGCGCGATCGATATTTGTCGGGAGCTCGGACTCAGTACGAACGAGGTCGTGGTTCGCGTGTCGGACCGGCGTGTAATGCAAGCCTATCTCGCCGCACTCGGCGTCAGTGAAGATGCGTACGCCGCGGTCTTTTCTGTTGTGGACAAGCTCGCGCGCCAACCTCGCGATGTCTCCGCGGAGAAATTGACGGCCGCGGGATTGGCCCAGGCGCAGATAGACGCGGTATTCTCGATTCCGGACGCGACCATCGAAAGCGTGAGAGCTGCGCTGACCGATGAGGCGGGGGCCGCACTCGTCGCGGATATGGACCGGTTCTTCGAATATGTCGCCGCGCTGGTGCCCGAGGGCGCATCTTGGCTGCGCTTCGACATGTCCATTGTTCGTGGGCTCGCGTACTACACTGGAATAGTGTTCGAGCTATTCGACCGATCCGGCGAGTTCCGCGCAATCTGCGGCGGCGGCCGGTACGATAACCTGCTCGGCGCGCTTGGCGGTACCGCGCTCCCGGCACTCGGCTTCGGCATGGGCGATGTAGTATTGACGGAACTGCTGCGCGCTCGCGGTCTGCTCCCGGCGCACGAGTCACTGCTGGACTGCTGGATAACCGCGGATGACGACGTTCCCACGCCTGCCGTCATGGCCGAAGCGCGCAGACTGCGAGGCGAAGGGAAATCGGTGGAGTACTCGCTGCGGCCGCAATCCATACCCAAGCAGCGCAAGGCTGCAAAAGCAGCTGGCGCTCGCGCACTTCTACATCTCTCGATATCGGCCTCCGGTTTCACGGCGACCGAGATACAATCAACACAACGCCTAGATGGCTGACGATAGAAAGCTCCCAACGCGCGCAGCGGATTTCAGTGCATGGTACAACGAGGTAGTCCTGCGCGCAGAGCTCGCCGATTACGCGCCCGTGCGCGGTTGCATGGTGATACGCCCCAACGGCTACGGCATCTGGGAGCGAATGCAGCGGCAGTTGGACGACATGTTCAAGGCGACTGGACACCAAAACGCGTATTTCCCGCTCCTCATTCCGCAGAGCTTTCTGCAGAAAGAAGCCGAGCACGTCGAAGGCTTCGCTCCGGAAACGGCCGTCGTCACATACGGCGGGGGCAAGCAGTTGGAAGAGCCGCTCGTCATAAGGCCGACCTCCGAGACTATCATCTACTCGATGTTTGCCAAATGGGTTCAGAGCTATCGCGATCTGCCGCTTCTGATCAACCAGTGGGCAAACGTCATCCGTTGGGAAATGCGGACGCGACTCTTTCTCCGCACGCTCGAATTCCTGTGGCAGGAAGGACACACTGCGCACGTGAGCGAGCAGGAGGCGGAAGAAGAGACTCGTCGCATGCTGGGCGTGTACCGCGACTTCATGGAAGGATGGATCGCCATGCCTGTAATTACTGGCCGCAAGACGGAGTCGGAGCGGTTCGCTGGCGCGCTGCGCACGTATTCCTGCGAGGCGATGATGCAGGACAACAAGGCGCTTCAGGCCGGAACGTCGCACAATCTTGGACAAAACTTCGCGCGTGCCTTTGACCTGAAGTTTCAGTCAGAGAGCGGCGAGATCGAGTATGCGTGGAACACGAGCTGGGGTGTGTCAACACGATTGATCGGTGGCCTCGTCATGACCCACAGCGACGACAACGGACTCGTCGTGCCGCCGCTGCTCGCACCGATAGAAGTCGTAATTGTCCCGATCTATCGCACCGACGAGGAGCGTGTCCGCGTGCTCGAGTCAGCTCATCGGATCAAGGACTCACTCGGCGCATGGGAGCGTCGATCGCCGGCGCGTCTTCGTGTTCATGTGGATGCGCGCGAGGGCATGAAACCAGGCGCCAAGTACTACGCGTGGGAGTTG
Source organism: Gemmatimonadales bacterium (assembly GCA_038232435.1). Lineage (GTDB taxonomy): Bacteria > Gemmatimonadota > Gemmatimonadetes > Gemmatimonadales > Gemmatimonadaceae > Fen-1247. Next base: position 14,070 of record JBBSHV010000029.1, on the reverse strand, counting down.
CGCGGCATTCCTGTTCGCATGGAAATCGGCCCGCGTGACCTTGATGCCAATCAGGCGGTTCTTGTCCGTCGCGACACCCGCGCGAAGCAGTCATTCACGCTGGATACCATAGGCGAGGCCATCAACGATCTCCTGTCGACCATTCAGGAAGACCTGCTCGTCGCCGCCCGAGAGCGGCGTGAGGCCAATAGCGTTCGCGGAAATATCACATACAATCGATTCCGCGAAATAATGGAGCGTGAGGGCGCGTTCGTGTATGCTGGCTGGTGCGGTTCGGCGGAGTGCGAGACGCGCATAAAGGAGGAGACCAAAGCAACGATTCGTGTTTTGCCGGACGAGGAGTTCCGCTCGGCAGAGCCGCCAACGCACTGTCTTCTGTGCGGCAAGCCCGCTGTGGCGGAGGCGCTGTGGGCCAAAGCGTACTGATGAGCACGAGTACTGCGAGTAACACGCCAACGCACACCTCCGGCTACACGCGCCGCGATGGCGTCCTGATATGCGACGGTGTCGCTCTCACGGAGATTGCCGACCGCGTGGGAACGCCCTGTTACGTGTACAGCGCGTCTCTCATCCGGGAGCGGTACGCTGAGCTGTCTTCAGCTCTGGCTCACCTTCCCGTGCACATACACTACAGCGTCAAAGCCAACTCCAGCCTGGCGATTCTGGCGCTACTGCGTGGCCTCGGCGCCGGTGTAGACATCGTCTCCGGCGGCGAGCTGCACCGGGCGCTCCGGGCGGGATTTGAGGGCGCCGACATCGTGTTCAGCGGCGTCGGCAAGACGCGCTCGGAGCTCGAGCGAGCGCTGCGCGCGGAGGTCAGCAGCGTAAACGTGGAGTCGGAGGGCGAGCTTACCGTGCTTCAGGAAGTCGCGGGCGACCTGGGGGTGATCGCACGTGTGGCGCTCAGGGTAAACCCTGATGTCGCGGTGGAGACACCGCATCCGTACACACGAACGGGAGAGCACGGGATGAAGTTTGGCATCCCGCACGATCGCGTGCTGCACGTTGCACGCACGGCTCGGTCGATGCCTAACATATCGCTCGTAGGACTCGCGGCGCACGTGGGGTCGCAGATCTCCACGTCGGAGCCGTACGCGAGGGCCGCGCGCGTTCTCCTCGATCTCAAGCATGCTGTCGAGAGTGAGCGGTTGGCCGTGATCTCGACACTGGACGTTGGCGGCGGCCTGGCAGTGACATATGACTCCGAAGCCACTCCCGATCTGGTGGCGTACGCGGCCGCGCTGGCGCCCATCGCAGACGAAGCGGGAACGTCGATCGTTGTGGAGCCGGGACGCTTTCTCGTCGCCGAGTCGGGGACGTTGCTGGCGCGCGTGCTGTATCGCAAGCTCAGCGGTGGGAAGGAGATCGTGATCACCGATGCCGGAATGAACGACCTTATCCGTCCGTCGCTGTACGAATCGCACCACAGCATCGATGTTGTCGGAAGCGACGCGCCCCCGACAATGCGCGCGAACATCGTCGGGCCAGTGTGCGAGAGCGGCGACTTTTTCGCGCGCGATAGAAGCATCGCCAGTGTCCAGCCTGGCGATCTGTTGGCGCTGCGCACTGTTGGCGCGTACGGATTTTCCATGGCCTCCAACTACAACTCGCGCGCTCGTCCCGCGGAGGTGCTGGTGGATGGGTCCAGCTTCGCCGTTATCACGGAGCGCGAGGGCGACGCCGACCTCACCAAGCGTGAGACTCTGACCCCAAACTGGATAACCATCTAATGCGCGTCGGTATCATTGCAGATACACACGATCGCGTTCCGGCTGTCGACGAGCTGGTGCGCCGCATGGTTGCAGGCGGGGCAAGTCTGGTAATGCACGCCGGCGACCACTGCTCTCCGTTCTCGCTCGTCCCAATCAACGACGCCAACATCCCGATGCTCGGCGTCTTCGGCCGCAACGACGGCGATCCGGAAGGACTGAGCGCAACTGCTTCACATGGCGTGGGCACGGAGCTGTACGAATCGCCGCACAGCTTCGAGGTCGCCGGCAAGCAGATCATGATAGTGCACGACCTGGGCGAGGTGACGCAGCGCTCGATCGAGCAGCATCAGTTCGTCTTTCACGGCTGCTCTCACCAGGTGGAGATGAAGAGTCGCGGCGATACGTTGCTGCTCAATCCGGGCGAAGCGTGCGGCTGGATCTATGGCTCGTGCACCGGCGCTATCGTCGATCTGGTAACTCACGAAGTCGAGATTCTCAAGTTGTGAAGCACTGCCAGTCGTGATGCAAACTGAACGCATCCTCGTAATCGATTATGGCTCTCAGTACACGCAGCTAATTGCTCGACGCGTTCGCGAGGCGCGAGTGTACTGCGAGATCCATCCTCCCACGCGTTCCATCGAATGGGTCAGGGAGTGGCAGCCGGCGGGAATAATTCTCAGCGGCGGCCCCAACTCGGTGTACGGTGAGGATGTTCCCACCGCCGATCCCGCCCTGCTCGATGTCGCGCCCACGCTCGGGATCTGCTACGGGATGCAGCTCATCGCGTACCTCTCTGGCGCGCGTGTGGAGCGTGCTGGACGACGCGAGTACGGGCGAGCCGAGCTGTGCATCAGCGCCGCAGACCCGCTCTTTCGCGGCTTCGATGTCGGTGAGTGTACCCAGGCGTGGATGAGCCACGGCGACCACATCGACTCCCCGCCGGCGGGGTTCGTTGTGACGGCGACCAGCGCGAGCAATCCGGTGAGTGCGTTTCGACACGAGACGCGCCCCATTCACGGCGTGCAGTTCCATCCCGAAGTAGCGCACACCCCGCGCGGCGATGAACTGATTGCGAACTTTCTCTTCACTGTATGTGGAGTCCGCGGATCGTGGACGCCGGGATCTTTTATCGAGCGGGACATCGAGCAGATTCGCGCGCGCGTCGGCGATGCTCGCGCGATCTGCGGCCTGTCCGGCGGCGTAGATTCGTCGGTGGCGGCCGCACTGGTTCATCGAGCAATTGGCGACCAACTCACGTGCATATTCGTCGACACGGGGCTGCTTCGATCGCACGAGCGCGAGCACGTCGAGCGGACATTCCGCGCGCACATGGGTATTGACCTGATCACCATCGACGCGGCGGACAGATTCCTCACGGCTCTCGCTGGCGTCGAAGATCCTGAGCGCAAGCGTAAGATCATCGGCCACACGTTCATCGACGTCTTCGAAGAGGCTGCCGAGTCCGTCGGTGCTAACGTACACTTCCTGGTTCAGGGAACGCTGTACCCCGACGTGATCGAGTCGGCATCTCCGTCCGGCGGCCCATCGGTTACGATCAAGACGCATCACAACGTGGGCGGCCTCAAAGCCGACATGAAGTTCGCGCTCATCGAGCCGCTGCGAGAGCTATTCAAGGATGAGGTACGTAACGTCGGCCGCGAGTTGGGGCTGCCCGAAGAGATGGTTGGGCGTCACCCGTTCCCGGGCCCGGGACTCGCGATCCGAATACTGGGCGACGTCACCGCGGACAAGCTCGTCGTACTGCGAGGTGCAGACCGGATCTATCTGGAAGAGATCCGGTCTGCCGGTCTGTACGACTCAATCTGGCAAGCGTTCGCGGTGCTGCTTCCCGTTCGTAGCGTCGGCGTGATGGGCGACGAGCGAACGTACGACAACGTGTTGGCTCTTCGCGCGGTCACCAGCACCGACGGAATGACGGCAGACTGGTACCAGTTTCCGCACGACGTGCTCGCACGAATTTCCAATCGGATAATGAACGAAGTGGCCGGCATCAACCGCGTCGTCTATGACGTCAGCTCAAAGCCGCCCGCCACCATCGAATGGGAATAGTAAGGCGCGGCTTCAGCCGCGCCCTACACGCCCTTTTCCTTTAGCAGGTCAATGAACTGCGATGGGTCGGTCAGCGATAGCAGCCGTTCGGGAACGTCGGGTTCCTTGCTGAACTGCGCGATCTTCCCCAGCACCGGCAGGTACTGGTTAGAAACCTCCAGCGGCGGCGCGACGATCAGGAAGAAGAAGTAAACCGGCTTCTCATCGATCGCCTTGAAGTCGACGCCGCCCGGCTTCCGCCCGAAAGCGACGCGCAGCTTGCTGACCACGAGCGAGCGGCAGTGCGGAATCGCGATCCCGCGGCCGATCCCGGTGGAGCCGAGATTCTCGCGCCGCTTGAGCATTTTGAATAGCATCCCCTCCGACTTGTCATCCAGCTTGAGGAGGGAGATAAGCTCGCGAAGGATGTCGTCCTTGTTATCGGCCTTCAGATCGAGCGAGACAGCGTCTTCTGAGAAGAACTCGCGTAATTCCATTGCGTTCGGCAGGGGCGGGCGATCGTGCTGAACCGTGCAAGGTAGTGCTCGCCCTATACCGTGTCAAATAACGCGTTGCAGGCCGTGTCAATCAACATTACCTTCACCAGCATGGGACGCTTTCCGTTCACTCTGAGAGAGGACACTCCGCTCTATCTCGCTCCAATGGCGGGTGTTTCGGAGTCGCCGTTTCGTAGAATCTGCAGCCGTTTCGGCGCCGATGTAGTCGTCACGGAGTTTCTCTCCGCGGAGGCCATTCGGCGCGAGAACGAAGCGACGCTGGCCAAGCTGCGCTTCGGCCCGGACGAGCGCCCGATCGGGGTGCAGATATTCGGCGCCGACCCCGCCGCCATGGGCGACGCGGCCGCGCTGGTGAGCGACGTGTTCGGACCGGAGTTCATCGACATCAACTTCGGTTGTCCGGTCAAGAAAGTCGTCAAGCGTAACGGTGGCTCCGGCTGCCTCAAGGATCTGTCGCTGGTCGAGAGCGTCATCCGCGCGGTGCGCGGCGCGACGACGCTTCCCGTCACCGTAAAAATCCGGAGCGGATGGAGCGATGAGATGCGCAACCCCGTTCAGATTGCGCTTCGCTGCCAGGACGCGGGCGCGTCAGTCCTTACTCTTCACCCGCGCACCCGCGCGCAGATGTACAGCGGCTCGGCCCGGTGGGACGAGATCGCGGCCGTCGTCCACGCGCTGGACATCCCAGTGCTCGGCAACGGCGATATCAAGTGCGCGGAAGATGCCGTCGCGATGCACGCTCAGACGGGCTGCGCCGGAGTAATGATCGCGCGTGGCTCGTTCGGGCAGCCGTGGATCTTCGACCAGACGCGCGATCTACTATCCGGCCTGCCCAAGCGCGCCGCGCCCGACGTCCGCGACCGGCTGGCGCTGGCCGTCGAGCACGCCCGCATGGCGGCCGACTTCGACCCGGACCCACGCGGCGCCGCGATCGAATTCCGCAAGCACCTGGGCTGGTACGTGAAAGGACTGCCCGGGTCAGGGGAGCTACGCAAGCTCCTCTACGCTGTGCAGTCCATCGAGCAGATCGAAGACATATGTGCGGACTACCTCGCGCGCCCGGTGCGCGAGCGGGATCAGTCGCTTTTAGCCGCATAGGCCGCGATGTCATCGGGGCCGCTGGTAGAGATCCTAACTGACGCGCGTGACTTCATCGGAGCCTCCTGTGCAGCTCTGTGGAACGCCACCGATGCCTCAGTCGCGCCCGTGTTGGTGCACCACGCCTCCGTCGACGGAGCGGTCCCGCAGCTGGACGCGAAGGCTGCGGGGCTCCTAGCCTGGGCCGCGCAGCAGTCCGTCGGCGAGATGTGCACCGACGGCGACGCGGTCCACTTCGCCGCCACGCCGGTGATCGCCGCCCCTGAGCTGCGGCTTGTCCTGTCCATCAATTCCGGCCGGAGCGTGCTCCCGATGACGAGGGACGAGCTGCGTCGCTGGTTGCCGCGCTTCGCCGCCCGAGTGCACACAGTTCGCTCCCTGGTCGAAGCGCAGATAGCGGGGAGTCGTGCGGAGCGGCACGCCGATCTACTGCTGCTCACCGCGGCCCAGCTGCAAGAGCATCGTACCGTTGAAGCGCTCGGCTCATCCCTCTGCTCGGCGGCCTCGCACATGACGGGCGCGCGCCGCGTGTCGCTGGTCCGGTGGCACGCCGCCACCAACCATGGCGAGGTCGCGTACGCTACCAGAGGCCACATGGTCAGCGCTGGGTGGCCTGTAGCGTCCACCAGCGAGACCGGTGCCGCGTGCATGGATGGCAATCCTGTAATCATGGGAAGCGCCGTCGCCCGCGACCCTCGACTGCGGGTATACGGCGGTGAGGAGCCGGAGCGCGGACTGGGCGCTCTGGCCATCATCCCGCTACGCGGCGCCGAGGGTGTAATCGGTGCGTTGGTGATGGAGAACGACGCTCCTGCTCCCGTATCTCCGACCGACGCCAAGAATCTTCGTCTGTTAGGCCTCCTAGGTGCAGCGGCGCTGGAAACGGTTTGGGAGATCGAGGAGATAAACCGCAGAGCCAGAACGGATTCGCTGACCGGGCTGGCGAACCGGCAGCAATTTGAAGAACGGCTCACGCGAATCGTCACCGAAACCAACAGGTTCGGCGGCTCGTGCGTGCTCGTGGTGGTGGACATCGACCGGTTCAAGCACGTCAACGACACGTTCGGGCACCAGTCAGGAGACAAGATCCTGCAGCAGGTAGCGATCAGACTACAGCAGGAAGTCCGGACCGTGGATTTACTGGCCCGATACGGCGGTGAAGAAATGGCCTTCCTTCTGCCGCAGACCGATCTGGCGGGCGGCTGCCAACTGGCTGAGCGCCTGCGCCAATCAATTTCTGAGCGCCCTTTCGCCGTGGGTGGGCGCGAGATTCCGATCACCATTTCGCTCGGCGTGGCCGCGTATCCAGAAGGCGCCCGGGATCGAGATGAGCTGTTCTCGGCCGCCGACCGAGCACTGTACGAGGCCAAGCGCGGCGGGCGGAACAAGGTTGTGTCTGACAGCGTATAGTCAGTAGCACCAATGAGTTACGAGGCAGGCATGAAGTACTTTCTCGCCGCTTTACAGCAGTATGGAAATGCGTTATACTTGTTGTACGGGGGCGACCGGCTTCGACGGGGTTAGTGAAGCTGTGGCCGCGTGCCGAGGATCCTGGATCCTCGTTAAAAAATCTGGGATTTATTACAACTGCCAACAACAACTTGGCCCTGGCTGCGTAACCTGCGCTTAGCGTAGTGTAATGCACCTGCTCGACTTGGAGCGCTCCTGACGCGTCGGTCGAGTATCGCAAATTCGGGATAGCGGGGCGGGGCGGTCTCCCTCGTTCGGCGAAGCTCTAGAGACCTTGTCCAACCATAGCCCCGCCCTCTGGGACGCGGTTGGAGAGACGAAAGAGGGGGCTACGCACGTAGACGCTGTAGTGAATCTTGCTTCGGACCGGGGTTCGAATCCCCGCGCCTCCACTATTTAAGTGCCGGACCGGCTTCAAGCCGCGTCCGGCACTTTTATTTTGTGGTTGAGAGGCCGACGGCGGGCCGATCTCCCGCGACTCTGGCCGTTGAATCGGGAACAAGCAACTGCCGCACCGCCGGAACCACAGTTAGATGCAGCAATCCTTGCGGTTTATCTAGCGCCGCGAGCGTCACCAGAGCCGAGTCTATCCAGGGCTGGGGGAGTGGCTTGCCCGAGGAGAGCGCCTCCAGCGCCGCCTGGCCGATTATGCCAGCCGCGCCGAGTGCTTGGGCGGCCTGAATTCCACCCCGCGCCACTGGAGCGCGACTCGCGACGTCGCTCACTCGCGCCGGTAGACCGCGCCACGCCGCGAAGATCCGCGTCAGTGAATCACGTGCTGAGTCTCCCGCAGCGGCGTTCGTCGGGCCTGCCACCGTCGCGGTATCCACGAGTGGGCTGAGCTGGTGTTTCGAGGGAGGATCCGGCACCGCGGCGTCAACGAGAAAGACGAGCGGGGTCATCTGGGTGGTGGGTTGACCGCGGATCCTCTGGCCAAGGGTCACGGGCTCGGCGAACGCCAGCATGTCGTGCAGTGGCGCCACGTCCGGGCCGTTGACAATACGGCGAAGGAAGCGGTCGGTGTGCGACTCGTTGTCGATTCCCACCTGCTCCAGGCGCACGCTTTCGATAGCCAGGCGACGGTACATGTCGCCCACATCGGTGACTTCGCGCGGCGACCAGAAGCGCTCGGCGATGGCGGCCGCGCGCGGCCACACGCGCGAGTCGAGATTCCCGGGGCTGATGTGCTCGGCCCACATGCAAGCCTCGCCGCCGAGCACGCGCGCGGCCTGTTCAGAGGTAAGATTGCTGTTCGCCGGAACGGGATCGGCCAGGTAGTGCTCGGCCGCGCTCTGCATGTGGTCCAGGTAGTAGCCGGCGGACAGGATGCCGTTGAAACCCTGCGTCACGGCTTGGTCCAGGTACTTGGTGCCACGCCACGATTGCACGACTGTAGTCGTGGGGAGATCTGGGTGCAGGATCTCGTCCCAGCCGATCATGTGGCGGTGATGCTTGGTGAGGATGCGCGAGAGGCGCTGGTTAAAGTACGCCTGCAGGGCGGCGCTGTTCGCCAACTGATGTGCCTTCATGAACGCCTGGATGCGCGGGTTGGCGTTCCACTGCCCGGAGTTCACCTCATCGCCGCCGACGTGCCAGTACGCATCGGGGAAGAGGGTTGTCATCTCACCGAGAAAGCTGTCGATGAAGCGGTACGTGTCTTCCCGCGTCGGATCGAACACCGGGGCTGGATCGAAGCGGCTCCACTTGCGCGCAAGATGATACGGTCCCGGCGCGCTGGCGTAACGCGGATACCCGACGAACCAGGACGAGGCATGCCCCGGCACATCGAACTCCGGGACCACACGAATACCGCGGTCGCGCGCGTATGCGATGATGTCACGGATCTGCGCCTGGGTATAGTACAACGAGTCCGATCCCATGCCGTGCAGCTTGGGATAGCGGTGGCTCTCCACCCGAAAGCCCTGGTCGTCCGACAGATGCCAGTGCAGAACATTGAGCTTGACGTCGGACATGCCGTCGAGAGTGCGCTTGACCGCGTCCACCGGCTCGAAGTGGCGGGACACATCCACGAGTAGGCCACGCCACCGGAAGCGCGGTGCGTCCTGGATGCTGGCGGCCGGGATAAAAAAGCCTTTAGTGTCAGCATCGACGAGCTGAAGCACTGTTTCCAGTCCGCGAATCACACCGACCGTGGTTGGCGCGTGTAGCGTGACGGCGCTATCGCTGACGTCTATGGAGTAGGACTCGTCTTCGTTGATCGACTGAATCGCTTCGCCCGGAGCGGCGCAGTCTATGACGAGCGTCGCCGTCTGGGGGCGAGCGCCGTGCGAGATATGGCGTGATAGCGGCAGTCCGATTCGCCGCTCCAGCCGAGGCAACATGCGCTGAACCGCGCGCTCCAGTCGCGGGTCGGTGTGCCGCACCACGTCGACGCGGAACGATGCATCGACGTCCAGACGGCCGTCCCGCATGGTCAACGTGCGCGGGACTGGCATCAGGTTGAGCGTAGGTCTTCGGGCCGCTTGCGTGCTCGGCGCGCTCGAAGACGTGCTCGCGGGTTGCTGCGCGCTCGCGGAGGTCGCGAAGGCGGCCGTAACCATAAATGCGATTGCGGAGCGGAACATTGCGTTTTGGATCAAAGTCTCACGTCTCCAAAGTCCGACATCTAAGCCGCGTCCGCGACTTTTGGCTTGCGCTTGAAGATAAACTCCGGTGCCAGCGCAACGCCCAGGATTGTGACCGGAATGATTTGCAGCGCCTGGATCAGCACCGATACGGCGATTGCGTCCGCCTTGCGTACACCGAAGGCACTGGCGGCCAACGCGTAGGCGAACTGGAAGAAGCCCACATTTCCGGGCGTTGCACGGATGACCAGCGACACGTTGACGGCGAGGAGCGTGGCGAGGTTGCCGGGAAGCGATAGCGGCACGTGGGCCGCGCTGGCCGCCAGTGCAAACGTTGCAAGCTGAAGGATCCACGCCGCGATCGTGAGCAGCAGTATCCATATGATCCGCGGGCCGCTGGCCAGTTCACGCATGCTGGCACCGAAGTCAGTAAGCCAGGCACGTGCGCTGGCGCGCCAACCGCGCGGCTTCTCGCGCCGCTCCGGTTTGTACTCGGGCGTGATCGTGTGCGCCGAGCGCGCAAGCCAGATCAACAGGATCGCTACCACGGCAACGCCGATTATGGCGGGCCAGCGCAGCCTCGCCAACTCAGGCGGGAGATCGAAGGCGACCGCCCCAATCGCCAGCAGCGCAAGGAAGCCGATGGGGTCAAACAGCCGGTCCAGCGCCGCTGTGGCGATCACCCGAGCGGCTGGCACACCGCTGGCGCGCGTCACGAAGACGACGCGGGCCGCATCGCCGCCGTTCGCGACCAGCACGTTGTTCAGCCCAGCGCCCGCGAAAGTTGCCTTGAGCGCCAGCGCGAGTGATGGCGAGCCTACCTCCCGCAGCAGAACCCACCAGCGCACACCGCGCGCGACGAGCGAGAGGAGATTGACCGCGATAGCCGCGAGAAGGAGCGGCCGCGACGCGGTGATCATTGCTTGCCACGCCCGCGACCAGTTCACCGTCCTCGCAAAGACTATGAGGAGGACGACGATCGCCACTGTAATCGCCAATCTGGCGATGCGCGCGATCTGTGGCCGGGTCATCGTCCGGTCATCTCGGAAGGGAGCCGAAAGCGAAACCGCGCAGCTTGAGCTCGTCGATGATTCTGGGGAGCGCCTCAGCCGTCTGGAGGCGATCTCCCACCGGATCGTAGCCGTCGCCATCATGCAACAGAAGGATATCACCGGCGCGGACCTTCTTGGTCGCGCGATCCACGATCGTGCTCACGCCAGGGCGGGCGCTGTCCCATACCCCCAGCGACCAACCCACAGTGCGCTCACCCAGGCTTCGGGCGATGCCTGTTACCCACGGGCTTCTGAAGCCGTGTGGCGCACGGAAAAATGCCGGTGTTCCGCCGCCGGCCGCTTCGATCGCGCGCTTCCCGCGCGTCAGGTCATTGCGCACATATTCGGCGCTCCGCAGGTGGAGCTTGCGATGAAAAAAGCCATGGTTGCCGATCTGGTGACCTTCAGCGGCGGCGCGGCGCACCAGCTCCGGCCAGCGCTCCGCGTGACGACCCAGGAAAAAGAACGTGGCCCTGGTCTGCGACCGCGCCAGCGCGTCCAGGATGAGTGGAGTCGCGTACGGGTTGGGCCCGTCATCAAAGGTGATCGCAACCTCGTTGCCGCCGCCTGGCATTCGGTGCAGCACTCGGCCAAAGACTCCGCTGTTCCGGTGGAACGCACCGTGCGCTGCCGTGCTCGCGGCCAGTGCCGCGGCGCCGGCTAGCTGGAGAATCATGCTGCTACTTGGCGCCGGGCGAGAACGCTATCGTAGAGGGCGAGAACTCGCTCGGTAACGCGCGGCCATGCGTACTGCTCCGCTTCCATTCGCCCTGCCTTGCCCAAGTTCTGCCGCAGAGACTCATCGTCCAGCAGCAGTACCATCGCGTCGGCCAGCGCGTCGCGATTTCCGCTCGGAACCATCAGAGCCTCGCGCCCGTCCTTCACCACATCACGGAAGCCGAGGATATCGGAGCAGACCACCGGCGTCTCGCACGCCATCGATTCCAGTAGCGTTATTCCGAACGATGCCTTGGTGGTGGGGCAGGCGTACATCGCGGAATGTGCGTAGTAGCTGGGGCGCCCCTTCAGCACTGACCCGACGAAGGTGATGTCCGGGTCATCACCGGCGGCCCGGAAATAGTGTTTCCGCAATGGGCCGTCGCCGACGACAACGAGCTGTGCCTCGCGGTTTTTGCCGCGCACTCGCTTGAACGACTCGATCAGTGTAGTCAGCCCGTTGCGCGGATCAAAGCGGCCGAGAAAGAGCACAGCTGGAACGTCCGTTCGGATCCCCGGCGGTGGCGGCGCGTGTGGATTGAACAGATCAACGTCGATGCCGTTGGGAATGATCGTCCAGTCCGCCTCGAAGTATCGCTCCAGCGCGATAGTCGTAGAATGAGATACCGCGATGGCGACATCCAGCATGTCCAATCGACGCTGGAAATAGTTCCGGCCCAAGTGATACGCGACCGACTTATCGAAGTAGGTATGAAAGGTCCCGACAGTGGGACAATCCGCCTCCTCGATCGCTAGCACAGGCAGCACTGGGCTCAGCGGTGAATGCGCGTGGACGATGTCGTACCGTCCGTCGCGCAGCACGGCGCGCATGTCCTTCCGCAGCGACAACCCAACGGTGAATCGCGCCTGAGACCCGTTCGCGTAAACCGGCTGGCTCCGTCCGATGCGGATAACACCGCCCTGCGGCAGCGCTCCCGGGAGGTTGGATGTAATGATATCGACGTGATGGCCGAGCTTGCGCGCCTCGCGCGCAAAAAAGTGCACGTGCTCGCAGATCCCGCCGAGGTGCGGATAGTAGTATTCCGTCACGACCGCTATGCGCAGCGGGCGCTCCGAGCCGAGCAGGGGTGCCGGGCTCAGCGCGCCCGTCCCGAATAAACTATTGCGGAACGGCGTCGTCAAGAGCGGCATGCGCGGCGGCGAGCCGGGCGATAGGAACGCGGTATGGTGAGCATGAGACGTAGTCGAGGCCGATCGCGTGGCAGAAAGCTACCGAGCGCGGCTCGCCTCCGTGCTCGCCGCAGATGCCCAATTTAATGCCCGGACGGGCGCTTCGGCCATCCTCGACCGCCATGCGGATGAGCCGTCCGACCCCGACAGTGTCCAGAACCTGGAACGGATCGTCGGAAAAAATTCCCGCCTCAACGTAGGCCGGGAGGAAGCGACCGGCATCGTCGCGGCTCAATCCGTAGGTGGTCTGGGTCAGATCGTTGGTACCGAAGCTGAAAAATTCCGCATGGGTCGCAATGGCCCCAGCGGTCAGAGCCGCGCGCGGCAGCTCGATCATTGTACCGATCAGATATGGAACTGTTTCACCCATCACCCCGAGCACCTGTTCGGCCGCACCCTCCAAAATGGCTCGCTGGTTGTCGAACTCAGCCAACGTCGAGACCAGTGGGATCATGATCTCAGGGCGAACGTCGATGCCGCGGCGCTTGGCGCGAACAGCCGCCTCGAAGATGGCGCGCCCCTGCATCTCCGTGATTTCGGGATAGGTGATGCCAAGCCGGCAGCCGCGGTGGCCCAGCATGGGGTTGGTCTCACGCAACCCTTCGACTATGCGTTGCAGGTCGGCGCGCGGTACGCCCAGCGTGCGCGCGAGCAGCTTGCTCTCTTCGCCGCCGTGGGGAAGGAACTCGTGCAGCGGCGGATCGAGCAGGCGGATCGTGACCGGGAATCCGTCCATCTCCTCGAAGATTCCCTCGAAGTCCACGCGCTGCATCGGCAACAGCTTGGCGAGCGCGCGACGCCGGCCGGCCTCGTCGCGGGCGATGATCATCTCGCGCATGGCGTGAATGCGATCGCCCTCAAAGAACATGTGCTCGGTGCGGCAGAGCCCGATCCCCTCAGCGCCAAAACCGCGCGCGGCGCGCGCGTCGCGCGGCGTGTCGGCATTCGCTCTCACCTTGAGCGTGCGCTCGGCATCGGCCCACTCGAGCAGCTCGGAGTACGCCTGGTACAGTGGCGCTGCGGCCTTGCTCAGCGTGCCGTTCGTTACGCGTACGACCTCGCTCGGGATCGTGGGCAGCGCGCCCAGAAAGACGCGCCCCGTCGCACCGTCGAGCGTGATGTAGTCGCCTTCCGATACTGTCGTCGCGCCGACGACAAAGCGCCGATGCTCGACATCGACCTCGATCTCCTTGCACCCGACCACGGCACACTTGCCCATGCCACGCGCGACGACGGCCGCATGACTGGTCATGCCGCCGCGTGCGGTGAGGACGGCACGCGCGGCGACGATGCCATGGAAATCTTCCGGAGTGGTTTCTTCGCGAACGAGAATCACGGCGGTTCCGTCGGCGGCTTGCGCCTGGGCGATATCCGGGTCGAAAACCGCGATGCCGCTGGACGCTCCGGGGCTGGCGGGAAGTCCCGTGCATAGCGGCTCCGCGCGCGCGGCGGGGTCGATGATCGGATGCAGCAGTTGATCCAGGTGTGCGGCTGGTACGCGACGAACTGCTTCGCGACGCGTGATCACACCTTCGTTCACCATGTCGCGCGCGATCCGTACCGCGGCTGCCGCGGTGCGCTTGCCCGTACGCGTCTGCAGCAGGTAAAGCGTTCCACGTTCGACGGTGAACTCGATGTCCTGCATGTCACGGTAATGCTGCTCCAACCGCGCCTGCGT
>JBBSHV010000028.1:0-17963 GCA_038232435.1 Gemmatimonadales bacterium | reverse complement strand
TTCTGGGGAGCGGTGCTCGCCGCGGTGTCTCTCGTCGCGCTCTTTTTCGGTCAGCGGGTCGCCAAGGATTACGCGGGTGCGGCGGCGCTGGTACCGTACTTCCTGCTCGCGCTCGCGGCGATCTGGCTACTGGGCGCTCCCGCCATCGCGATCGTGCGATGGCGTTCGATCTAGCTGCAATTCCGCCATCTTGGCGTACAGGCTCTCCACAAGTGTCTCCGGAATGGCGGCGCAGTTGATTGCAACGAAAGGTCCCGTCGCGCGCATGCCGTGCTCGTGGATTGCGCGCGCAATGAGTTCCTTACCAGTTCCCGATTCACCGCGCACCAGCACGGTGGATTCCGAGCTCGCCACGCGTCCCACGAGTTTGACGCGGCACTGATCGCCAGTTGGTGCGCAGGCCTACTCAAAGCAGCACTGGTACCGCAACCGTCAGCAGTCTGTACCGTCTTCGCAAGTTATTGCAGTATCACCACTTGCGTATCACCATGGCTGCCTGGCCGACGCTGAATAGTTGGACAGTTGTGTCCGTTCAGCGAACGATTGTGTACGTTTTTCGTACACGTTTTGGTCGGTCACACCGGGCAGTTTGTCTCTCCCTCAGCGTACCGGACGCTTTCCCAGGCTGATCTCCTCCCGCACCGAAGCAGGGAGCGCCACAACGCTGCCGCGCTCTGATGGGCCGTTACCAAACACAATTCGGACTGAGTGCACCGAAGCTGGGAGCACGACGCGGTAGTCGGCGACTGAACTGGCAGAGTTCCGGATGCGCAGCTCTCGTGGCAACACCACGAGCTCATCGGTCGTGCCACCGCGGATGATCTCCGCGGATGCCGCTGTAGACATTGACGTGGACGCCACTCCAGCGACGCGAGAGAGCACCAGAACTCCACCGGCGGGCGGCTTGTCGAAACGGATTACAAACTCATCGCCGAGCGGATGGAACGAAACTACTGCGCCGCGCTGTTGCAGTGGTGCTGCTGGAGACTCTGAAACGGGCAGCGCGGTACGACGGACCGTTGCTCCTGGCGTAGCTACCTGCGCCCAGCGTGCAGCGACCCAGCCACGCAGAGCTGGAACCGCGGCGGTTGCCGCACCGGCGAAGAGCAACACCGCGGCCGCGGCGCCCAACCACCGATGCGAGTGCACAATTGAGATACGAGCAGATACGGTACGATGTGCGCGATACAATCGTCGCGCCGCGGCTCTCTCATCCAATGTCTCCATCGATACATGCGGCGGCGACGTGGCACCGATTGCGGAGTCTGCCTCACGCAGCACGACGGTGAGACGCGCGAGGCGTGACTTAACAATCACAAGCCGCGACGCACACGCCGAACACTCCAGCAGATGGGCGGCAACCAGCGACGCTTCCTCCATGCCATCCATGCCATCCATGCCATCCACAACGCCCACGAGATCCGCGTCCGTGAGGTGCCTGGCTCGATCGAGAGTGGACCGCATGTCAGATCTCTCCGCGGTCGAGGTCAACCAAACCGGCGAGTCTTTCCAGTCCCCGAGCTATCAGCGATCCGATGGAGCCGACAGTCGTGCCGATGACCGTCGCTATCTCCCGGTGGGAGAAGCCCTCCTCACGCATCAATAGCGCGATCCGCTCCTTTGCCGGCAATTTGGCCAAAGCCTCGGTCACCAGATGCCGCCGTTCGGCTGATTCCATCGCTTCATGCGCGTCGCGCGGTTGATCGGAGATCGGCGCGCGATGCGGCGCAGCGTTCATCAGCCGCAGACGACGTCCACGCGTGCGCTCGCCTTCGAATACCAGATTGGTGCCGACCGTGTACAGCCATGCCCGATGAAACTCGCCGCGCGGAGGCCGCTCGATCAAACGCACGAACGTCTCCTGCGCGGCATCGGCTGCAATGTCGCGGTCACCTGAAAGGCGAGTGAGATAGTGGAACAGCGCGTTATAGTGATCATGAAAGAGTTGGCCGACATCCATTCGTTAGAACGCGATCCTGAGGCCTGCCAACGGAAAGCGAGGGAGCCCGGACTCGAAGTGGTCACCCGCGGTGTATACCGCGGGGTTTGGATGATCCAGCGCGTTGTAGAGCTGTAGATATGCACCCAACTGCCAACTCCGAAAATCGTGGGTCCAATCCAGGAGCAGATCGAGGCTGGTGTACATGGGTCCGCGCATCGCATTTGGAAGCTCCGCGATTGGTGGTATAACCACCTGACCGCCATCACGGCTCACCCGTACCTCAGAGCTGCGTATTCGCGTGTACGGTGAGCCGGTAGTAGCGGTGTACGCCGCACCAACACGAAACGACTTCGTCAACGCCGTCATCACCGTAGCGTCTGCACCGTGCCGCCTGTCCTCCGTAGACGGATACCGAAAGCCGAGTGCCTCGGTTGTCACAGTGCCGTAACTGTACCCGGCTGACCATGTGGTACGTCCAGCGATCCGTCGAAGCGACAGCTCGACCCCGCGTGCACGTTCGTCCGCGTTGGCGAATAACGCACGACTGCTAATATCGCCGGGAGTTGGATCCCTCACCACGGCGCCTGATGCTCGTCGCTCGTACACATTGGCCGATGCTAGAATGCCGGAGCTGAACCACCGCTCTGCGCCAAGCGTAGTGATGTCCGTTCGCAACACGGGAATGTCACCGTTCGCCAGCAGCCATGCCTGCACGGGGTACAGCACCTGATTTACCGATGTCCCGTCGCGTGGCATCGCCTGCGTGTATTGGAAAGAGCGTCCAATGCCAGCGGAGATAAACGTGCCCGTGTTGACTTCGTAGCGCGAAAGGAGCCGCGGAGCTGGGCGCAACACACCACCGTTGAGAACGCTGGTACCAGCCTCCAACCTTAGCCCGGTCTCTGCGGTGAAATGCGTCAACGGATGCCACTGGCGCTCGGCCCAGAGTGCCAGGACACCGATTGCATTGCTACGTGTTGGAGGCTGCGCAATGCGTGAGTCGTACAGGGAAGCATACGGCCGTACTCCCGCGCCACCGTTAGACACGGCTTGTCGCGTCAATTGGTATCCCGCCGACCAGATTGGCTTGGCTCCCGACACTGCCTCTGGCTCGATCCGACCCTCGACAGTAGCATACGAGACCGTCGAGTGGATGGGCGGCGCGGTGGATGCACTGTATCTGGATGCAATAGCAGAATCGGGCTGGCGCTCATCGACCGACGCCGCGTAGCGGCTGATGCCGATCGTATGCCGAGTGTGCAGCCCGTGCATGGGTGCAATAAATGTCACGCGCGCGATGCCATTGCCCCAGCCCGCCGTATTGCCGTGTACCACGTCGGCAACATCACCGGTAACGCGGTCTCGTTCCCAGAGCACGCTCGTCTCGATAGCTCGGTTGGCATCGATCTGATGATCGAAGCGCGCTGAGACGTCGGAGAAGTGGTACGGGATATAGATGTCATTGCCACCGACGAAGTGTTGAATGGCGCGCGTTGCAACATCCAGATAGCTGCGCCGAGCCGAAATCATCCAGGCGGAGCTTCCATGGGGACTGCGACGGTCCAGTGCCAACCGGCCACTGATCACGGACAGCTCGCCCACTCCGCGCACGTGACCGTCACCACCGCCTGAGCGGGACTCCAGATCCAGAACCCCACTTCCACCTTCGGCTATGGACGCCGGACGTACCCCCGGATGCAGAAATGCCGCGCCGATTGCATCGCTCCCCACGCCGGAGAAGGCGCCGAATGCGTGCAATGGATTGAACAACGGCAGTCCGTCGAAGTAGATGCGCGTTTCGTCCCACCTTCCGCCGCGTGTCCACAGCTCAGCGGAATACTCGTCGCGTCCCTTTACACCAGGCAACCGCTGCAATGCACGGAACAGATCGGTTTCACCAAGCGTGACCGATTCGGAGACGTCATTGTGCGTAATCTCTCGCACATCTGACGCCAGGAATGTTCGCTGACGCTGTCGGACCGCGGCGACGCGCGTGCTGGTGGAGAAGTCGTCGCGCTTGCTCATGCGGCCGTACGATTGCGCGGCATCCGCACGTACCTGCACCGCCGCAAGCGTGATAGGAGCGATGGTAATCCCAATAGACACGCGAGAATCACCCGCGCCGCGTAGCTGTACCATGATGACCGCTGGCCGGTATCCCATCCGCTGCACCCGGAGTGAGTATTCCCCTGGTGCCATGTCGATGAACCGGTACCGGCCCAGCGAGTCAGTGACAGCCACACTCCCAGTGCTCAGAAATGGTGAATGTCCGTTTTGAGAAGACACGATCGCGCCTATCACGGACAGTACGACAGTGGAGGCTGGAAGCGGGGCCATGGTTGCAGCATCCACGACCGCCCCAGAGATGGACCCACGCGTCGCAACGTCGTTCTGTGCTGTCTGCGCGCCCATCCCAGCCGCGTTTCCAACAATGCACGCGAGCGCCATCGCCGCCCACATGTATGGCGAGCGAGCGCTCACCCGCCCTGGAATGAAGCCCATCATCTCCACCGTTTGACCGCGAGCGATGCGTCGGGAGCGATCATTAGCGCCGAAGCGTTACGTGCACTGTGGAACCGCTGAAGTTTGAAGCCCCATCGAGCTGATCACCAGTGGCTGTGTACGTGATGTCGCGAAGAAAGGTATCAGCCGACTGGGTGAGCTTCACCTGATTGCCAGTGAGCACCCACGTGCCGGTGAGATCGGCGTCCAGGTTGCCGTCAGGGACCGCAATATGGCCCGCGGTCGTACCGTTGGAATTGAGAGTGAGCTGGATGGACGCTCCCTTGCCCAGCTCGTCTGTCGTCACACCGGCACTCGTAGTGGTCGTCAATACTCCGATCTTTGCGCTTGAGCCACCCGCGGGCGCCGCGCGGTATGTCGCCGCCAGCGATTGCATGGTTGGTGGGAGGGGCGTGACCGGACCAACAGTATCCGATGAGCCGCAAGCGGTCAGCGCGAACGTGAGACCGACGAACGTGGAACAAATGATGGACCGGATATGACTGCGACGCATGCAGAGTTCCTCTCGATGTGGCGCCGCTCAAGACGCGCGCGTTGTGCACGCCGTTGTGTACGGCGTGGTTCAGTGATCGAGAGTGTAATGCGCGAGAGCGCGAGATTCTGCCAGACTGCCTAGCGCACGATCGTAACCTGCACTCCCACATCGAGCTTTGCCCATGCCCGATCTGCGGTCACACGCAACTGTGTCACGCGCCCTGTCGCCAGGCAGACGCAATCTCCCAGGGAGAGCCCGCCTGAACGCGTCTCCGCGGCGAGCCTCGCGATTTCCTTGGCAAGCGAAGCATCCGTGGCCTGGATTGTAGCGTTCATCGGAAATATGCTACTATTTGCAGATAATGGCACTTAGCTCTATAGCTGGCTAAATCAAGATCCTCGCTTCCAGAAGCCGCTCTTCCACAGCGCGGCCATCGCGATGCCACGCGCTGTCGCTGTCAACACGATCACCCACCACACGCCCGCCAGTCCGTAGCGCGTAGCGGCCCATGCCGCCAGCGGAACGCGGATGGCCGTGAATGCCGTGGATGCGACCATTGGCGGCAGCGTCGCGCCGGCTCCGCCCAGTGCCGCTTCGAGCACCACCTCGGCGCCGAGGAAGATGTTGGACAGCGCGCTGATACGCAGATACTCGGCGCCCTGCAGGCGCGCGATTGGATCGTTGGTGAACATCCCCGCGAAGTGCGGTGCGAGAAATAGCTCCAGCGCACTCAGGACGAAGGCCGGAAGCATCACGTATCCCACCGTTATCCAGCCCGTCTGCTCGGCCCGGCGTATCTCACCGGCGCCAAGATTCTGCCCAACGATCGCGGCGACCGCGGCGCCGAAGCCAACGCTGATGGTGTACAGCCAACTCTCCACGCGATGACCGATGCCCAGCGCTGCGAGCGCCGGTGTGCCGAACGAGGCGATGCTGCGCGTGAGCGCGATGTAGATGAGCGAGAACATCACGCCCGTGAGCGCCGTTGGCAGTCCGACGCGAGTGATTGCCAGGATCGTCTTCTGGCGAATCGGTCCGAATTGCAACATGCCGCGCCGGCGCAGCACCACGATGCCGATGACAAACGCAAGAGTGCGCGTGGTCACGGTGGCGATCGCCGCACCGGCGATTCCCAGTCGCGGAGCGGGTCCCAGCCCCAGAATGAGTACGGGGTCAAGGAGCAGCGTTACGATTACCGACACGCCCAGAATCGCGAGCGGTGTTCGCGTGTCACCACTCGCGCGGAAGCCGGCATCGATGGCAAAGAATCCGAAGAAGAGCGGCGTCCCGAGCAGATACATCCCCAAGTAACGCTTTCCCAGTATGACTACCGACTCTGGAACGTGCATCACCGTGAACATCCAGTCCAGCGCGAGCGTTCCGAGAATTGCCGTCAGACAGCCGAGCAGTATCGAGTACGCCACAGCCTCGCCGACCACGCGTGATGCTTCCCGCCTGTTTCGCTCGCCGTGCCGGCGCGCCGCCAGTGCGGTGAGTCCGATGCTCACCATCTCCGCGATCGATACGATAAGCCAGATCCAGAACACGCTCGTCGTCGCGGCCGCCAGCGCCGTTGCGCCGAGGAACTGCCCTATCCACAGTGTGTCCGCCGTGTAGAACAGCGTCATCAGGACCATCGACGCGACGGCGGGGAGACCGATCCTGGTGATGGTGCGCGCGAGCGGGTCGCGAACGAGACGAGTCGCCTCCCATTCGCCGGTGACGGCGATGGCGGTTACTCCTTCTTCGTGCGGGTCCAGGACCAGAGGCGCAGCGTCGGGCACGGGCATTGCCCAATCTATGGACCTCACCAAGCTGTTACCCAGCCATATCCCAGCCGGAACCCAGGAGCATTGCAATGTCAAAGGACAACCCTTTCGGAGACGGGGGCGGCGCTCGCGTCGGACAGCCGGACACGCCCAAGCGGGACAACGTGAAGCCGGATAACGCGAAGTCCGATACCGTACAGGGCAACGACGTCAAACCGCATGATATCGGCGACGGGCATGGAGGTATCACGACCGGCGCCGGCGCTGAAGCCGCTCGTGGTATTCTCGATACGAATGACAGTGGCGCGAACGACAGCGGCTCGCCGGCTGAGCCGGGCTCCCAGCCGCTGGCGGATCGCGCGAACGAGCACGAGCCCGGTTACGGCGGCAAAGGGGGCGAGCCACGCACCAGCTCGGATCAGCGTTAGGCGGCCCGGAGAGGGGTTACGGGCGGAAGAGTATCAGCACGGGAAACGACCGGTAACGGAATAGATTTCGCCCGATGTTGACGCCGTCCGGACTGCATCACGTCACCGCCATCGCCAGCGATCCGCAGCGCAATCTGGATTTCTACGCCGGTGTGCTCGGGCTCAGGCTGGTCAAGCGCACCGTGAACTTCGACGATCCCACCACCTATCACTTCTACTTCGGTGACGAGCTGGGTCATCCCGGGACGCTGCTCACCTTTTTCCCGTGGCCGAACGCGCGACGTGGCAGGCAGGGAGCGGGCCAGGCAGCAGTGACCTCGTTTGGAATCGTCCCGGCCTCGCTCGGATTCTGGCTCGAACGATTGCTTCGGCACCGAGTGGAGTTCGAGCAGCCGGTCACGCGCTTCGATGATGAGCGCGTGATCACATTCAAGGATCCGGACGGACTACTGCTCGAACTCGTGGCAAATCCACGAGTGGAGCAGGCCGACCCGGCTAGGCTAGACCGGCTAGCCGATACGATCCCGGCGGAGCATGCGATTAGAGGGCTGTATTCGGTGACGCTATGGCAGGACGGTCATCAGCGCACCTCGGAGCTACTCACCCGCATCCTTGGATTTCGCCTGGTGCGGGAGCAAGGGAGCATCTTTCGATATACATCGGCGGACAGCAGGCCTGGTTCCATTGTGGATCTGCGCATTGTACCGGGGCTGTGGCAGGGGACAATGGGTGCGGGCGTGGTGCATCATATCGCCTTTCGCGCCGGCAGTGATGAGGTGCAGATGCAGGTGCGGGACCAGCTCGCGGCCGAGGGGCAGAACGTGACACCGGCGCTCGACCGCGACTACTTTCGCTCAGTTTACTTTCGCGAGCCGGGTGGCGTGCTGTTCGAGATCGCAACCGACGCACCAGGCTTCACGGTGGATGAGCCGGCCGCAACGCTGGGCCAGGAGCTCAAACTTCCGGATTGGCTGGAGCCGCGACGCTTCGAGATCGCGGCGTTATTGCCGAACATTCATCTTCCGCTCGACCTGCCGGGTCCGAATGCGTGAACCGTTGTATCGGCGCAATTCGAGATCGTTGGGCGACCGCCGGTCGCCCCTACAAAACACAATACAATTTTCCCGACATTGAGATGACCTCCACCGAACTCGAGAACGCCAGCATCAACGCCATCCGCGTGCTGTCCATGGATGCGGTGCAGAAGGCTGAATCCGGACACCCCGGCACTCCGATGGCGCTCGCGCCACTCGCATACGTGCTCTGGACTCGGCACCTGCGCTACAACCCCGCCGATCCGCACTGGATGAATCGGGACCGGTTCATTCTCTCGGCTGGCCACGCATCCATGCTGCTCTACAGCGTGTTCTATCTCACCGGCTACGACCTGTCGCTGGACGATATCAAGAATTTCCGACAGCTCAATAGCAAGACGCCTGGACATCCCGAGTATGGCCACACACCCGGTGTCGAGACCACCACCGGGCCACTGGGGCAGGGCTTCGGTAACGCGGTCGGGATGGCGATCGCCGAGGCAAACCTGGCCGCCAGCTTCAATCGCGAAAGCAAGATCATCGATCACTACACGTATTTCATCTGTAGCGACGGCGACATGATGGAAGGGATCTCGCATGAGTCCGGTTCATTCGCGGGACATCTCAAGCTTGGCAAGCTCATCGGGTTTTACGACGACAATCACATCACCATCGAAGGCAACACCGATATCACCTTCACTGACAACACTCGCATGCGCTTCGAGGCGTATGGCTGGCACGTGCAGTTCGTGGACGATGTGAAGGACCTTGCCGCGCTCGACAACGCGATCGAGAACGCGAAGAACGAAACCGATCGCCCGTCGCTCGTGATTATCCGGACGCATATCGGCTACGGCAGCCCGAACAAGCAGGATACCGCGTCAGCGCACGGTTCTCCGCTCGGTGCCGAAGAGATCAAGCTTACCAAGCAGAACCTCGGCATTCCGTCGATGGAGCCGTTCTACGTCGCACCGGAAGCGCTCGACTTCTGGCGCGGCATGAAGGAGACCGGCGCGAAGTACGAGGCCGAGTGGCAGAAGAAGTACGACGAGTATAAGAGCAAGAATCCGGAGCTTGCGGCACGGCTCGAGCGCAGACTGAGCGGAAAGTTGGAGGACGGCTGGGAAGATCTGCTCCCAACATTCGACGCAAAGAACGGCAACATCGCGTCGCGCTCCGCGTCGGGTGTTGTACTCAACGCGATCGCTCCAAAGATCCCGGAGCTGATTGGCGGAGCCGCCGATCTGGCGGGCTCCACCGATACGATCATCAAGGGTGCGCCGAGCTTCGAACCGGGGTGCTACGAAGGACGCAACTTCCACTTTGGTATTCGCGAACATGGCATGGGTGCCGCGATGAACGGAATGGCGCTACACGGCGGCATCATTCCTTACGGCGCGACGTTCCTCATCTTCAGCGATTACATGCGCCCACCAATAAGGCTCGCGTGTCTCATGCGCCAGCGTTTGGTGTACGTGTACACGCACGACTCCATCGGCCTGGGTGAGGACGGCCCGACGCACCAGCCAATCGAACAGCTCTCCAATCTTCGCGCCGTTCCCAACATGACGGTGATCCGTCCGGCTGACGCGAACGAAACATCGCAGGCATGGCGCGCCGCGTTATTACAAGGGACACCGGTAGCGCTCGTGCTCAGCAGGCAGAAGCTGATGTTCATCGATCGTGGCAAGTACGGCGCGGCTGACGGCGTGATGCGTGGCGCTTACGTGCTCGCCGATACACCGGGCGGCGCGCCGCAGGCCGTGTTGATGGCAAGCGGCTCCGAGGTGGAGATAATCATGAAGGCGCAGACCACGCTCGCTGAGCAGGGAATCAGAACACGCACCGTGAGCATGGCGAGCATGGAGATCTTTGCGCAGCAGGATGAAGCGTATCGCAACAGCGTACTTCCGCCCGAAATCAAGCGTGTGTCGATCGAGGCATCACAGCCCATGTCGTGGTACAGGTGGGTTGGCTGCGACGGCGTAGCAATCGGCCTCGATCACTTCGGCGCGTCGGCTCCGGCCGAGCAGCTGTACAAGGTGTTCAATCTCACGCCGGAGAACGTGGTGGAGACCGTCAAGTCGCTTGTTGGAAAGTGACTGGAAAGTGACTGGAAAGTGACTGGAAAGTAAAGGAACGAATGGACATTTCAGTATCTGTGTCCCCCGAAACACCAGTGTGGCCGGGGGACACGCCGTTTTCATGTCTGTGGACGTGGGACATGTCGCAGGGCTCGAGCGTGAATGTCAGCGCCATAACGATGAGCCCGCATGATGGTACGCACGCCGACACGCCATTGCACGTGACGCGAGATGCAGCTGGCTCCGAATCACTTTCCGTTGATGCGTTTTGCGGTGCCGCGGTGGTAATAGATGTAGCAGCCATCGATTATGTCATACAGTTGGATGTGATCGATGCGCAGCTTGGTGACATGCAGCTTGGCGACATGATTCCCACGCGTATTCTGCTCAAGACGAACAGGACGATTGCTGATGGTGTTTTCCCAGACCATTGGCCGTCGCTCTCGAACGACTGTGCGCGGAGTCTGATTGCGCGTGGGCTGCGTCTCCTAGGTGTGGACTGCCCGTCAGTGGACGATCGTGACAGCAAGACCCTCGACGTGCATCACGTGGTGTTGGATCATGGTGCATACGTGCTCGAGAATTTGGATCTGCGAAACATTACTGCCGGCGAATACGTGTTGACCGCTCTTCCAATGAAGATTGCCGGACTTGACGCCGCTCCCGTCCGCGCGTTGTTGACGCCTTACTGACACATCGCTGACGCGTTGGAGTATTGACGCATCCGTGGTGAACTGTCGTTCGATCGTGAATCGGTCGTCTGTTCACAAGACTTGTCACGACTCTTCCGCGTGCATCTCACATCATAGCATGCGTCGTGCTCCAATCCCCACCGCCTGACGTAGCTACGTAGGTGAGCGGAAATCCAGAGCAGCTATGAGAGGAGGAGAGGAGTGGCGGCTGTCAGCGACATCACCGGACTACTGAAGTACGAGCTGGGCGACCTGTTGTACGCGGAGCAGATTTCCTTGAAAGAGCTGAAACAGATGTCCAAGGAAACATCCAATCCGCAGATTCGCGATAGAATTGTTCAGCACGCGGAAGAGACGCAGGAGCACATTGTTAACCTGGAACGTGCATTCGAGTGCATAGGCTATAGGCCAAAGGCAGAGAAGTGCGGCGCCTCGCTCGGGCTGCACCATGAGCGGGAGTTGTTCAAGCACGAGAAGAGGCCCATTCCGGAGATGCTCGAGGCGTTCAACCTCGGCGCAGGGCTCCGCGTTGAACATTACGAAATTGCGGGATATCGTTCCGCGATTGCTCTGGCACGGCAAGCGGGAAATCAGGAATGCGTCACACTCCTGCAAAGAAATCTGGACCAGGAGGTAGCAATGGCCACCTTTCTCGAGCAGAGCGCACCCAATGCGCTTGCACAGCTGGAAGACCAGGTGGAAATCCAGTCAGAAGGAATGGGGAACGAGGCTAGTCAATCAAAGCTGTGAGGTGCGGAGAGTTTCCATCCCACCGAGAAGTGCCAGAAAATGATGAAGGCGGCTGCGGGGCGCTGCAAGGCCCTCAGCCGCTTTCATATTATTGTGCAGTAGATGAATCGCACGCTCATCATCGTCGCGCTCGTAGCGGTGGCCGCCGGCCTCCTTGTATATGGGGTTTTCGGTAGGCAGCGATCAGTACTCGTCACTTCGGCCAGCCGCGGTGGTAGTGTCAATGACCCGCCAGCGCCGGCGCTCACCGTCCGTACCCTGGATGTCGGCCAGGGGGACGCCACGTACATCCACAACGGCGATAGCAGAGTGTTGGTAGACGGTGGACCCGACGCTGAACGCATGGGCGTTCTGCTGGACTCGCTACACCTGAATGGAACGACAATAGACGTCGTGGTCCTGACGCATCAACACTACGATCACTACAACGGGCTACTCGATCTGTTCGACTCGCATCGCAACATCAAAGTGCGCTACTTCTTCGAGGACAAGGACCCGTCCACCGCATCCACCCTCGCGCGCCTTCGCGACTCGGTATTCGCCCGGGTCGATCGCGACAGTCTCATCTACCGCGATACCGATGACCCGTGCGGCGACGGCCGGCCGCTCTGCACCATTACGCTTCGCGGCGGCGCGCGGCTGCACCTCATGCAACCGCTCCCGCAACCCGAGAAGCCCAACAACAGGTCTGCCGCTATCAAGCTGGTTGGCCCGGACTCGGCATCGTTCACCATGTGGCTCGCCGGTGACGCGGAGCACGATGAGATCGGGTACTTCGACGAAGCCGGCTACAACGTCAATCCCGGCATGGGCTCTGATGTTCTCAAGGCCGACCACCACGGCAGTTGCAACGGCGTGACTCCGCGCTATCTCCAGCTCATCCACCCGTCCCGGGTGGTAGTATCGGTGGCCGCTCACAACGATTACGGCCACATGCACGCACAGGCCAAGGCGGAGTACCGCGCCGCCGGAATACCGTGGTACCGAACGGATCAGAATGGTACCATCACCATCCGATCACCCGGCACTCCAGGCAGCGGCTACACCGTCACGCCGTCTCGGCCGGGCGAGGACCTGAGCGGGCCGAGTGACCGGGCCTCGCGACAGGGCGCGTGTAACTAATTACTGGGTTCAATGCGCCCCGACACTTTGGCACCACGGAAGGCACTCCCGATCCTGGATTGAGGGGAGCTTCGGCGTGGCGTTTCATTGCAGCATCCTCAGTCTTATTGGCTAGAGCACGATGTCCCCGCCTGGATCGCGCTTTGACTTCACCGCTACCTGCTCAACCTGTTCCCTGGATAGCTCCAGTCGCCTGGCCTGCTCGGCGGCATCGTGCGCGATTGTGACGCGGAAGACGTCGCCCTCCTGCGCTTCGGCCGGGAGCATCCACGTGGGGACAGTAATGACGCCGCGGCCGTCCACCTCGACGGAAGCGATTCGCTCCTCGATTCCGTCGATCACCCAGACCTGGGCGCCGGAATTGTCAGCATTATCGGCAGTCGCTGACTGGGAAGCGGGCGGCGAATGTTTGGGCGTATGCTTGGGCGTATGTTTCGGCATGGGGAGTATCTGGTGGGATGGCATACCGAATGCCTGGGAAAGCTAACCGGACGGATCACCAACATGTCACCCAGACATCACTTACACGCGAGCACGGCATGCACTCCGATTCAGGCGCCACCGAGTCCATCTGGATGGACACGGCCGATACGCCAGACTTCCCACCACTGAAGGCCGACACCCGCGCCAACGTATGCGTCGTGGGCGCTGGCATCGCGGGCATGACGACCGCTTACCTGCTCGCAAGGGCCGGCAAAGCTGTCGTCGTGATCGATGACGGAAGGATAGGTGGCGGAGAAACGGGACGCACCACCGCGCATCTGAGCAACGCGCTGGACGACCGCTATTACGAAATCATGAAGCTGTTCGGAGATCAGGGCTCGCACTACGCCGCCGAATCGCACACGGCAGCCGTCCAGCGCATCGAGGCGATCGCGGCGCAGGAGGACATCGACTGCGAGTTTGAGCGGCTGGACGGATTTCTCTTTCTGCCGCCAGGTGGCAATCGGTCGGAGCTTGAGCGCGAGCTCGATGCGACGCACCAGTGCGGTCTCACCGATACCGGGCTGTTCGAGCGCGCACCGCTGGACGCATTCAATACTGGACTCGCGCTCAGATTTCCGCGGCAGGCGCAGTTTCATCCACTCAAGTACGTCAGCGGTCTCGCACGCGCCATCGTGCGCGACGGAGGACGCATTTACTGCAGCACCAAAGCGAAGACCATCGAAGACGGTGAGCCTGCCAGGGTGATAACGGCTAACGGTCACACCATCCTGGCCGATGACATTGTCGTCACCACCAACACGCCAGTGAATGATTGGATGGTGATGCACACCAAGCAGGCCGCGTATCGCACATACGTGATCGGAGTGCGCATCCCCAAGGGGTCGGTCCCCCGCATGTTGCTGTGGGACACACTCGACCCATACCACTACATCCGTGTCCAGAGCGCGGACAAGGTTGGCGCCGATTACGATGTTCTAATCGTCGGCGGGGAGGACCATAAGACCGGCCAGGGCGATAACACCGATGATCACTTTGGCTGTCTGGAGCGGTGGACGCGCGAGCGCTTTCCCATGGCTCAGGAAGTGGTGTATCGCTGGTCCGGACAGGTGATGGAGCCGGTGGATGTAATGGCGTTCATCGGCAAGAACCCCGGCAGCGATGAGCACATCTACATCGCCACCGGCGACTCCGGCAATGGCATGACGCACGGCACCATCGCCGGGATCCTTCTCACGGATCTCATCATCGGTCGAGATAATCCCTGGGCCAAGCTGTACGATCCCAGCCGCATCAGCTTCCGCTCCGCACCCGAGTACGCCAAGGAAAACTTCAATGTCGCCGAGCAGTATCGAAGCTGGGTCACGCGCGGCGACGTTGGCACGGTGGAAGACATCGCGCCGGACTCGGGCGGCGTGATCCGGCGCGGCATGCACAAGATCGCCGTGTACAAGGACGCAGACGGCAATCTCTCCGCCTGTTCGGCGGTGTGCACTCATCTGTACTGCATTGTAGACTGGAACGACACGGAGAAGAGTTGGGATTGCCCGTGCCACGGCTCGCGCTTCGACCGGTTTGGCAGGGTGGTGAACGGCCCCGCGATCGCCGATCTGGAGGAGGCTCCGATACCGCTGGAGAGCCAGCCGCGAAGCTGACTTGGACTGATTTTAGCTGATCTGCTGGCAGGCCAACTTAACGGGCACGCGCATTGCCCTTATCGGAGTGCACACTTCTCACTGGGGGATTCGTCATGACCAACACCAGATACACACGTTTAATCGCCTGCGCCGCTGCAATCGCGCTGGGCGCTTGCGGAACACGCACAACAGTGCAGCCAACTCCGGCCAACCGCAGCTTCGATCCTGTCTGTGTCAACGGTGTCGCCGTGTTCGACGATTTCAGTAGGGTCCCGTACGATTACTACGAAGTTGCGTTCATCACGTCCGAAGGGAACTCCGTGTACAGTGGCAAGGGCGACGCGCTCATCGCGATGCGCACGCGTGCCGGCCAGCAAGGCGGCAACGCCATCGTCGTCAACTCGCTGCGAGTCAAGGCCAGCCCGATCAAGGTCATCGGCGCCGCCCTCGGCGCGGACGACGCCGAGCGGACCGGTAGGTCGGTCGCCATCTACATGCCCGGCGACAGTCTCCGCGTGAAGAACGCCTGCGGCCACGCGTAAAGGTCAACCGGCCGGCACCAAAAAATATATCGGCAGAATCAGCAGCGCAGTACACAACGGGTGGTACCAAAGATGGTACCACCCGTTGCTCGTTCAAGGGCATACCTTATGCACGACGCGACGGATATGGCGTGACCCCGATCATCCTGTCAGGATGTGGAAACAACTCGCTCATCAAGATATCACCAATGCGGGCATAGGAGCTTACTTATGGCGGACACGACGGTAACAAAGATTGATTCACGGCAATCGCCGATTGGGCCTGAAGGCCAGAAGTATCTGGCCTCCGGAAAGCGGGTTGCAATGCGGCTCTGGGAAGATGAGCCGCCTGGCGAGCCCAAGCCTACGGCGGAGCGCAGTTACGAAACTGTGGGCTACGTAATTCGCGGTCGCGCCGAGCTGCATAGCGAGGGACAGATGGTCGTGCTGAACGCCGGAGACTCGTGGGCAGTTCCAGCCAACGCATCGCATACGTACAAGATCCTGGAGAACTTTACAGCAGTCGAAGCCACATCGCCGCCCGCACACGCACACGGGCGCGACGACTGACGCCCTCCATCTGTCCAGCTTACATTCCGCTCGGGTACGTCTCCGGTACTTCACCGCCCACTTCCACTGGCATGTGCAGCGGGTCGAGTGCGCGGGTCTCGTCAATAAAGAGAAATGCGTCGTACCGGCGCGGAACAATCGTCGGCACGTAGTTTCCGTATCGCTCGGCGCGTGGGTCGTAAACCACGCCGATGGCGCGGTTATCCAGCGGAGCATCGAAGTTCGGAATGCCGCCGTCATCAGCTCCATTGAACGTGAGCAGCATGTTGTGTCCGTTCCCAGCGCGATGCAGCAGATCTTCCACACTGCCGGCACGGGCGCTCGGTGTGCGCATCCGCTGCATCGGCTCACCCCACTCCTCGCCCGCGATGACACTACCGTGGTGCGTGCCGAAGCCCACCAGCACCACGCCTTCACGGTCGGTTGGGCTCTCCCCATGGACCTGGCGCACTAGCTGGCCCACGTTCACCATTCCGGCACGCGCCATGTCCGTGAAGCGCGCATCGCCGATGTGCGTGTTGTGCTCCCACACTATCGCCTTGGCGCGGGGTCCGTGATGCGCCGTCAGTCTGTCCAGTGTGTCCACCATGTGATGATCGCGCACGTTCCATGAAGTGGGACCGCCGCGGACCATCGTTCTGTAATACAGCTCCGCGCCGCGTGCGACCAGCGCGTTCTGCTCGGCGTTGAAGTACGCCTCCGGTCCGTCCTCCCGATATTCAGGAGCCTTGGCTCTGAGCGCCCGTAGCACCGCGATCGCCTCATCCTCGCACGATGTCGGTACCAGCGCTGTTGCCCTGGCGTATGCGTGCTCATCTTCGTAGTACGGCTCAAAGCAGGTGTAAGCCCGACGTGCGGTGCGCGCGAAGTTGGGATCGATCTTTTCCAGATAGTCGACCACAGCCGCCATCGATTGCCACAGCGAGTAGACGTCGAGACCATAAACTCCCGCCTGCTGCTCGGCTGGCAGATGCCGATTGTGATCGCGTAGCCATTCCGTCAGCTCAACAACTTCGCGGTTGGCCCACATCCACGTTGGCCATCGGTCAAAGGCGTGCAACACGTCTTCCGCATTCGCGCCGGAGTCCGTGTAACCTTTGACGAAACGGTTGACCCGGTAACAGTCCGGCCAGTCGCCCTCCACGGCTATGAACGAGAATTGCTTCTCGCGAATCAACCGCTTGGACAACTCCGCTCGCCACGTGTAGAACTCGTGCGTTCCATGGGAAGCCTCGCCGAGTAGCACGTATCGCGCGTCTCCGATCGCGTCGAGCAGCGGGTCGAGGTCGTCCGCGGTCCGGAGTGGGTGTGACGACTGGCGCAGAGAGCTGACAAGCTCATCCGAGTTGTTGTTGCCGGTCTTGCCACCTTTGAAGATCATTGCTTCTCCCTCGCGCTACATGCTGCTACGATTTGCATCACTGAGCCACGCCATGGTTCATGTGAAGTGGCGCGCATGTTCCGTGCTATGTGGCCGTGTGTGTGACGACTGCCGGCGTGAGATATCGAACAAACCAGTCGCTGGCCAGCCCGGATGGAAGCGTTCAGCGATGGTGTGATCGCAATCCTGATAACCATCATGACACCATCACCTGGCACATTAATCTCGCTAACCCATAGTCACGGCAATCGCATGCTCCTTGCCGTCGTCCATCAACTGGACCACCCCGTCGGCCAGCGTCTGGCCATCCTCGGTCACCGATTTCACGCCGCGCTCCACATGTAACGGATTCTTGACCTGTATCACGTACGTCGCTGACTTGTGCTTGTACGTGATGGAGAAACCGTCCCACGCCGCCGGGATGCACGGGATCATGGTCAGCGTGTCACCGAGCTTTGTGAATCCCAGAATCGCTTCCAGCCCGGTACGGTATACCCAGCTCGCGCTCCCCGTGTACCACGTCCAACCGCCGCGTCCAAGATGCTGGTCCGCGGTATAGATGTCGGCGGCGACGACGTACGGCTCGACCTT
>JBBSHV010000027.1:0-18075 GCA_038232435.1 Gemmatimonadales bacterium | reverse complement strand
GCAACATGACGATCTGGAACTGCTCGCCCTCGACGCTGACTGGCATGCGAACCGGGATTGGAGTACTACGCTGAGACGGGTACAGCGCTGCAGTATGGCACACGACGCTGAACCAAAACATCGCGTGCGCGCTGGAGTGATAGCACTGAAGCTTGCGACCAGTCTCGGCCAGACGCCTACCATGCAGGCAATCTATTCGGACCTCATGCCAGTGCTGGGAGATGAGACTGTCGACCCAGCGGATCGACTGATGTTCGAGATGATCTTTAACGCAGTCTGCGGAAGTGCCGATGCCTGCATCAAGGCAGCAGAAGAGCTACTCGCGGGCGTAGGGGAGATACCCGAGTTACAGCGCCTTTGCATTGCAGTAAACTGCGCGAGCGCTCTGTTCCGCGCCGGTGCTGTGAGTAAGGCGGAACACGCATATGGCGCAACTTTCGTCAGAGCTCTAGAACTTGGTGCTTCTGCTATCGCGGTTGAAACTTGCACCAAGGTCGCAGCGACATACCTGGACGTCAACGACATTGGGTCGGCTGAGGTTTGGACACGAAGGAATCTCGCACTCTCCGCATCCGTACCCAACGCTGGTGACAGGCAAGTCCTCCGGTTTGCGCTTGCGCGGATTGAGCTCCACAAGGGGAATTCCGCCGCGGCGGACCACTTACTCTACAATGAAGGCAAGCCTCTGTGGGATGATCCGGTCGATGTCTTCCGCGCTGCCGCACTGGCTACGAAACTCAGGATCGAGCTCGCAAGTGGCGACATCAATCGCGTTGCTGATCTAGTCGCGCTCCTTGCCCCGCTAAGCGACCGTTTGCGCCGCATGGGATCGCAAGACTTCGAAACTCTTTCACTCTTCTGCGGATTACGCGCCGCAGGGGAGTTGGGCAAAGCAGATCGTCTCCTCACTGTCTATATGAAAGACGAACGCCGCGATCTGCTCCCGTTGTCAGCAGAGATCGCGGCGGAGATTGCTGGAATAGCCGAACGAGCTACCGGGTCAGAGAGAGACGAAGCTTAGGAACTTCCTGCGTATGCGGGAGAGAAGTGTGGCCTGCGTTCTTGAACAACTCCTTATAACGCGGGCTGCTGAGCAGCGCGTCGCATATGGTTGGATCGAACTGGCGTCCACGGTGCTTGGTCAGCTCAGCACGCACTGCATCGGCGTCCAGGGCTTTACGATACGGCCGGTCCGACGTCATCGCATCGATGGTGTCCGCGAACATAATAATGCGTGACGCTAGTGGGATTCTCTCTCCGGCCAAGCCATCGGGATAGCCGGTGCCGTCCCAATTCTCATGGTGGTGGCGAACCGGAGGCACAATGTCGCGAAGCTGGGACACTCTCACCACAAGCTCCTCACTCTTGATTGGGTGCGTCTGCATGACCGCGTTCTCTTCTTCCGTCAGCCGGCCTGGTTTCTGGAGAATTGGTGCGAACACCTCGTGAATCTTGCCGACGTCGTGGAGCAACGCCGCGATCTCGATGCGCTTCACCACTGACGCTCGAAGTCCCGCAATCTGGGCTATGATTCTGGCGTTTTCTGATACCCGGCGCGAGTGGCCTGAGGTGTATGGATCGCGAGCCTCGATTGCAGCCACCATCAACTCGAGCAACTCCTGGTTGGCCTTCTCGAGATCGGAGTTGACCTTGTACAGTTGGCGCAGGCCGAGCAGTGGCACGGCTAACCACAAGGCACCCGCCGTACCGTAGCGAGTGTATACCAGGGCAAGACCGATAATGACCGGCCAGGACAGCAAGTCATACGGAAGCGTCTGTAGCGCGTTGGCAGACCAGACATCGCCGAATTTCCGGTGCTCGCTAAGTGCCACAACACCAGTGACGCCGGAAACGTTTACCAACGCAAACGTCAGGAACAACGCAACAAGCGGCAGATAAGCGACGCGGTCGGTGATAAGCATCGACTGACCGCCTGCCGCCCGATAAACTAGAACGCTAACCGCGACAGCCAAGCATTGCTGCGCGACGTTAAACACTTTCTTGATTTTTCCGTGGGATCGGAAAATTTGCACGATCCCAGTCGCTGCGAGTGTAGCAGCTACACTCATCCAGCTCGGCGCCACAGCCGCCATCGCAAGGAGCGGAACGAAAGAAACTGATCCGCCAATGGTACGCCCGATGGTGTATCCAAACAATTGCGCGAGCAGCGCCACACCACCGAGACATAGAACCGCCTGGGCGAAGCGCACGTCCAGATCACGCGTCTGCGTAAACAGGACGATGGAGGCAGCCAGAGCGGCTGCTGCGGTAGCTAGGACGTAGACTCTTATGCGCGAATTCATTACGAAATGAAAGGACCCCCGTCCTTGACCTTTAGATCCACTCCATCGTACCACCACCCGAAACAACTGCAAGAAACAGCTGGGCGAGGAAATTCATGTTAGCGTCACCTCCTTAAAGGTCAGTCACACCTGCCGTTGCAAGTGTGCTAGCACAAAAAAGTTGGCTCCGCTCGTCCTGCCGAAATAACGTCTCTGCTCCGCTAGGCCGGGGGACGGGGGTTTTTAGAAAAAGGTTCTATAGGGTTATGTTGAGAGTGACATGCACTTGCGGCGGCTACGATCCATACTCGAGCCACCGATTCGTGGCATCCAATACGGCCAACACCGCGGCCGTCTCAGCGCTGTCAATCACTTCGCACGTGCCAGCCAGCAGCCGTACATTACGGCCGTACCGAACAGTCACGCCGATAAAGATGAACTTCCTGTCAAACGCCTCGAAAACGCGCACGCCCTCCAGGCCGAACTGCCGATCTCTTGCATCCGCATCGCCGATCGCCAGGCACGTCGCACGCGCAGCCAGTTCCAGTCGAGCACGATCACCGTCAACGCCGCGAGCTTCGCCGATGAACGACGTTCCGTCCTTCATCAGAGAAACGCGACAGGACACTCCGCGAGCACGAGAGCCGCGAACCTCGACGTCCTCGAAATAGATCCGACGCCGTGGTCCCTCAAGCCCGGGAGTTGGGGTGTAAATGCCCACGCCCTCAGTATCGACACCAGCCCCGTTTTTCCGAGCAGATGCTGAAAATGCCGTAGGCGCTGAAGAAGCCGCAGATGTGGAGGAAGCCGCAGGCGCTCCGGGCCCGGCCGGCAAAGGCGCTGACGATGGGCGAGCGGGCGCGGGAGCCGGGGTTTCGCTCGCCGCAGCTACCGACACTCGCCGATGGTCTATCCGCAGACCGAGATGAGCGAACAACGCGCTCTCCACGTTCCGAACTGTCTGCTTGGCGGGGATCTCGGAGGTCGTCAGAATGTGTACCTCCTGGATGGACCCCTCACCATTGTCCACAACTCGCACGGATACTACTCCGGGCAACGTGCGGATGAGCTCTTCTGCCTGCTCCCCCAATCCAGCCGGGGTAACGAATGTAGTCACGGAGTCTATCACGAAAGTTTGGCCTCACGTGCATCAGGTTTAGCACGTGCTGCCTGAATACTTCAGGATCTGATCAGGATCTGATCAGGAGCTTGTCAGGAGCTTGTCGGCACCGAGCCGCGCTTTCTTGTTCCAGTCCGCGATTGCACACCCAAAGTGTGGCACGCCCGCAAATTATGCAAGAGTAGCATAGCCATCCGGGATATCATATTCTCGCAGCTTACGATAAAGGGTGCGCTCTCCAATCCCTAGAAGTTCTGAAGCTCGTCGCCGATTCCCACGAGTTTCTCTCAGTGCAGCTTCAACCGCAGCTCGCTCGATCTCAGCCATTGTCATCCCCGGCACCACTGTCAGGACGTTCGTGGGAGCAGGCGCGGTTGGCTCGATCGCCACGGCCTGCGCCGGCATAACAGGTTGCCCAGACTGCACCTCCAACGTCCCGTCGTTCGGCCGGCGACCACTATCGTCCACTCGGCGACGGAGATCTTCAACTTGAAGACGGAGGTCCACCAAACTGTGCACGATGAACTCGAGCTCCCGTCCGCCGACGGTCGCCTCGCTGCCTCGCACCGCGATCGGAGAAACGTATACGGGGAGGCGCTGCCCAATGCTGTCTCTCACCTCGAGCGGAATGTCCTCGGCCGTGATCTCGCGCCCTGGTGCTAGCACGACCATGCTCTCGATGAGGTTTTTTAGCTGGCGCACGTTGCCGGGCCACGAATACTCCATCAGAATCTGCATCGCGTCCGCGGAAATGCCGTGGAACGGCCGGTCGTGCTGAGCCGAGAATAGGCGCACGAAACGACGCACGAGTAGCGGGATGTCCTGCGAACGCTCACGGAGCGGCGGGAGATAAACACTGAGAACGTTGAGACGATAGTATAGGTCGGAGCGAAAGCGGCCTTCGTCCACCAGCTGCCTGAGCGGCTGATTGGTCGCCGCGACAACGCGGACATTCACCTTTATCGGAGTGCTGCCGCCGACGCGCGTGACTTCGCGCTCCTCCAGCACTCGGAGCAGCTTCACCTGTGTGGATGGCGGAATGTCGCCGATCTCATCCAGAAATAGCGTTCCCGTGTCGGCCAACTCGAAGCGACCAATGCGTCGCTCGGCGGCACCCGTGAATGAACCCTTCTCGTGTCCAAACAGCTCACTCTCGAGCAGCGTGTCGGGTAGCGCGCCAACGTTCACGGCGATGAAGGGTCGGCCGCGACGATTGCTGAGCTGGTGAATCGCACGGGCGACCAGCTCCTTGCCAGTCCCGCTCTCGCCCTGAATGAGAACGGTGCTCGACACGGGCGCCATCTGCTCGACTCTGACGAGCACTTCGCGGATGGGCTCAGACTGCCCCACCAACCCTGTCGACTCGGCCAGGCGCCGTCGCTCCAGCGCCCGGTTCGCGGCGTCGAGCAGATCGTCCGGGGAAATGGGTTTCGTGTAGACGTCAACGAAGCCGATCGCACGCAGTCGCTCAAGAAGCTGTGGGTCCGCGATATCCGCGAGCCCGATCACGGCTGTTCCTTCCCACAGTTGTTCGCGCACGACCTGCAGCGATGTGGAATCGGCGATGTTTCCGGTCAGCACGATCAACTCTGGGTGGGCACGGCTGATCTCAGTGCGAAGATTGTCCAGCGGAGAAACCACTGTGGTGCTCACGCCAGTGGCTTCGAGCATCGCATTGAGCCGGATCGCCGGTTCCAGATCCGCGAGTGTGATGAGCACGCTTGCGCCGGCGTTACGAGCCATCGTCCTCTGCATCCGCGGGCGAGGAGTGAGGCGGAGAGTGATTGGTTGCGCGGCCGCGCAGGATATCGCATGCGTGTCCAATCACCGGATCGAGTGACGCAAGTCCATCGCGCACGCCGTTCGGGGATCCGGGAAGATTCACGATGAGCGACTTGCCGCGCACGCCGGCAACGCCGCGAGACAGCGCTGCGCGGGGAAACGAGCTGACGCAGACGACGCGAAGTCTCTCAGAAATGCCCTCGGCTCCGCGCTCGATCACGGCGCGCGTTGCGTCGGGAGTTACGTCGCGGGGGGAGAGACCGGTGCCTCCGGTGGTGATCACGAGCTCAGCGTCGTCGGTATCACACGCTGACAGCAGCGCTCGCACAATCGCGACGCTATCGTCGGCGACGGTCGCCCGTGAGATCATGTCATCGCCGCGGGCTGCGATCCATTGCGCGACAGCATCGCCGGAAGTGTCGGCCCGCTTGCCCAGCGCGGCTGAGTCAGAGACGGTGATCAGGGCGACTTTAACGATGTGA
Source organism: Gemmatimonadales bacterium (assembly GCA_038232435.1). GTDB lineage: Bacteria > Gemmatimonadota > Gemmatimonadetes > Gemmatimonadales > Gemmatimonadaceae > Fen-1247. Next base: position 12,409 of record JBBSHV010000027.1, on the reverse strand, counting down.
CGCGGTCTTGTAGAAGGGCATCTTCTGCACGGTGGCCGGTATCCGCCTGCCGCGGATCTCGACCTCGAACTCGGTACCTTCCTTCGCGACGTCGAACGGCAAGTACGCGGTTCCGATCGGAACGCCGAGTGATGGGCTCATTGTTCCGCTGCGCACCTCTCCGCTTGGCACGCCGTTGTACAGGACGGGATAGCCGTGCCGAGGAAATGCGCGGTCCGTCATGGTGAAGCCCACCAGCTTGCGCGGAACGCCGGAAGCCTTCTGCCGCTCCAGTGCATCCTTCCCAACGAAGTCGCCCTTTTTCATCTTGACGAGCCATCCCAGTGCCGCTTCGTATGGCGTTGTTGTGTCGTCGATGTCGTTGCCGTAGAGGGCCATCCCCATCTCCAGCCGGAGCGTGTCGCGCGCACCGAGTCCCGTGGGAGTGACGGCGCCGTCGGCGGTGAGCGCGTTCCAGACTTCAACCGCATGTGAGGCGTCGAAGTAAAGCTCGAAACCGTCCTCGCCGGTGTAGCCGGTGCGCGACACGATCACGTCGGGTACGCCCGCAACGGTGCCGACAGCGAAGTGGTAATACTCGATGCTGTCGAGGTCCAGGTCCGTGTGCCTGGATAGTACCTGCTGCGCGATCGGACCCTGCAACGCGAGCAGCGCGATCTGGGCGCTCACATCTTCGATGGAACAATCGAAGCGATGCTTGTGCTCAGTGATGTGCGCCAGATCCTTGTCCTTGTTGGACGCGTTTACGACCATCATGAGACGATCGTCGAACCGATAAACCAGACAATCGTCCACAATCGTTCCGCTCTCGTTCAGGATTGTGGAGTATTGCGCCTGCCCCACATCCAGTGAGCTTACGTCGTTGGTGGTGACATGGTTGATGAAGTCAACGGCCCCAGGGCCACGGACCATGAACTCTCCCATGTGGCTCACGTCGAACAATCCGACGCGCTCGCGCACTGCCTTGTGTTCGGCGGTGATTCCGGCCGGATACTGCACCGGCATTTCGAAGCCCGCGAACGGGACCATCTTCGCGCCGAGCGCGACGTGAATTTCGTGAAGCGGTGTACGCAGGGACGCGGCTGGGGTTGTGGCTGGGGATGTGGCTTCGGTCATAACGCTTCTCCTCCCATCAGTACTGCCATGATCGCCTTCTGGATGTGCAGCCGGTTCTCGGCTTCGTCCCACACTCGGCTGCGTGGGCCGTCGATCACGTCGGCGGTTACCTCCTCGCCCCGGTGAGCGGGGAGACAGTGAAGGAATATCGCGTCAGATGCAGCGTGTGACATCAGCGCACCGTCCACGGTAAAGCGTGCGAACGCGGTCGCGCGCGCCGCTTGCTCCTCCTCCTGGCCCATTGATGCCCATACATCTGTGGCGACGACGTCGGCGCCCTCGACCGCTTCGTCGGGGTCGCGTACGAGCCGGACCTGAGCGCGAGTCTGCGCTCGGGCGAGCAGCGACTGGTCAGGGTCGTAGCCCTCCGGACAGGCGAGAGATAGATCGAAGCCGAGCACGTACGCAGCGTTGATCCACGAGTTTGCCATGTTGTTGCCGTCACCGATCCATGCGACCTTGCGACCTTTGATACCGCCAAGTTGCTGGCGCATGGTAAGGAGATCAGCGAGCACCTGACACGGATGGAGCAGATCGGTGAGCCCGTTGATAATGGGGATGGATGCGGCGCGCGCAAGCTCTTCCACCTCAGCGTGCGAGAACGTCCGGATCATTATTCCATCCACGTATCGCGACAGCACCTTGGCCGTATCCGCTATCGGCTCGCCGCGTCCCAGCTGCACGTCGCGCGGCGAGAGGAAGAGAGCGTGGCCGCCCAACTGCCACGTCCCTACCTCGAACGACACGCGTGTGCGCGTGGAAGACTTCATGAAGATCATCGCCAGCGACTTGCCGGCGAGTGGCTTCTTGTCGTAAGCGCCCGTGCGCATGGACTCAGCCAGCGCAAAAAGTGATTCTAGCTCGGGCGCTGAAAAGTCGGGAATTGCGAGAAAGCCGCGGTGAGACTGGTTGGACGACCGGTTGGGCATGGGGGAAAGATACAACCCGCCGTTACAGTATGTACCGTCGCAGATCCTCGTCTTCCAGCACGTCCTTGAGCCGCGTTCGCACCAGTTCGGCGTCCACCATTACCTCGTCCTTGCCTCTGTCGGGGAGCTCGAAGAGAACGTCTTCCAGCAACGTCGTCATGACTGTGTGTAGTCTGCGGGCGCCGATGTTTTCCATGCGATCGTTCGCCTGCGCGGCAGTGCGGGCGATCTCCGCGATGCCATCGCCGGTGAACTTGAGCGATGCTCCCTCGGATTCCACGAGCGCGGAATACTGCTTTGTTAGCGCGTTCTCCGGCTCAGTCATGATGCGGACGAAGTCGGCTTCGGTCAGCGGTTTTAGCTCAACACGGATCGGGAAGCGGCCCTGTAGCTCCGGAATCAGATCGCTCGGCTTGGATACGTGAAACGCACCCGCGGCGACGAAGAGGACGTGATCCGTCTTCACGTTGCCGTACTTGGTCGATACCGTCGACCCTTCCACTATGGGAAGGAGATCGCGCTGCACGCCTTCGCGTGAGACGTCGGGACCGCCAGCCTCACCGCGCTGGCCGGCGATCTTGTCGATCTCGTCCAGGAAGATGATGCCCATCTGTTCCACTCGTTCCAGAGCATCGGTCACGACGTCATCCTTGTCTATCAGCTTGTCCAGCACCTCGTCCATCAGAATGCGACGTGCTTCGGGGACTTTGACTGTCCGTTTCTTGGACCGCTTGGGCATCATGTCCTTCAGCATCTCCGAGAAGTTTTCCATCCCCTCCGGAGCGCCTTGCGGGACCATCATGTCGAACATCATCGGTGAATTCTGGTGAACTTCTATCTCCACCTCGCGAGCGTCGAGCTGGCCTTCCAGCAGCAACTGCTTGAGCTTGGCACGGGTGCGTTGATGCCGGTCGCGCGCGGCCTCGACTTCCTTGGTGACGCTGCCGCTCCCCGAAACGAAGAAGACCTGATCGTCTGCCGGAGCGGTCACCCCCGTCGCGCTAGTTGAAGGCTCCGGCTTGGGCCTGGCTTCTTCCGGAAGCGGGAGCAGCAGGTCCAACAGTCGCTCATCCACGCGCTCGTTGGCCAGCTCCTCGACCTCGCCCTCACGCTCGTCGCGCACCATGGTGATGGCGGCCTCGACCAGATCGCGGACCATCGACTCGACATCGCGGCCGACGTAGCCTACCTCGGTAAACTTTGACGCCTCTACTTTCACGAACGGCGCGCCGGCGAGTTTGGCGAGTCGCCTCGCGATCTCTGTCTTGCCGACGCCTGTTGGCCCGACAAGGATGATGTTGTTGGGCGATATCTCCTCGCGAATCGCCTCCGGCGCGCGTTGGCGGCGCCACCGATTGCGTAGCGCGATGGCCACGGCGCGTTTGGCATCGCCCTGGCCCACGATGTAGCGATCCAACTCCTGAACGATCTGGCGCGGTGTAAGGCCGGCCAGGCGGGCCAGCGCCTGCTGTGTATGTTGGGAAGCCATTTATGCGCCCGGCTCCAGCACTGTGATGTTGGAATTTGTGTATATGCAGATGTCGCCCGCGATCTCCAGACCGCGGCGCACGACCTCTCGCGGCGGAAGCTCAGTGTTGGCGACCAGCGCACGCGCCGCGGCGAGTGCGTACGAACCGCCCGCTCCGAGCGCGAGGATCCCGTCGTCCGGCTCGATGATGTCGCCGGTGCCGGAGATGATGAAGCCATGTTCCCGCGAGGTGACGACGAGCAGAGCCTCGAGCCGGCGCAGTACTCGATCGCTGCGCCAGTCCTTGGCCAGGTCGACCGCGGCACGAGGGAGGTTATCGGGGAAGCGCTTGAGCTTTTCCTCGAATTTTTCAAATAGGGTAAAGGCGTCCGCCGCCGCACCGGCAAAGCCGGCCAGGAGTCGCCCATTCTGGAGGGTGCGCACCTTTTGCGCATTGGATTTCATGACTGTATCGCCAACTGTGACCTGTCCATCGCCGCCGAGTGCGACCTGGCCGTCGCGTCGGACGGCCAGGATCGTGGTGGCGCGGATGGTCGGAATGGAGCTGTGCATACCCTAAAGAAAAGCTGTGCGCCCCTTTTTTGCACTCTGGATCGTCAGATGGACGGGTGCGCGCAGGATCGGCGCCGGGCGGTCCTCACTTGGATGGATCTCGAACGCATCTCGAATGGAGCTCGCGTGCGCGTTGAATACGTACCGATTGTGTTGGGAATCCTGGTGGCCTTCGCGGGCGGGGCGATCCTGTGGGACGCCTGGGGTCCGGAGTGGGTGGGTCCGATGCGAGATCGGCGGCGCCGGGTCCGCGCTGCCATAGACCCGCTTGGCGAGAAGCTGGTCGGTATCGGCACAGTCATGCTGGGCGCCGCACTGATCGGCCGAGAGTGGCGGTGGGAAACGCTGACCGTACTGGTCGGGACACTGTTGGTGCTCTGGGGCGGCGTCCGAAATCGGCGATACATCCGGGAAACGCTTTTCTTTCGGGGTGCCGCGCGGCGGGGTCTAGAAAAACCGGAAGAGAAGCCTCGTCGCATGCGCATCAGATGATCGAGCATCGAAATCGGGAAGTCCGCCAGCATCGCGCCGACTTATTGCGTCGGTTGCGCGCACAATGACCGTACCCTCCCTTATGATCCCCGCCACGGCGCCCGGCTATCCCCGTCCCCAGCTGGAGCGGCTCGACTGGACCTCCCTGAACGGGCGCTGGGACTTCGCCGTCGATCCTGATTGCCGATGGAGCAGCCCCGACCAGGTTGTCTGGAATACGACTATCGTGGTCCCATTCTCACCGGAAACGCCGGCCAGCGGCGTCGGCGACATGGGTTTCTATCGCGCCTGCTGGTACCGGCGCGAGTTCGATCTACCCGAGCTAAAAATAGTTGGAGGCCGGGTGCTGCTACACTTCGGGGCGGTGGACTACGCTGCCACGGTGTGGCTGAACGGGGTGATGGTCACGCGACACGAAGGTGGCTACACACCCTTCGCGGCGGACGTCACCGACTTCCTGTCGCCCGCACCGACGCAGACGGTCGTCGTTCGGGCCGAGGATGATCCGCAGGATCTCACCAAGCCCCGCGGCAAGCAGGACTGGCAGTTGGATCCGCATGTCATCTGGTATCCGCGGACCACGGGGATATGGCAGAGTGTGTGGATGGAGACGGTGCCTCCGACGTCGATTGGTAAGCTGCGCTGGACGTCAAACCTGGAACGATGGGAAATTGGCATCGAGGTGTGGCTCAACGGCGCGCGCCGCGACGGGCTCCGGCTCAAGGTCAAGCTGACCACCGGCGACACCCTGATCGCGGACGACACGTACGCGGTGATAGCAGGTGGGGTGCATCGTCGAATCGCGCTGTCCGATCCCGGGATTGATGATTCCCGCAACGCGTTCCTCTGGAGTCCGGAGCGCCCGGCGCTGATACACGCGGAGCTGGAACTGTGGGGCGGCCGCGGTGAGCTGATCGATAGGGTTCGGAGCTATACGGCGCTCCGCACCGTCCGGGCTGAGGACGAACGCTTCTTCCTGAACGGGCGGCCATACTATCTCCGCATGGTGCTTGACCAGGGATACTGGCCCGAGACCGGCCTCTCGGCGCCATCAGACGAGGCATTCGAGAGAGATATCCAGCTGATCAAGTCGATGGGCTTCAATGGGGTCCGCAAGCATCAGAAGGTGGAGGACCCGCGCTTCCTCTATTTCGCCGACCGCATGGGACTGCTGGTCTGGGAGGAGATGCCGAGCGCGTACCGGTTCACATCTGAGTCAGTGCAACGCCTCACCAGGGAGTGGACCGAGGTAATCGACCGCGACTACAGTCACCCATGCATCGTCACCTGGGTGCCGTTCAACGAATCCTGGGGCGTACCCGATCTCCCATTCATAGAGGCGCAGCGGTACTACGTTACCGCGTTGTACAGCCTCACCAAGACGCTCGATTCCACACGTCCAGTAATCGGCAACGACGGTTGGGAGAGCATCGCGACGGATATTGTCGGCATCCACGATTACGAGATGAATCCCGTGAGATTGGCGGAGCGCTACCGCAACAGCGAGGACTTGCAGGAGGTCCTGCGGCGTCTGCGGCCGGGCGGGCGGGCACTCACGGTCGGCGATCTGAAGCACACGGGACAACCTGTCATGCTCACCGAGTTCGGCGGTCTTACGTACTCGGCGGAGCCATCCCGTGCCACGTTTGGATATCGACGCTGCGCCACGGTCAGTGACCTGGAGGAGCGCTACACCGATCTGCTGAAGGTCGTCAAGTGCATCCCGCTATTCGCTGGCTTCTGCTACACGCAGCTCACCGACACGTATCAGGAGGCCAACGGACTGCTGTATGCTGACAGGACGCCCAAGATTCCCATCCAGGCGATCGAGCGCGCCACGAACGGTTGGTGCACGGATTGATTCGTGGCCTCCGGATCGCGTTACGAGGTGAGCGATGCTACAGTCATTTCCCACAGCGAAGCTGTGGCGCAGACGCGAGCGCAATCAAACGGTTCCTATGTTAGGTGTGCATGACTGACCTGTTTCAGAGCTTCTTTCTAGGCGGCTTTGAGTGCGCCACTCATCGCCGCAGGAACGACGGCACCCGAGTCGATGTCGTTTCCAGCAGCCAGCACGACGTCCACGCTGCCGCTGATTATGCACGGTGTGTGGCGGCGGGTATACGGACCGTCCGTGAGGGTACGAGGTGGCACCGCATCGAGAGCCGGCCCGGTTCGTACGATTTCTCGGCTGAGCTGCCCCGGATACGCGCTGCGCGCGATGCGGGGGTGCAGGTGATCTGGGATCTGTTCCACTACGGCTGGCCTGACGACATAGACATCTTTCGCCCCGAATTCGTGCGTCGGTTCGGTCGCTTCAGCCGCGCATTCGCGGAAGTGATCTCAGGCGAAACTGACCAGGTACCGTGCTATGCACCCGTCAACGAGATCTCGTTTGTGGCGTGGGCGGGTGGGAGTGTAGGCTTCATCAACCCATTCCGCAACAGACGCGGACAGGCACTCAAGCGCCAACTCGCGCGCGCGGCGATTGAGGCCACGGAGGCGGTATGGAGCGTGGACGACCGCGCCCGGATATTCCATGTCGATCCGGTGATCAACATCGTGGCAGACCCCGCCAGGCCGCAGGACCGGAACGCGGCACGCAGGTACACGCGCACACAGTACGACGCGTGGGACATGATTGCCGGCCACCAATGTCCTGAGCTCGGAGGCGATCCCAAGTATCTGGACGTAGTCGGCGTCAATTTCTACGACCGAAATCAGTGGGTTCATAAAGGCATTCAGCTCAAACCGGGTCATGAGCTGTACCGGCCTTTCCGCGAGATGTTGTGCGACGTGTATGAGCGGTATCAGCGACCGGTGTTCGTGGCGGAAACTGGAACTGAAGGCGAGGTGCGGCCACTCTGGTTGCGCTACGTCGGTCGCGAGGTACGTGCCGCACTGCGCGCGGGTGTCCCTTTGCAAGGAGTGTGTCTGTATCCCATTCTGAATCACCCTGGATGGGATGACGACCGCCACTGCCATTGCGGACTTTGGGATTACGCTAATGATGCAGGAGCGCGTGAGATCTTCGCTCCGCTAGAGCGGGAACTGACACGCCAACAGAATCTGTTGCGCCGCGAGCAGCAGCTTGTTCAAGCGCTCGACTCGAGCAATACAGACGTCGGAGCGGTCACACCATCGGAGCGCGCGGCCTGACCGAACGTTGCTATTAGGCCGACCAACTACGCGGCGAGCTTGCGTAGCAGCGGACCCAAGGCAACGCCTGGGTTACTTCGACTTTCGCGGCGATGCGGAGTGCCATGCCATTTCGGTGGCGTCCGGCGGACGAAGTAACAAATCCAGCGCCAGCCACAGCAACCGCGATATCGGATACAGAACGATGGGAGCGCCGATCATCGCCGCGGCCAACACGTACTCCATGCCGTCCCATGGCACGTTTGGCCACATGACGACAACAAAGGCGATAAAGCCTATCACAAAGACTGCCTCTGCCAGCATGATGTTGAAGAACATCCCACCCAAGTAGTAGTCCTCGTCCTCGCCACGCTCGAGCCGGATCGAGCACACAGGACAGCGGTCGAGCAACTTGAACCACGACAGAAGTACCGGCTTCCCCGAGCAGTTCGGACACCGCAGACGCATCGCGCGCCAGAACAGCCTGACCACATCGCGCATCCGCGGCACCACCATGCCGCCGCGGCTGTGCATCTCACCCGGGCTCCCGGGCCTCAGGACCTCGGCGTTGCGCCACGCGTATTCCAATAACTTCGACGATGGGGAGAGCGGGAAATCCTCCGCGATTTCGCCCCGGCGAAGCTCGCCGTCACCGGCCTGAAAGAAGAGGTATAGCTTTCTCTCGCGCTGCCGCTGAGCACTCATGAGCTGCGCCATCTCGTGCCGCCGCTCTACTGACCAGCAGCTGCCGTTGACGTTCAGGTACAGCGACACGAGAGTCTCTGGGTGGACGGCGCGCGTCTACGCACGGGGATGCGCCGTGCGATACGCTTCCTTGAGTCGCTCAACGCTGGTGTGCGTGTAAATCTGCGTTGTCTGCACGGATGCATGCCCCAGTAGCTCCTGTACCGCGCGCAGGTCCGCGCCGGCGTCAAGCAAGTGAGTGGCGAAGGTGTGCCGCAATGAGTGCGTTGACAGCCCAGCGTTTTCACTCACAAGGTCGAGCAGCGATGTGACTGCGCTCTGCAGCGCGCGCGTGCTGATGCGCTTTCCGCGTTCCGAAAGGAAAAACGCGGTGCGGTCACCCTTTGGTCCTATTGCCCGCAGCATCTCGTCGCGCTTGCACTCGTAGTTTCGCAATGTGAGAATCGCCCGATCGCCCAGGGGGACGATGCGCTCCTTTCTTCCCTTGCCGCGAACCTTTACCTGATTCGCGAGCAGATCGAGTGAGTCGCGGTTGACGCCGCGCAATTCCGACAGGCGTAGCCCGCCGGAGTAGAAGAGCTCCAGCATCGCCAGATTACGGACATCGGTAAACCTGCCGCCCTGCGCACGCGTTTCCGCCGCGGCAAAGAGCGCGCCCATCTGCGCGAGATCGAGGTACTGCGGCAGGTGCTTGTCCCGTTTTGGCGAACCGACAGCACGCGCGGGGTTGGTCTCGACGATCTCATTGCGGTGCAGATACTTGTAGAACGAGCGCACCGCTGAAAGCGACCGTGCCGCTGATCGCTTGCCCACGCCGCGACGCGTCAGGTGAGCGAGATAGCCCCGGATCGCGAGACGATCTACTCCCTCCCATGACCAACCTTTGGTGCCGTAATAGTTGCGCAGGTACTCCGTGAACTCCGCCAGATCACGTCCGTATGCCTTGAGCGTGTTGGGCGACACATCTCGCTCTTTTTCCAGATGCAGCAGGAACTCAGCGACGTAATCGGCTTCCTCGCTCACACCGCTACCTCGATTGCTGGATTGCCCAGCTCCAATGCATCGCTCCACACGCGCAGGTCGTGCAGACCGCGCTCCGCCATGCGCTCCTTCTTCAGCCGCTTGTCGCGAATCTTGACTGGTAGATCATCCACCAGCCCGAAGTTCGCATTCATGGGTTGAAAGTGCCGTGGATCAGCCTCTCTCAGATACCGGTACAGCGCGCCGAGCATTGTCGTTGGCGGCGGCACGACGGCGTCGAGGCCGCGTAGTTGCCGCGCCATGTTGATACCCGCCAGTAAACCCGTCGCGGAGCTCTCGGTGTAACCCTCGACACCGGTGATCTGACCCGCGAGCATCACCTGGGGATCGTCACGCAACGCCAGCGCTGGCGTGAGCACGGCCGGGGAGTTGACGTACGAGTTGCGGTGGATGGAGCCGTACCGCAGGAACTCGGCATCGGCAAGTCCCGGGATCATCCGGAAGACGCGCTGCTGTTCCGGAATACGCAGCCGCGTCTGGAACCCAACGATGTTCCACATACGTCCCGCACGATCTTCGCGCCTGAGCTGCACCACAGCGTGTGGAACGGCTCCGGTGCGTGGGTCTTTTAGCCCTACAGGCTTGAGCGGGCCAAACCGAAGTGTTTCGCGGCCGCGTGACGCCATTTCCTCGGCCGGCATGCACCCTTCAAAATACGGGACCTGGTCGAACTCATGACCGTGATGCTGATCGGCGCCGATCATGGCGTCGATAAACGCTTCGTATTCCGCCGCGGTCATCGGACAGTTGAGGTACGCGCCCTCATCCACTCCTTCCATCGTCTCCTTGTCGTACCGCGATGCTCGGAACACCACGCTCTCATCGATTGATTCGAGCGACACTACCGGCGCGATCGCATCGTAGAAAGAAAGCGACTGCACCCCAAATCTCTGCCGCAGCGATTTGGCTAGAGCGTCCGAGGTGAGCGGGCCAGTCGCGATTACCACGGGTGATCGCGGGATCTCGCAAACTTCCTCACGCATTACGGTGATATTCGGCTCCGCCGCAAGCCGGTCCGTAACAGCGCTCGCGAACACGTCGCGATCTACGGCAAGCGCACTTCCCGCCGCGACGCGCGCCTCGTCCGCGCACTGAAGAATAAGCGAGCCAAGCGCACGCATCTCGGCTTTGAGCGCGCCGTGCGCGTTGGAGAGCTCGGTGCTCTTGAACGTGTTGGAGCAAACAAGCTCGGCCAGTCGGTCCGTCCGATGCGCCGCCGTCTGGCGCATCGGACGCATTTCATGCAGCGCTACACGGTAGCCACGCCGAGCAAGTTGCCATGCAGCCTCGGAGCCCGCGAGACCGCCACCAACGATGGTGATCACCGCGGAGCTTTCATCAAGCAACGACAGCCTCCGGGACCGGAGCCGGCGCCTCCCACTCATTCTGACACTTCATGCACCGACGGTAGTCGCCACGCGTCTTGGTGGACTTTGCTTCCGCGCCGACAAAGCTGCACTCCGGACACGCTTCCACTACTGGCTTATCCCAAACCACGAAGTCGCAACCCGGGTAATTGGCGCAGCCATAGAATGCCTTACCACGCTTCTTGGATCGACGAACCGCCACGTCGCCGCCGCACTGCGGGCAGAGCACACCGGTCGGCATCGACCGCGTGCCGCGACACTTGGGGAACTTGCTGCATCCCAGGAAATCACCGCTGCGACCGCTCCGGATCACCATTGCCTCGCCGCACTCATGACACTTCTCGTCCGTGGGACGTGCAACCTTCTTGTCGCCACGCAGAGGACGCGTGAATTTGCAGTCCTTGGGGTGCCGCTCGCACGCCATGAACGGACCGAAAAATCCACTACGCGGGACGAGCTTGCCACTGCAGTCAGGACACAGCTCCTTATCGAATCCCGACAGATCGTGCGCCTCCGCTATGAGTCCCTCCAGATCCGCGTGCTTTACCTTGTCGGAGAACGGGCCATAGAAGTCGTGCAGCATCTCACGCCAATTAATGGTCCCCTCCTCGATTTTGTCCAGATCCCCTTCCATGTTCGACGTGAACTGCACGTTGAACACGTCGGGCAAGCTCTTCACCATCACTCGCTCGACCTGCTCGCCCAGCTCGGTGGGAAAAAAGCGGCGCTGCTCCAATAACACGTACCGCCTGTCCGCCAACGTCGAGATGATGGACGCGTATGTTGATGGCCTACCGATCCCGAGCCGCTCCAGCTCCTTGACCAAACTGGCTTCAGAAAAGCGCGGCGGTGGCTCAGTGAAGTGCTGCGCCGGCTCGATCTTCTTGACCGGGATGGTCTCACCCTCATCCATCGCTGGGAGCGCTTGCTCATCTTCCAGCGCCTTGCTGTCGCCGGCCTCGCGCGTTTCCTGGTATAGCGCCTGGTAGCCAGCGAACTTCATGACGCTTCCCGTGGCGCGGAACACGTATCGTCCCACTTCGAAATTCACCGTCGTGGTGTCGAACACCGCTGGCGCCATCTGTGACGCCATGAAGCGCTTCCAGATCAGCTCGTACAGCTTGAACTGATCCGGTGAGAGATACCGCTTGATCAGGTCAGGGCGGCGCGTCGGCTCGGTCGGGCGCACTGCCTCGTGCGCGTCCTGAGTGTTCTTCGCCTTTCCGTCACCGTAAAGCTGCGGGCTGGCTGAGAGAAACTCAGCGCCGAACAATGTCTTCAGGTAATCGCGCGCGGTCTGCGCGGCAGATTCCGCGATGCGGGTGGAATCGGTACGCATGTACGTGATGAGACCGACCGCGCCCTCACTCCCAACGTCGATGCCCTCATACAGATCCTGCGCTAGACGCATCGTGCGCTTGGAGCCGAAACCAAGCTTCTTGGCCGCTTCCTGTTGCAGCGTGCTGGTGGTGAAAGGAGCGTACGGATTCTTCCGCTTCTCGCGCCGCTTGACTTCGGTGACGGGGAAAGTCCTGGCGCCGGCAAGGTCCTTAATGATGCTCCGCGCCTGATCTCCGTTG
>JBBSHV010000026.1:0-18958 GCA_038232435.1 Gemmatimonadales bacterium | reverse complement strand
GGTTGGCCAGGCGCGCGCGGTCCAGTGCGCGGAGCGCCTTGTTCATCGGCGGTAGTGCTGGCGTCACCTCGCCAACCATCAGTGCGCGCTCCGCGTCCCACATTGCGTTGTACGCCTCCTTGAGGTCGTCGTTGATGACGATCTGCGGATCGATCTCCTTATCGTCACCTTCGACGCCTCCGGCACCACCCGCCTCTTCGTGACCGAACACGACGTCGTACACTTTTTTGCGCAACGACGCCTGATCCACGCCGATGCTCTCGGATGATTGCACAAAAGTCTTCTGCCCGAGCGACACTCGCCGCTTGAGCAACGATTCGGCCGAGATGATGAGCATGCGCTCGGTCAGCATCGATCGCTCCAGAGGTGGAGGAGGCGCGCCCTCGACGGCGAGCGAGTCGTACTCGTCAGCGCGAGCTACGCGGAATGTGCGCGTATCCGACGTTGTCGTGCCGGGACCAGTGATCGTGTTGCGGTCGCTCACGACGGCGCGCACGGAGAGCACGTCTCCCGCGCCCAGCTTCAGCGTTGGTAGAGGGAGATCCGCCCGTAGCTCGCCACCGGTCGCTCCGCCAGATCTCGAGCCGCCGAACGTGGCCGAGCGCGCCTTGAAGATCTCACCGGATCCGGAGGTGATCGTGTACTCGAAGTGACCGTCGCCGAGACCGACATCATCCGTCGCGCGAGCAGCAAAAGCTATAGTCGTCGCCGGCGCCGTTCGCCACACCGTGTCGCGTGTGGGCGTGATCAGTGAAATTGAAGGTGGCTGATCGATGACAGGGATGATCGCGACGACGCGGTGAAAGTCGCGATCGGTGAGCGACAGCGTAGCGGCGTGCAGCGGCATCACAAAGCTGACCTCCCAAGTGTCGCCGCCACCGCGAGCGCGGTACTGGTGTTCTTGGAGAGCGGCACTGATGCCGTCGCGCCCGCCAGACCCTCTCACCGCGATCGTACTCCCCACCAGCGCCGTGACACCGGATGGATCATTGATCACGCGTGTTGCGGCGCCTGCATATGCCGGCGGAACAACGCGGATATTGATAGCAGCCAAGCGGTTTGGGAGTGGAGTATCGATCCCGACCCGTGCTAGCGCCTCGTGACGAGCCATCTTTAGCCGCACTCCGGTCACGGTCGATGCAAGGAAGAGTGAGAGGGCCGCAATGATCGCGGCGCCGAGCGCCCGTCCAACGTATCTGAGCACCACCGGCGTGATTGAGCGTTCGATGTTCGCACGACTCACAGCCGTTTCCAGCGGCGCTACGTCGAGCCATATAGTAGGATCGCTCGCCGTTACTAAAGCATACTGAAGCTCCGGCATGCGCTCCTCGATCCAGAGCGCTACACGACGTGGATACCTTGTAAATCGCGCGCGCCACAGCGCCATAAGCGCCGTGGCCAGCCCGAGGATGGTTGCCAACCACTCGCCGAATTGCAGCCGCTCGACAGCTACTCCCGTGCGCTGGGCCAAAGCCATCGCGGTAAATACTACCAGCGCTGCCGCTATCCCCCACAACATCGCGGACGTAGCAGCCACCGTCTGCAACAGCCGCTGCGTTCTGAGCACTCGCGCGCGCGCCGTCATCGCTCCGGTACCATTGTTCTACCGCTCACCGCGTCGCCCGCGTACGATCAGTTCGAGGATGGCGAGTGCCAGCGCCCCCGCCATCAACCACGACGCGATCGGCGACTCCACGTTAATCGGCGCCGGAAAGAGGGCGGTGGACGCGAGTTTGCCGGTACCAGCGAGGAACGCAATTCCTGAATTGCGTACGAGACCTGTCGCACGCAGCGCTCCGACCGATCGGCATGGACCGGTCAACGTCTCGCGCAGTCGAACGAACTCAGGACGCAGTATCAGGTCACCGACGCTGTCGACAGAAATTGCGATCGAACGCTGGCATCCGGCCTGGTTCTCGCGCTCCACGGCTGCGGGCGTACCGTCCACCCAGCGCGCCACTACTGTTGCGCCGCGCAGCGAGTCCGGCGGGAAGCTCCAACGACGTTGAAATGGAGACACCACAACATCGTTCCCCGCGATCACCGCACCGGATGTGTCGATGTGCGCCACTCGAATTGCCATGGCCGGGCGCGTCGCTACGTCCCACGATATCTCGGGATCGCGCACCGCGAACGCAGTATCCGCCGCCACAAGGACCAGTCGCGCGCGACCGGGCCAGAGCGCGCGGATCGGCTCGGTTGCGAGGTCCTGCTCCGCCGGAGCAAGAGCCGATACCAGCACCAGTTCAACCGAGTCCGCACCGTTACGCACACCTGGAGCGGCGCGTAACGCACTGGTCAACGCGGCGGATAGCGAGCCAACCGTAGAACGCGCTCCCCCAGCGGGAAGAAGCGAATCGCCAAGTGAGCCACCACGCGAATTACCAGCAGCGCGCGCGGCAGAATCGAAAACAACGACGACGTCGCCCGGCCGATACAGTCGACGCACGCTGTCAGCGACCTCGGCCGGGTTCGCAACTGAGCCAGACACGTCTGCAATGATCACGCGCGCGATACGCTCACGCCGCGGCTTCAGTATGGGGCGTGCCAGCGCCGCGCCTGCTGCCAACAGCAGGAGCACGCGAAGCAACAGCAGAAGCAGATCGTACGGTCTCACCGCACGCGACGTGGCCGCCGCTGGCACGTCTGGAACAAAGCGCGCCGTTGGAAGAACGAGCGCTCGAGGTTGATGCGTGACGATGAGATGCAACGCGATCACCGCGATCGCCGCGGCAACAGCGGCGTACAGAAAACCAGGCACAAGAAAAGTCATCGTCGGCCGCGATACCCGATCGGCTCAGACCGCGCTGGCGAGGGCTGGCTCGCCGCGCACGATGCGCCTCACGGCGTGACTGACGGGCTCCTGTCCTACGACGACAACGCGATAAGCCGCGCCGCTCGCAAGCCAACTGTCGGCCGTGGTGGCACGCCATTCAGCGAATGCGCGCAGATACTCCGTCCTGGTAGCTTCCGTCATCGCTCGACTCACGCCCGCATCTTCCGGGTCCATCACCACAGAAGTTGACCGCGAGGGATCCAGCTCCTCCTGTGCGATGATGTGGACTCCATACACATCGCGCCCCGCCACCGTCATCTCCCGCGCGCTACGCAACAGCCCTTCCCCATCACCCAGAAAATCACTCACGATCGCTATGCGCACCGCGGATCGCGCAGCCGCCGAAGTAGCTGTACCAAGCGTAGTGCGGCCATGGGCCGAGATATCGTCCACCAAACGAATCATCTCAGCGATCACGCCGCGCCGCGTTCTCGGCAGCAGAGCACGCGACTCGGCCCCAGCAACCACGAGTCCCACGGGGTCACCGCCGGCGTGCGCAACTGCCGCCAACGCGACCGCCATCTGCCGGGCAAGTGACCACTTTGAGCCTGAGCCGTTGGGGAACGCCATTGATGCACTCGCGTCGAGCACGATCATCGTTGGCGTCACCGCGCGCTCCTCCGAGATGCGGACGTGCGCCCGATCGCTCCGCGCAAATAGCTTCCAGTCCACCCGTCTGAGATCGTCCCCCTGTCTGTACGCGCGATACTCCGTGAACTCGGCCGATGTTCCTCGCACGCGCGAGGGATGAATCCCGGGAACCGCCATGCGCGCAGCCCGGCGCGCCCCCCACCTGAGACCACGAACCGCGTCCAGCAGCGTGCCATAGGGCAGCTCGTCACCCTGGGCACGCGCTTCGGCGGCACGCCGCGCCCGCTGCATCATCACACCCTGATGTCGCTCTTGGGCACCGGTACACGCTCCAGCAAATCATTCACGATCCGCTCAGCCTGCACTCCTTCTGCCTCGGCCGCGAAGTTGAGGAGTATGCGATGACGCAAAACTGGATGTGCAACGCGGCGCACGTCCGCTGGAGTCACAGCGTGCCGGCCGGCCAGAAGAGCATGAGCTTTCGCGCCCAGTATCAGAGCCTGTCCCGCTCTGGGGCCGGCGCCCCAGCGAACGTACTGCGTCACCATAGCTGCAACGCTCATGTCATCCGGACGTGTAGCGCGTACCAGCCGGGCCGCGTACTGCAAGATCACATCGGCAACGGGAACAGCGCGCACCATGTGTTGCAGTGCCACCGTCTGCTCAGCATCGATCACCGCTTCCAGCGGACGCGACTCACTCCCTGTAGTGTTGCGCAGGATCTCGATCTCCGCACCTTCGTCTGGATACGCGACACGGATGTCGAACAGGAAACGGTCCAGCTGCGCCTCAGGGAGCGGATACGTCCCTTCCTGTTCGATCGGGTTCTGCGTCGCGAGCACGAAGAACGGCTCCGGCAGTGGCATCGTCTCGCCCGCGACCGTCACGCGATGCTCCTGCATTGCCTCCAGCAGCGCCGCCTGGGTGCGCGGCGGCGCACGGTTGATCTCATCCGCCAGCACGATGTTGGCGAAGACAGGACCCTGCACGAAGCGGAAACGGCGCGCGTGCGTTGCTGCATCCTCCTCCATGACCTCGGTGCCGGTGATGTCAGAGGGCACGAGGTCAGGCGTGAACTGGATGCGTCGAAAGCCCAACCGCATGGCCTCGGACACGGACCTGATCATGAGCGTCTTGGCCAGCCCAGGAACACCGACGAGAAGCGCGTGGCCACCGGCCAGCAGCGCCATGAGGATCTCATCCAGTACCTGGTCCTGTCCAACGATGCGACTGGCAACTTCCGCACGCAGCCGCGCGGCTGTGGCAAGAAGCTCGTCGCGCTCGCGCGGTAGTGGCAACTCGCGCGAAGAAAGGCCCAGGGCTGTCATTTAAGGAAATACGCCAGAATGGAAAGTGTCGTTGAGCTGGAAAAAGAATCCTACTCGTCTATCCGAGCGGAAGCCGCACTCGATCATTGGCCGACATGGCCGGAACGATCCAGAACGACCTTCCATCAAACCAGAAAATCGCGAGCTGTTGATATCTACACGCAAGCTCGATCAGCCCGACGCATGGCATCGCTACCGCAAGGCTCCGCTCGCAGTGTGATCCATCCGGGCTGCACGCGTTCACAGGAGCGAATGGAACGACTCTCGCCGAAACCTCGCGCCGCAGCTCGGCAGCCAGCTCCTCATTGCGCCCCGTGGCCTGCGCCACTCCCATCGGATTCTGTGCTGTCACGACGCCGAACGTTTGGTCCGAAGCTCGTCGCGTGAGTGCACGGATCTCGTCACGCGACACTTTCACGCGCAGGTCTATGCTGAGCGGGTTGGGACCGGCGAAGTGGAGTACGGTACTGGGAAAATTTCCCCAATCTGGCGCCTCGCTAGAGCCCATTCAGACGGCACCAGTTCTCTCGCCCAGCGATCTCGCCATGGCACTCTGCTCTAGCGGAAGCGTCACCGTGAAGGTGCTCCCCTGGCCAACGTTGCTGTCGACATGAACGTCGCCACCGAGCAAGACTGAGAGCCGGCGTGTGACGCTGAGCCCGAGGCCGGTTCCACCTACTCTGCGCGTGCTGGGCTGCTCCACCTGCCAGAAGGCGTCGAAGATCTGGTCCCGGTGCTCAGGCGCGATACCAATGCCCGTGTCGCACACCACGTAACGAACCGTCGGGCCATCGTGTTGCACCAGCAGCTTGACGCGCCCTGTAGTGGTGAACTTCACAGCGTTGGACAGAAGATTGACTAGAATTTGGCGCACCTTCCCCGCATCGGTGCACATGGGAAGCGAGTAGCCGGTGGTGGCTACCTCGAGCGGCAATCCCTTCTCCGTCGCAAGCGGCTCAACCAGTGCCGCCGCATCCGACGCAAGCTCGTTTGCATCGACATCTTCCATCTGCACCACCTCGCGACCCGCGTCGATGCGCGAATAGGATAGGATCTGGTCTATGAGATGAAGCAGATGCTGCGCACTTGCCTTGATGCGTGAGAGTTGGTGCCTCTGCGCGTCGCTCACCGGACCTGTAATGCCGTCCGCCAGGAGCTCTTCGTACCCAATGATCGCGGAGAGCGGCGTTCGCAGCTCGTGCGACATTACCGCGAGGAAGTTGCTCTTGGCGACGTTTGCACCCTCTGCGACCTCGCGCGCGGCCTGTTCGCCCCTCAGAAGCTCCTCACGAACTCTGTCGCTCTGAAACGCCATGTTGGACGCCCAGCTCACGAGCCAGAGCAGAATGGCGATTGTGGCCAGGACGTAAACGGAGATACCAAACGACGTGTCGTACCATCCTGACCGCTCACCGAACAGCCGCCCCCACCCGAGCAAGAAAGGAACGAGAATGGCCGCCGGAACCAATCGGCGTGCCACGGTTCCAGCGGCGCCCGGATCCGCGAGCAGCCGCGGAAGCCCTCGTTTACGCCGAGCCAGGACTATGCCGCCGCCCAGCACGCACAGGCACAATGAAGCGCTGATCGGCATCCCGGTATAACGGGCCAGGGAGTAGAGCTCACTGATCCCAAACGCGTAACCGATCGCCCCGAGGAATCCCAGAACGGCAGTCGCGAGCCCGAGCCATTGCTCTGCACTCCCATGGGTTGGGCGGTCCAGGTGCACGACTAGCAATCCACCCGAGGCAAAGAGGAAGGCGGCGATCGTGTTCATAGCCAGTCGCCCTGGTGGGTCCCAGGGCGCCCGCGACAGCTCAACGGGAAAGAGCAAGAGATCGAGTCCCAGATCTCGCGCGGCAGCCCAGGAGGCGGCCTCCACCAGCGAGACCGCCATCACGATGACCGCCGAGGCGAGCGCCACGCCGCGCAGAATACGCCCGCGATCGCGACGAACCGATATGGCGAGCGACGTTCCACACAGGATGAAAAGCACGCACGTTATCGGGAGCATCACGACTCCGCCGGGGAAGAACTCTCCCGTCGGATTGAATCCTGCGTGCCACTCGCTGAGTGAGCCAACGGCCACGAGCGCGACGAAAACGCCTGCGGCGAGCGGTAAAAGGTTGAAAAACTGGGTGACGCGGGCCTGCCCGCTCGACATTCTCATACGCAATGGCAATACACGAGAACAGCAAAACTGTGCTGTATATTGAGCATCTGCAACCGGAAAGGGATATTCGTTGAGCAACCTCGCTGATACCGCCGTTACGATGACTACCGCCGCAACCCAGGTCGAGACAACGGCTTCCCCGAGCAAGCACAGCATAGCTGAGCGGCTAACCGAGGCGCGCGCTCGAACGCTTCTTCTCGTCGCACCGCTCTCGGCCGACGATCTGCGGCGCCAGCATGATCCGCTCATGAGCCCCATCCAGTGGGACCTCGGCCACATCGCGCACTTCGAGGAGCTCTGGCTCACACGTAATCTGTCCGGCCCAATCGAGTTCTCCGAGATGCCGGGGCTGTACAATCCCATGGAGCACCCGAGATCGACGCGCGCCAAACTCCCGCTGCCGTCTCTCGCGGAGCTTCTTCGAGTGGCCGCGGAAATCCGGACCGATGTACTCGAGGTCCTGGAGACGACCGACCTCAGATCGCAGAACCCTCCCCCTCTGCTCCGCGGGGGCTTCGTTTACAACATGGTGCTGCAGCACGAGTACCAGCACAACGAAACCATGCTGCAAACTCTGCAACTAAAGCAGGGTGAGCCATACCGCGCGCCTCGCATCGCCTGCGCACGGACAGCCCGTGGCTCGGCGGTTGCAAGGTTCGATGGGATGGTTCGAGTGGAAAGCGGGAACTATTCGGTTGGAAGCGACGATACGGGCTCCGCGTACGACAACGAGCGCCCCGCGCATGGTGTACACATCGGCGCGTTCGACATGGATGCGTCACCGGTAACCAACGCGGCATATCTGGCCTTTGTCCAGGACGGCGGCTACTCCCGTCCAGAGCTATGGTCTCCCGAAGGCCAGGCGTGGTTGGCGCAGAGCCAGGCGAATGCACCCAAGTACTGGATGCGCGACGGTGATTCTTGGACAACACGCAGCATGGATGTGACAGCTCCCATCGCACTGGACCACCCCGTTTGCCACGTGTGCTACTACGAGGCAGATGCATTCGCGCGCTGGTCGGGCAAGCGGCTTCCCACAGAATTCGAGTGGGAGATAGCCGCATCATGGGACCCGTCGTCCCGCTCCAGCCGCATCTTTCCCTGGGGTGACGACCCTTCCGCTCCGCTCCACGCCAATCTGGATCAGCTCACATTCGGCACGGCGCCGGTGGGCGCCTACAGTGACAACGTTTCGCCGCTGGGATGCTATGGAATGATCGGCGACGTCTGGGAGTGGACGTCTTCCGACTTCTCCGGGTATCCCGGCTACACGTCGTTTCCGTACCCGGAATATTCCGAGGTATTCTTCGGAACCGACTACAAGGTGCTGCGCGGCGGCTCCTGGGCCACGCGCCCCCGTGCCGTTCGCAACTCTTTCCGCAATTGGGATTTCCCGATCCGCCGCCAGATTTTTAGTGGCTTTCGCTGCGCTCGTGACGTTTGATCGCCCTCAGCTACTGCGCGATGCACGGATCGGCATGGCAACCACACCGAAATCACTGCCGCCCAAATACTTTTACGATGAGCGCGGCTCCGAGCTCTTTGACGAGATAACGCGGCTTCCTGAGTATTATCCCACTCGCGCGGAGCGATCGTTGCTCCAGCGTTGCTCGCGTGAGATCATCGACGAAACAACCCCGCTGACGTTGATTGAGCTTGGCGCCGGCAGCGCGGACAAGACGCATTACTTGCTCGACGCCATGATCGCCAACTCGTTTACCGTCACCTTGCCCGACGTAACCTATCTGCCAGTGGATGTGAGCGCGGACTTCCTGGAGCGATCGGCGGAACGCCTGAGACTGGAGTATCCACAGCTGAGGATCACACCTGTCATCGCCGATTTCTCGGCCCCGTTTCAGCTCCCCGCATATCCCGAGCCCGCGCTGCATGCGTTCCTCGGCAGCACGATCGGCAACTTCACCCCGGCGGCGGCTGCGACTTTTCTGAGCGGAGTACGCCAGCGCATGGCTCGCGCGGATTATTTCCTGCTCGGTGCGGATCTACGCAAGGATGTACACGTTCTGGAGCGCGCATACAGTGATGCGCAAGGGATAACCGCCCAGTTCAACAAGAACGCACTGCATGTGATGAACGCGGTGCTGGGCGCCGATTTCAATGTCGACCTGTTCGAGCACCGCGCCGTCTACAACCATGCGGAGCATCGCATCGAGATGCATCTCGTGTCCAAAGGTGCTCAGACAGTGATGATACCGGGTGTCGGTAACGTATCATTCGCCGACGGCGAGTACATGCTCACCGAGGTTAGTTACAAGTACGACCGCGCGACGATAGCGGAGCTACTGACACAAGGTGGACTGGAGCTCCTGCGCTGGATCACCGACGAGTCGGAGCTGTTTGCTCTGGCACTTGCAAGAGTACGGCACTGACACCACCCGTCATGCGCGAACTGATCGCCGCGCTGTTCACACCACGTCCCGCGCCACGACCGGACTCCACGATAGGCGCTGAACTCGAGCTCATCCCCATCAGCTCGGTAAGCAAACAGCGCGTAGGCATCAACTCGGCGGCGGGCCAGATTGGAACAGCCGAGATAATCAGGACCGTCGCGCTGGAGCGAAGCTGGAACGAGATCGCCGACGCGTACGTAGCTCCCAGTTGGGAGCTGACCCCGGACGGCAGAATCTCATATGAGCCCGGCGGTCAGATCGAGATCAGCTCACCGATCTGTAACTCCGCCGACGAGCTGATCTCGTTCCTGTACGAAGTGATCGAGCCGCTCCGCACGGCAGCGGCAGCATCGGGTGTCGACCTGCTCGCCGTTGGCGTGGATCCGTATAACAGCATCGATCAGGTTTCAGCTCAGTTTCACGCGCCACGCTACGACATGATGGCGCGGCACTTCGATCACATCGGACCGTCGGGAATCCGGATGATGCGTCAGACGGCGTCGCTTCAGATCAACGTGGAACTGGGCGCGATGCCGCTCGAACGTTGGCGGCTGCTAAACTCCCTGGCGCCGTATCTCACGGCTGCATTCGCCAACTCGCGCATGTACGCGGGCGAGGACACCGGACAGGCGAGCCACCGCGCCCTCATCTGGCAGCGGCTCGACCCGTCACGCACTGGACTGCCGTACGATGCGGCGCACCCGATCGATGCATACGTGAGATTCGCCGAGCGTGCGACGCGCATCCTGAGCGACGATGCCGCACATCTGAGCACGTTGTTTCCCGAGGTACGGCCGCGCGGCTACTTCGAGCTGCGGTCAATCGACGCCGTCGAGCTGGATCGCGCGGCCCGGGCGATACGGTTTGTCTCCGCACTCACTACAAGTGAGCGTGCCACACGGGAAGCATTGGATCTTCTCGGCGATCCAGATCCGTCACTTCTCTACACGGCCGCGACGCTTGGTCGGGCGGATCCGATGATGGACGCGCGCATCACGCAGCTGGAGCAGATCGCCGGCGTCGCCATATCAGAATAGCTATGACGGCCAACACGAACACGATCAAAGTGCCCAGAGTACCGCGCCGCAAGTAGTGCTCGAGCAGCGGTAGATTCTGGCCGAACACATACCCTAGCGCACCAAAAGTTACGGCCCAGATAAGGCCGCCCACGGCATTGCACACCGTGAACAGCCCGAACGACATTCCCGTCGCGCCGGCGAGAATCCCAGCGATCATTCGCAGGATCGCGAAGAAGCGTCCGATGATTACCGTCTTGGCGCCATGATCCTCGAAGAAGACCCGCGCCTTTGCGATGCGCTTTTCGGTAAGACCGAATCGGTGGCCAAAGCGCTCGATTGCAATCGCGCCGCCGTGCCTGCCAACCCAGTAGCCACCGGTTCCTCCCACGATCGTTCCCGCCCACGCCGCCAGGACCACGGATACGATAGTAAGATCGCCCTGCGCCGCGAATGCAGCGGCGATGATGAGGACCAACTCGCCGGGAAGCGGGACGCCCATGCCTTCAATGCCTACGAACCCGGCCACAACCACATAGCCGTAGGTCGAGACGAGCTGACTGAGCGTCAGAGGAACCCCGGCCCATCGAAGTACCGGGTAGCGATGATGAATTTCATGCCCGCCAACAACGCACGCGGTATGCCGCGCCTCGACAGTCTGTCTCGGCGATGCGGCGTGCCGTGTCCAACTGGAACACGGCCCTAGGCCGCCGGAACCATGGGGCCAGCGTCGCGCAGCGTTAGCTCAGCGCCGGCGATGTCCTCTCGGCGCATGTGCACGGATGTCTGAATGGCCGAGAGCCTGCCCAACCGCTCCGTGAGACCGTACGCACTCTCGGTCGAGCCTAGGAACAGGTAACCTCCCGGAGCGAGCGCGGCAGAGAGCCTATCCAGTACGTCCTTCTTCGTCTCCGTGTCGAAGTAGATCAGAACGTTGCGGCACAAGATGATGTCGAACTGACCCATGGACCGGAATGACTCCGTGAGATTCAACTCGCGGAATGTCACGCGTCGCCTGATCTCGTCCACGACGTGGAAGCCGTCCTGATCTTCCGTGAAGTATTTTCGCAGTAGTCGGTCCGGGAGGCCGCGTTGAACCTCCATCTGCGTGTACGTCCCCCTGCGCGCCCGGTTGAGCGCGTGCGCCGCGTAATCGCTAGCCATCACATCGACTCGTATTCCCGCGAGCGACCCGCTTGCCTCCGCGATCATCATCGCGACGGAGAGCGGCTCCTGTCCGGTTGATGCGGCAGCGCACCATATCCGAAGTGGCCGGCCGCCGCTGCGGCAACGTTCAGCAAGCTCTGGCAGCATGAACGTGCGCATGACGTCGAACGGAACGGTGTCGCGGAAGAAGAAGGTCTCACCGGTCGTCATCGCGTCGCACACTGCCTTGACCAGCTCCGCGTGCGGTCGCGTCCGCAGCACGGTAACCATCTTATCGAGCGAGCTGAAGCCGAAGGTTAGAGCTACTGGAGGGAGGCGGCTCTCCAGTAGATACTCCTTGCCTGCGCCGAGCGCCAAGCCGCTGTTGCGACGCAGCAGCGCGCTGAGAAAGGTGTAATCGTCAGTGGATATCACGAGCGAACAGGGCAGAGCGATGTGACATACGCCGCAATGGAGTGGAGCGGGAGTACAGTGCACGGAATGCCGGAATTAACGACGCTTCCCGGCATTCCCCACACGACACTCGTCGCCTCATCCTGCACCACCACGCGGCCGCCGGAACGTACTATCGCATCACACCCGTGCCGCCCATCCTCGCCCATGCCGGTGAGAACCACGGCGAGCACCCCGCTGCCGAAGACACGCACAAGTGAGCGAAACATCGGATCAGCGGCGGGACGGCAGTGATGCTCCGGCGGATCACGAGTAATCGACACTACAGGACCCCGGCCCGCGCCGGACGCGGCGACCGTGAGATGGTGGTCTCCCGGCGCAACATACACGTGCCCCGGAAGAAGAACGGCGCCGTCCGACGCCTCTTCGCACCGGAGCTGCCCCTGCCTGTCCAGACGCTGTGCGAACATGGTCGTGAAGATAGGCGGCATGTGTTGCGTGACGACCACAGGAATTGAGAAGTCACCGGCTAATTGCGAGATGACGGTGGCGAGCGCGTTCGGTCCACCGGTGCTGGCCGCGAGCGCCAGAATGCGTGGCTCGAAGTCGTTTGGGCCCACAGGTCGCGGCTTTACCGGTAGCTGTTCGGCGGCTGGCGCGGCGCCTGGCGAAGCGGATGAGCTGGTTCCGTCACCGGTCACGCCAGGACTGACCTTCACGTGCGCCGCCACTGCTCTCACCTTGGAAGTAATCTCGGCCGCGGCTGCATCAACGCCTCCAACTCCGCGCGACGACGGTTTGTGCATGTAGTCAACCGCGCCTAGGGATAGCGCACGCATGGCTACGGCACCTCCGACGGGCGTGAGCGAGCTCGTCACAAGGACCTTTACTTGCGGATGACGCGTCCGTATGAGCGGCAGTGCCGTGAGCCCGTCCATTACCGGCATCTCTATATCCAGCAGCACCACGTCAACCGGCTGCTGCCGAAGCGCGTCGAGGGCATCGCGGCCGTTGGTGGCGGTAGTCGCGACATACATGTCCTGCTCTGCATCGATGATGCGACCGAGCGCGCCGCGCGCCACCGCGGAGTCGTCCACAATGAGCACACGGATCGCGTTTGCGCGTCGCGGCTTCAAGGTATCACGGGGATTGCGCTGCTTTGATGAGCGTGTCGCGTTAGCCGCTAGATCCCAGTCCGAAGCTTGCTCAGGAAGATATCTACCGCGCTTCCGAGTCGTGCAGCCTCAGCGTTGAGGTTCGCGGCCGATCCGTTGAGCGTCTCCGCCGTCTGACCGGATTCGCTGGCCGCGACCGTCACGCCCGCGATGTTCATCGTGACGTCTGCCGTGCCGCGCGCCGCCTGGGTAACATTGCGTGAGATCTCGCCTGTGGCCGCGTTCTGCTGCTCGACGGCGGCTGCGATCGTCCCCGAGATCTCGTTGATCTTTGAGATGACACCCGAGATGTCAGTGATCACGCGGACAGCGTGGTCGGCGTCTTTCTGCACGCCCGCAATTTTGCGCTCTATCTCTTCGGTCGCGCGCGCCGTCTGGCGTGCCAGCTCCTTCACCTCGTTGGCAACGACCGCGAACCCCTTTCCGGCCTCTCCCGCCCGTGCCGCTTCGATTGTGGCATTGAGCGCCAACAGGTTTGTCTGCTGCGCGATCGAGGTGATCACCTTCACCACCTGGCCGATCTCCTGGCTGCTCTGCCCCAGCTGCAACATCGTTCCGCTCGCGCTCGACGCCTGTCGAACCGCACTCTGCGCTACGGTTGACGCTTCCTGCACTCGCGCCGCGATTTCGCGAACGCTCGCGCTCAGCTCCTCAGCGGAGCTGGCCACCGTCTGCACGTTCCTCGTTGCCTGCTCCGATGAAGCGGCGACCGACTGAGCCTGGCATGCAGTCTCTTCCGCCGAAGCCGCCATCCCCTGTGCGCTTCCTTCCACGTCAGAGGCTGATTCCAGGACCCTCTGCACAACGTTCTTGACGTCGCGCTCGAAGTCATTGGCGAGCGATACCTGCTCCGCGGCGGAGCTGACCATGCGCGACACATCACGCAGCATGGTCAGGCGACGCTCGGAAGGACGCAGCTCCTCGAGCGAGACAAAATCCATTGCGCCGATTACCCGCCCCTTCACGATGATCGGGAACGCGACGCCACTCTTTATGCCGACGCGCCCAGCGATGGACGCGCGGGTGGACTCGGTCAGCTGCGCGATGTCCGGCGCAAAGATGAGGTCGCGTCCCTGCCAGGCGCGGCCAGCAAGACCCTGACCGGTCTGGAACCGCGCGTCGCGCGTCGCGCGCCGGAACTCCTCGTCTACCGAGCCCGATTCCACCGAGAAGCGCAATGTCGTCTCGCCCGGGTCCAGCACCCAGCATGTGCCGTACGCCCACTTGAACGACGATCGCACGAGGTCCAGCGCCATTTTCGCGATATCGTCCACCGATTGCCGGCCGGCATTTGCGCGCAACACGCTGGCCAGAACCTCCATATCTTCTTCCGCGGCCATCCGCGTCGAGCGCTCATGCAGTCGTTCGAGCGCTGACGAGACCAGCTCGGCCACGCGCCTCAGGAGGTCGATGCGTTCGTCACAAAGCGCCAACGGCTCCTTGATGAAAAAGTCCAGCGCTCCCACTACTTCATTCGTCACCGTGAGCGGGAGAGCCAGTGCGGCCGTGCATCCGGCCGCGCGCGCGACATCGGCGCGGCGATCCTGTAGATACTGCAGGTCATCGACGAGGAAGACATCGCGATAGCGCCATGCCTTTCCGACCAGACCGTCGCCCTCCGCGTAGGTGGAGCTGACGGTGATGCGATGAAACTCATTGTTCACCGCACCGGACTCGAGGCCAAAGTGCAGCGTTTCGTCCTTTGGCTCGACGGACCAGAATGAGCCGTAGGGCCACGCGAAGCCGGTGCGCACCGCCTCCAGCGCACCGCGTGCCGCTTCTGCCGGCGTCGCGGCCCGCGCCACGGCGCCAGCGACTTGCATGAGCACGCGTGCTTGAGTCTGTGCCTCGACCGCCCTCGTCTCTAGCTCGTCGAGCTGCTGTCGCGACCGCATGGCGCCTGCACGCCGCTCGCCACCCTTGCGGCGCTCCGATCCATTTCCGCTGCCCTTTGATACCTTGGCCGGAACCGGAACCGCTAATGGATCTGATACTGATGCTGCTGCGACGTCATGGATTTTGCTGCGGGTGGTCATACGGCGGATCTCGGTTTAATGGCAGTTGAGTGGCAGTTCAGTGAATCATCGAGCAGACGGCCTGGCTCCAACACTGCGAGCAGGCCGTGCGGCGATCGCACGACGCCCTCACACGCAGCTCTCCAACAAGTATCGAGCGTAGCCGGTAGTGGCTCAATCGATCGTGCCGCGACCGTGATAACTTCTCCTACTTCATCGACGACCATCGCGAAGAGCTCGTCCCCATCCCGTACGACGACGTTCATCGCCGCGGCTTCCGGCCGCGTTCCGGCTTCGAGCAGCTTGTGCAGGTTGATCGCCGTCACCAGTTGCCCGCGCAAGTTCAGGACACCGGTCACCTCGGGCGGAGCGAGAGGGATGCGGGCGAGGCGCTGAACGACGAGTACCTCCTGCACCGTCATTACGGGGACGCCAAACCACTGCATCCCGACCCGGAACGTGACGAATTCATACTCTCCGCGCGGCGACTGTATCATGCCGTCAACTGTCCGGGAGCGCGCGACTGCGCCATATAGTAGGAGACGTCGATCAACTCTGTCGCGCGACCGGCAATGACCGCGGTGCCGAGCACTCCAGGACGGGATGGGGCGATCTCGAGGTTGACGCAATCTTCCACGATGTCATGAATTGCGTTTACCGCAATGCCGAACGAGGTACTCCCCTCATTGAAGACGATCACGGATCGACTGGTCCCGGAAGTGATCGTCATCGACGGGCTAGCCGGCACCAGGGGGAGAAGAGATCCTCTGTACTGCACCACGTGACGGCCACCGGCAATTTCGATGCGATCGGCGGCGATTTCTTCGAGCCTGGCAACATCGGAGAGCATCACCGCCTGCAGGCCATCCGTGCCGCCCTCGAACAGCAGAATACTGTCGCGCCTGACATCGTCGAGCGGAGCGGGCTGGACATCGGGTGGGCTCAACTCGGTGCTGTGCATCCCGCTCATCGTGGCGATGCCCGCCGGATCCATGATCATGATCACGCGGCCATCGCCCAGAATAGTGCATCCGGCGTAACATGGAATGTGACGAACGCGCCGGCCCACCGGCTTGACGACGATCTCCTGAGTATCGATGACGTCGTCCACCACAACACCGAAGCGCGAGCCACCCGCCTGACAGATCACGAGCGTGGTCACGTCTGTCACAGTGTCTCGGGTGAGGCCAAGCAGCGCTCGCAAATCGATCACAGGGATGAGTGCCTCACGCAAGCGATACAACGGCACGCCCTGCAAAGTCTCGAACGCAAGTCGATTCTCGACCGGTACGCGTACAAGCTCTACAAGGCAGTTCTGCGGGAAGGCAAACAGCTCATTCTCAACACCGACGAGCAGAGCCGGCACGATCGCGAGCGTGAGCGGGAGCTTGATGCGCACCGTGCACCCGAACCCTGGGGATGACTGGAGATCGACGGTGCCGCCAACCCTGGTAACGTTGTCGCGCACCACATCCATGCCCACGCCGCGCCCACTCAGGTGAGTGACGGCGTCAGCGGTGGAGAAGCCCGGCTCGAAGAGAAATCGAAGAACTTGCTTGTCGTTCATTCCGTCGGCGACTTGGGGACGGACAAGTCCACGTTGGATCGCCTTGCGACGAATTGCCGCGGGATCGATGCCGGCGCCGTCATCAGTGATCTCGACGATGACCTGACCACCTTCGTGGAAGGCATTGAGCCGGATGGTGCCGACGTCGCTCTTGCCGGCGGCGCGGCGCACGTCGGGTCGCTCGATTCCATGGTCAGCGGAGTTCCTAACCATGTGCATCAGAGGATCCTGCAGCGCCTGAACCAGTTGGCGATCGAGCTCGGTGTCGGCGCCTTTCATGTCCAGCTCAATTCTTTTTCCAGTATCGCGCGCGATGTCGCGTACCATGCGCGGCAGCTTGCTCCACGCGGAGCTTACCGGCTGCATACGCGTCTTCATCACCGCGCTCTGCAGCTCGGCGGTGATGCGGTTCAACTGCTGCACCGGGGCCGCATACACCGACGCCTCATCCTTGGCGGAGAGTTGAAGGAGCTGATTGCGCGTCAGCACAAGCTCTCCCGCCAGGTTCATGAGCGCATCGAGCACAGCGACGTTGATGCGCAACGACGAGTTCATTGCCGATAGAGCGGTCTCTACCGAAGGCGCAGCAGGGGTGGCTGGTTGCTCCACGTTGGTGAGCTGTCCTGCTTCGACCGCGGCCAGTGTTGCCGGGGTGGGCATGATTGGCACGCTTGGCAACGTCGGCACGCCGCTCTCCCCGTTGCATGCCGTTGACGTGAGCCACGCCTCCAGCGCGGCGATCACGAGAGAGTCGTCGCCCCGCGGCTCAGTGCCGGTCTGTTCGAGACTGGCCAGGATTCCCTTGATGACGTCCACCGAGCGCAGGATGTCGGATATGAGATCTGAGTTGGCGGCCAGCGTTCCGTTACGGAGCAGGTCGAGAACCGATTCAGCCGTGTGCGACACTCCTTCGAGCCGGTCCAAACCGAGAAAGCCACACGTCCCCTTGATCGTGTGGACGGTGCGGAAGATCGAGTTGAGGAGGTCGGTATTGGAGGGGTCCCGCTCCAGCTCGACGACATCATGGTCGAGCCGGGCGAGGTTCTCAGCGCTCTCGGCGAGAAAATCCCTGAGGAGGTCGTCCAAACCGATGATCCCTGGAGAGTGGACAGGCGCCGCTACATGCGGCCTGCATTGGGCCGATACCGGATCGGCTGCCCTCTAATAGTCGGTCCTCGGGAGACGAAACTTGACGCCAGTCACCACTGTAAGAGGACCACGGCATATTACAGCGGTGCCAGCCGGCGTCGATACTGGGAGAGTGACCTCCAACCAGTCCTTTCTCACGATATGATTGCCCATTTCGAGCAGGAGCTCCGTTCCGCCATCGATCGCGTCGGCGCCTCACTCACGGCCGCCGAGCAAACGGAGGACAGCGCGAGGTTGCTGCGCACGCTCCGCGAAACCAGCGCAACGGGAATTCGCCAGGCGCCGGCGGCAGCTCAGCGCGCGCTGGCAAAGACCCGCAACCCCGATATCGGAATAGGGCAGCTGGTGCAGGTTATCGAGGAAGACCCAACGCTTGGGCAGGCGCTCCTGAGCTACGCCAACTCAGCCTACTACTCGACCGGCGGCGTGGTTCTATCGCTGCGCCAGGCTGGACAGCGTGTTGGGGCGACGGGTGTACACAACGTCGTGCTGAGCGTGATGCTCGATGGGATGCTCTGCCGTCCAGGTGCTGACTACCAGGGAATGGTTGACCACGTGCGCGCGCATCTGGTGCGTACAGCTTCTATCGCGCGATCACTCGCGCGTAGCTTCGGCGTGGCACCTGACGACGCCTTTGCGCTGGCTCTGCTGCACGACGCCGGCAAGCTTATAGTTTTCGATACAATCGGCACGCTACGTCATGAGCTGCGCCGCGATGTATCGATTCCGGCAAGCGTGGTCTCACGCGTGCTTACCCATGTCCACGAGCCGCTTGGTGCGCTGGCGGCGTTGCGCTGGGGGCTGGGCCCGGAGCTGGCGCTTCCGATTGCCGCACATCACCGCTCGCCGGTGCCCAAGGACGACAACGTCATGAGTGAGCTCATATTCGTGGCGGAGCGTGCCGATCACGCGCTCAACGGCGTGATCCCGATGCATATAGCGGCATGGTGGAGTGACGGGAACATCAGAGGGACACCCGACAAGGCGGACGAGATCATTGCTGCGTATGCGGCTACGGAGATGGCGGCATAGTAGTAGTAATAGCGCCGCCTGTGATGCGGTCTGTAGTGCCGTCTGCGGAAGCGTCCAGCTCACGGTTGTCGTAGGCACGAGCGAACTGCTGAAACTGGTGCTCGGTTCTCG
>JBBSHV010000025.1:0-19387 GCA_038232435.1 Gemmatimonadales bacterium | reverse complement strand
GTCGCCTTGCGAGCCTTCGGGATGACGAGTGCCGAGCGCACCAATTCCGCCAGACGCGACTCCGCAAGCTCTCTGTTCTGAAGCTGGCTGCGCGTGTCACTCGCCACCACTCGTACTTCGCCACTTTCGCTCACGCGCGACATCAGTTGATTCAGCAGGCGTGCGCGGTCGGCGCCGCTCAGTGCCCCGGACAGCGAAGGGTTCCAGGTGATCTCGACACGTGATGAGGTTTTATTCACGTGTTGTCCACCGGCGCCTGAAGCACGCGTCGCACGCACCACTAGCTCGGCGCGTGGGATGCTCACGCGCGCGTTTACGTACAGCGCGCGGTCATCATCCGGCTCAGCAGGTGAAGATCTTGTCGCCATCAAAGCGGCCATTCTCGATGAAGATACCGGACGTGTGCCGTCCGGCGACAATGCTGCCGGCCATGTATACACCCGGCACGTTAGTCTCATGCGTTACCGGGTTCAGCGACGGGCGCTCATTTTCGGGGTCGAGGTCGATGCCCATCCGGCGGAAGAGCTCGGCGTCCGGCCGAAAGCCCGTGAGGGCGTAGACGCGATCAGCCGGAAGAGTCTCTTCAGCGCCATCGGCATCCAGAATCGTGACCGAATCCTCGTTGATCCGAGTGACGGTGGCTCCGAGCCGAGCAGCGATCTCGCCGCTGGCGATGCGGTTCTCGATATCCGGTTTGACCCAGTACTTGACGCTGGCCGGGAACGACGTGCCGCGATAAATCAGCGTAACGTTGGCACCGGCGCGGAACAGCTCCAGAGCAGCCTCCACGGCGGAGTTACGTCCGCCAATGACGACGACGTTGAGCCCGTAGCTCCGGTGCGCCTCGTCGAAATAGTGCGCGACGTGCGGCAACAATTCACCGGGAACGTCCATCATGTTAGCGAGTCCGAAGTACCCGGTCACGAGCACAAGGCGCTTGCAAGTTACGTCTGCCGGACCCAGTTCAGTCTCTAGCGCGCACACGATCCCATCGTCCGTGCGTTTCGCGTCGACAAGTCTGGTGTAGGATCTAACGCGAATTTTCTCACTGCGAACAACGCCGCGATAATACTTGAGCGCTTCCTCGCGCGTGGGTTTCTGCCCCGAGGCGACGAACGGATGCCCGCCAATTTCCAGCAGCTCGGGAGTGGTGAAGAATCCCATCCCGATGGGATAGCGCACAATGGAATCGACAACGGCGCCCGCATCTATGACCAGCGGATCAATGCCGCATCGCTTGGCGGAAATTGCGCAGGCAAGGCCGATTGGCCCCGCGCCCACGACAATTGTGTCTTCTGTCTGCAACTGTTCCATCGATCGTCCCATCAATTGTTCCATCAACCGTTCCGTGTGCTGTTCGTCTCCGGAGGCGAAATCTAGTGTGCCATGCGGTTATCATCATCTAAACACGATTTCAACGCGATCGAACGATTCTTCCCTCTATCTTACACGAGGCATAAATGGACATTGCGAAGGCAAGAGTGCTGGTCACCGGCGGGTCGAGCGGTATCGGCAAGGCGACCGCAGCAGCGTTGACGGTGTTAGGCGCCAGAGTTGCGATCTGCGGGCGGCACGAACAGTCGATTAACGCAGCCGCGCAGGAAACGGGAGCCACGCCGTTCGTCGCCGACGTGAGCAACGAAGGCGATGTGATTGCATTGATTCCGCGAGTGATCGAAGCGTTGGGCGGATACGATGCCGTGGTCAATAACGCCGGGTTCGGACGATTCGGACCGCTGGTGGATATGACAGTCGATGACATGCGCTCAGTCTGGGAGACGAACGTTCTCGGCGCCACACTCGTCGCACGCGAATCGGCGAAGCACTTCATCGCTCAGTCGTACGGGAACATCATCAATATCGGCTCCACGTCTGGCTCACGCGGTTCTGCCGGCGGCACCGCGTACTCCTCGAGCAAGTTTGCCGTACGCTCGCTTACGGAGTGCTGGCGCGCAGAGCTGCGGAAATACAACATTCGGGTGATGCAGCTGAATCCGAGCGAGGTGTTGACTGACTTTGCACACAGGGCACGTGGCGAAGACAAAGCAGATGATCCGAGCAAGCTGCACGCATCCGACATCGCCGCAACCATCGTGAATATTCTGAGTCAGGAAGATCGCGCGATGGTCGCCGAGGTGACGGTGTGGGCCACCAACCCGGTGTAGGGGGCTACGGCGTTCCGTCGAGGCCGAGCGCGAGCGCTGAGCGTTGCATCGCGGCGATAACGAGGGCGATGTGCTCGTCGAGATCCACGTCCAGCTCGGCGGCACCGGTAATTACATCATCCCGATTGACTCCGCGCGCGAATGCCTTGTCCTTCATCTTCTTCCGGACTGAGCGCGCATCGACGTCATGCACTGAGCGCGACGGCTTGACCAGCGCTGTCGCGGTGATGAGCCCGGTTAGCTCGTCGACCGCGAACAGTGCGCGCGCCATGCGCGTGGTGCGCGGCGTATTGGTGTACGCAGCGTGGCCGAGTATGGCGTCGAGAATATCCTCGGGATAGTCTAGATCCCTCAGGACGCGTACACCCGCGCTCGGATGTTCTTCCGTAGCGGAGTGTGTATTGTTGGGGAACCGCTCGTAATCAAAGTCGTGTACCAGCCCCGCAATCCCCCAACGCTCGACGTCTTCACCCAAGTGCTCTGCGTAAGCGCGCATTGCGGCTTCGACCGCAAGCATGTGCTTCTGCAACGACTCCGAGGCAGTCCATTCGCGCATCAGCGCGAGCGCCGCATCGCGAGTGGGAAGCGGCGTCGCTGCTTCAACCATACGAGCTGCTTGAGAGCTGCTTGAGAGCTGCTTGCGAATGGCCTGCCAGTCGCTAGGGTGTGATTGTGAGGGTTACCTGATCGCCTGGGGTGACCAGAATCGACTGGCTCAAAGAGGCGCCCGGGCCTCCGATGGGATCAGCAACGAAGCGGAGCTGACTTGTACCGAAAATGGCCGAGCTAGGTATGACCAGGGTCGAGGTCGAGTTGCCGGTAGCTGTCCCAAGGCGCAACCGGGCGCCGGTCTGTGGCAGGACAAAGACGTTCATGTCCAGGAAACGCTGGTTCACGACCCGAAGCGTGGTAGTCTCGTTAGCCTGCGCGGAAGCGCCGCCCCGATTCGACATCGTCTTGCAGGCGGTGCCGCCCAGAACCAACCCGAGTGCGAGCGCGAGGGTCAGAAACTTGAATCGCATGTTTTTTCTCCTTGCAATGAGTGAGCTTTCATGCGCAAGCGCATTCATCGCGCCAAGAGTAGGGCTCAGGGCGAACTAAAGCGCTATCTAACGGCTAACTAAGGAGACGCACTCCTCTTCGTCCGCTCGCGCTGGACACTAACAGCTTCCTTGTCTACGTCGCGCGCGGCCTTGTCGTCGCGAATGCCCAGGTAGATGGGCTGACGCAATTTGCCGTCGTCTGTCCATTCGCTGAACTTCACCTGCACGACTATCTCCGGGCGCACCCACGTGGCGGGCTCGTTGGTGTGTAGTGGAGTCTCGAACGGCGATGCCTTGCGTACGATGCGGTCAAGCCGGTGCCGCATCTCCGCCAGGCCGGCTCGAGTAAAACCGCCGCCGGTGTGGCCCACGTATACCAGCTTCCCAGCTTCATTGAAGTAGCCGAGGAGGAGGGCACCGATGTGCTCACGAGTCTTGCGCGGCTCGGTGAAACCGCCGATCACGAACTCCTGCTCGAACTCGATTTTGAGCTTGAGCCAGTAATCCGACCGAACTCCGGGCTGATAGGACATATCCACCCGCTTGGCTATGACTCCTTCCCAACCCCGCTCACGTGCACGATCGAGCATGACGTCGCCCTTGGCTCGCACCGACGGTGAGAGTCGCACGTGCAGCGCCACAACGTCAGTGGATGATCGTCGGCGGCTGGCCGATGGTTTACCGGAGTCGAGCAGCGCCTTGAGGTGAGCACGCCGTGCTGTCCACGGTTTCTGGATGATCCAGTCGGCTCCGTCACGCAGGATATCGAACACCATCAGTGCCGCGGGCATCTGCTCAGTCTGCTCGGCGATGTCGCTCGTGCCCTTGAGATGCACGCGCCCCTGGAGCGACTGAAAGCGGGCCGGGGTGCCGTCCACGAGCGCGACGATCTCACCATCGATCACCAAGCGCCGCTTCACTCGCAGTCCTAGCTCTGCCAGTGCGATCACAACCTCGGGAAACTGTTTCGCCTTATCGTTTCCGTTGCGCGTGATGAGTCGCACACCGAGCGCATCGACGTGCGCCAGGACGCGCACACCGTCGTACTTGGGCTCGAAGGTCCAGTCCCGACCACGAGGCACATCGTGCCCGATGCTGGCATACATCGGCTCCAGCTCGGGCTCTGTCTCGTAATCCACGTCGGACATTCCAGGCATTAGCTGAGCCACTCGCTATCGCCGCGGATTCTTCTCCCAAGAGCCGTACATCGCGTTGGGGAGCACGAAATACGTGTCGCCGAACTTGGCGAATGCTTCATCCGAGCCCGAGCGGATGTTCTGCGTCGCGAGCGGGAAGTCCTCGATATTGTCGCCGATCCACTCGAGGACAACCAGCGCGGGAAAGCCGGACGCGGCAGTTCCGCGCTGTACCGACTCGAAGCGCGGATTCTTGTCCGACGCCAGCCCCTTACACAAAACGAGATCGGCTGTAATGGCGGCCGCGCTGAGATTTGCGCGCGTGACCGGACACTGAGCCTCGTCACGATTGGTGACGATTATGACCTTGCCGCCAAGTTGATGAACAAGCGCGACGAATTCCGGTGCACCCGGCAGCGCGGTCGCACGGCCCTGGTTCACCCAGGCACTCCACGATGCAGCGTCGAAAGTACCACCGGAGGAGATACGCGACCTCTGGTACTCGGAGTTGTCCAGCGTCGTCTCGTCAGCATCGACGATCACCCCCCAGCTTCCGCGCGAGTGCCCGGAGATGAGCGTCGCCAGCCGTTCTCCGGCCGCGCGGTATACCTCCAAATAGACGGCCCTGTGCTCGGCGGAGTTGCGAGCCCAGTGCACATCCCTGGACATGGTGAGCGCGCTCGCGCCGGCGGGCCCGACAACTCCCGTCCCCATCTCCGGCAGCGGTGTGGCCGCGGTGTTCGGTGCGCGGGTAGCGCAGGCAGTGGACACGGCCGCGGTGGCGACCGCGACGAGGGCACGCGCGGAGTTGGTCATAAGGCGCTTCATGGGGGTTCGCACGAGGAACGTGATGTAGAGGAACGTGATGTTAGTGATCGCTGCTGATACGTTAACGCGCTTCGTGGCCCGGCGCTGCTATTGGGGACACATCGTAAGAAGATGGACAGGCGTAATATCACAAATATTGTATTCTACAATGGCATCGGTCTTGCCTACTTTCACACTACTGACGAGAGACACTAAAGGGAGGATGGATCGATGGCGAGCATCTGGAAGGGCGCATTGAGCTTTGGTCTTGTAAATATCCCCGTGGAGCTCAAGACGGCTGTGCGCGCCGAGCATGTCAGCTTCCGAATGTTGTACAAGAAGGACCTTGCGCCGGTGAAATTCGAGCGCTTCTCGTCCACCGGCGATGGACCGCTCAAGTGGGACGACATCGTCAAGGGGTACGAGTACGAGAAGGGGCACTACTTGATCATGGGCGAGGAAGATTTTCGCGCGGCGGCACTTGGCAAGTCCTCATCCATCGAGATACTCGACTTTGTGGACCAGGGCGAGATAGATCCACGGTATTTCGAGACACCCTATTATCTGGTTCCAACCAAGGGTGGTGAAAAGCCGTACGCGCTGCTGCGCGAAGCGATCCGCAACACTGGTGTGGTAGGAGTCGGCAAGATCGTGATGCGGAACACGCAGCACCTGGTCGGGATCAAGGCGATGGGCGACGCGTTGGTGCTCGAGATCATGCGCTTTGCGACCGAGCTGGTCGATGCTGACGACTATCATTTCCCCGCCGCTAGTGAGGTACGGCCGCAGGAGCTGCAGATGGCCGAACAGCTGGTGCACAATCTTGCGTCCGACTTTGCTCCGGAGAAGTACACCGACGAGTACCGGGCCAATCTGATGAAGATCATCCGCGCCAAGATGCAGGGCAAGACCGTGAAGGCTGCGGGTGCAACGCGTCAGGACGCCAAGGATGACAAGGTGATCGATCTCATGGACCGGCTGCGCGAGAGCCTCAAGGAGCAGAAGCCCAAGCGCACACCGGCCAAGGGACGGAAGACAACCAAGACCGACAAGACGACAAAGGCACGCAAGACGGCCTGACCGCGATCGCTCCCGCACGCGGAGGACACGCTATATGTTAGGGCGGTCCACCCGTGCCCGGAGTACAACATGCCCGTCGTCAGTTTTTCCGCGAGTCGTTTTGCGAGTGGGTCCGCTGCTGCAACCATCGCCCTCATGCTTGCCGGCAACCATGTGGGTGCACAGCAAGTTTATAAAGAACCCCCGGCTGCGATCCAGCGCATTCTGGAGGCGGCACCGGTGCCCACCGGGACTGTAAGTCCGGACGGGAAGTGGATTGTGGTCGCCGCGCGCGAGCCCGCGGTCACCACGATCGCCGACATGGCGGAGCCAACACTGTACCTCGCTGGAACGCGAGTGCACCCTGTGGCGAGCTTTCGCGTTGACACGGTTGGAATACGCTCGATGTTGCTCAGGCCAGTGTCGGGTGGCGCGGCGCGAACGGTTCCGGTTCCCGGGGGCGGACGCATAACCCAGTACGCGTGGAGCTCTGACGGCCGCATCATCGCGTACGCCGTGGTTGATCACGGCCTGGCCACGGGCGTTCGGCTTTTCCCAGTCGCGGCCGGTGAGCCGGTGCAGATTCAGACGCCAAAACTGAGCGGGAAGCTGGGAACGCCGATGTGGTCGCACGATGGCCGCTACGTCGCGTTCACCGAGTCGACGCGCGATGGGACTGCACTGTGGATGGTGAATGCGACCACGCACGGTGCGCGGCGCGTCACTCCGTACTCCGTGAACACGGTGAGCGGTGGCTGCGATTGGATCGCGCTCTCCACGCAGATGCTGTGCAGCATGAATGTCGCCACGCGCGGTGCGCCGCCAACCGAGGAAAGCGCGCCGGCCGGCCCGATCGTGCAGGAGTCGTACGGACGCTCGGCGCCTGTACGCACACTCGAGTATCTACTCAAGTCGCCGTATGACGAGGTGCTGTTTGACTACTACTTCACCAACCAGCTAACGCTCGTCTCACCCGAAGGAAATACCAGCGCGGTGGGGTCGCCGGGCGTGCATGTGCGTGCCGACGCTTCGCCTGACGGGAAGTGGCTCCTGGTGCGCACGGTGCATCGGCCGTACTCGTACCAGGTAACGTTGGGTGATTTCCCAGTCCGGGTCGAGGTACAGTCGCTGGACGGCCGAGTTGCGCGACTGGTGACAGACCACCCCCTCATCGACGACGTCTCGAGCGCACGCGACGCGGTCGAGGCGGGGACAAGAACAGTTGCATGGCGGCCGGACGTTCCAGCCACGCTGTTCATGGTTGAGGCACTCGATGCCGGCGATCCGCGCCGAGCGGTCGCGAAGCGTGACCGTATCAGCTTACTGGCGGCACCGTTCACGGGAGCACCGCAGCCGTTCTTCGACACCGAGATGCGATATCGCGGGACTGAGTGGATGGGGCCGGACATTGCGCTCGTGACTGAAGGGTCCGCGCGTACGGCGAGGCTGCGTACGTGGCTCGTGAACCCGTCCGCAGCAGCATCCGCAATGACTTCGGCGCGGATGCTATTCGATCGCAGCGCCGAGGACAGGTACAAGGACCCGGGACAATTCGTGCGCGTGTATGATCCGGCCACAGATCGCCAGGTTCCGCTGCGTGCTCCCGATGGCAACACGATGTATCTACGCGGCGATGGCGCGTCTGCCGAAGGGGACCGGCCGTTCCTGGACGCGATCAACATGCAGAGTGGCGCCAGACGGCGGGTGTGGCAGAATAGCGGGCCTAACTACGAATACGTGGCGTCGCTCACCGATCCAACGGCCCGCGTGTTCGTTACGCGTCGCGAGACCGCAACGGAGCCGCCGAACTTTTTTCGGCGCAATTTGACGGCGGGAAGCACAGCACAGATCACGCAGTTGCCCGATCCTGCGCCTGCTTTCGCGGGCGTCACGGGGAAGCTGATCACATATACACGCCCCGACGGTGTAAAGCTCTCCGCGACGATGTACCTGCCGCCCGGCTACACACCAGCGCAGGGTAAGCTGCCTTTCTTTTTCTGGGCATATCCGCGCGAGTTCCTATCGGCGGATGCGGCGTCGCAGGTGCAGGGATCACCGTACCAGTTCAAGCGGCCGGTGCTTCCCCGCGACCGGCACCTTCTTCTGCTAGCCGCCGGGTACGGGGTTCTGGACGGCCCAACGATGCCCATCGTCGCGAAGAATGGAAAGGAGCCGAACGACACGTATGTGGAGCAGTTGGTAGCGAGCGCTAAAGCGGCGATCGACGCCGTCGACTCACTGGGTGTGGGCGATAGAAACCGTGTGGCCGTCGGAGGACATTCGTACGGCGCGTTCATGACGGCGAATCTTCTGGCGCATTCGACCTTGTTCCGGGCTGGCGTCGCGGAGAGTGGTGCGTACAATCGCACACTCACTCCGTTTGGGTTCCAGGCCGAACCGCGCACATACTGGCAGGCGGAGGAGATCTACAACACCCTGTCTCCATTTGACTATGCGGACAAGCTCAAGACGCCAATCCTGTTGATCCACGGTATGAATGATGACAACTCGGGAACGTTCCCGATCCAGTCTGAGCGTATGTTCGCGGCGCTGAAGGGAAACGGCGGTACAGTGCGGTATGTACAACTGCCGCTCGAGCCGCACGGATACACAGCACGCGAGAGTCTGCACCACGTCATGTGGGAGACGGTGACGTGGCTGGACAGGTATGTGAAACAGGGCTCGGCTTCGGGCGCTGTTTCGGCCGCGCCGGTAACCGGGCGAGTAACCAATCCATGAACCGAGGTCGTAGGGCGCGGCTGGTAGCTGGTAGGGCGCGGCTTCAGCCGCGCCCTATATGTTCGGCGTCGTCCCCCTTTTCGGAGCACGCATGCGGTTCAAGCGCATCATCCTCGCGTCCATCCTTCCGGCGTTCACCCTGGTGCCACTCGGCCGGGCCGGATCGCAGAAGCCCATTTATCCCATAAGCGAGCGTGGAAAGACAGCGGACGTGTATTTCGGCGCAACCGTGCCGGATCCATATCGATGGATGGAAGACCTCAACAGCACCAGAACGCATGCATGGGTCGCATCGCAGAACACATACACCAACTCGTACCTCGCGCAGTTCCCGTTGCGTGATACCCTGCGCGCCAGACTGACGCAGCTGTACAACTACTCGCGCACCGGAGTCCCCGCGCTGACGCCGGACGGCACGTTATTCTACCGCAGCAACACCGGGCTTCAGAACCAGTCGGTGCTGTACATGCGCGCCAGTGTGACCGCGGTGCCGGTCGTCGTGATAGATCCAAACACACTTTCGAGCGACGGCTCGATCGCGTTTCAGGAGTGGGCACCGTCGCCGGTCGGACAGTACGTGGCGTACGGTCTGGCTCAGGGCGGCTCCGACTGGCGAACGGTGCGCGTGCGCAATGTCGCGACCGGGCAAGACCTGCCCGATTCCGTAAGCTGGGTGCGTTTCTCCGGGTTGGGCTGGACCCGCGACGGGCGTGGCTTTTTCTACTCTCGCTATCCCACACCTCCCAAGGGCCAGGAGCTGGTCGCCGCTCTCGCCAACCATGCCGTTTACTATCACACGCTCGGCACACCGCAGGCGCAGGACAAGCTCATCTTCCAGCGCCCTGAGCTGGCGCGCTACTTCGTTAGCTGCTCCCCAACCGATGACGGACGGTACCTCTTCTGCTCGGCCAGCGCGGGCGCGGATACCCGGAACCGGCTCTACTTCGCGGACCTGGTCGATCCGATGCACCCGAACCTGGCCGCACCCATCGTTCCAATCGTGAATGACGATGTGGCGCAGTACCAGGTGATCGACAACGTCGGCTCAACCGCGTACATCCTCACGGACGAGCAGTCGCCGCACCGGCGCGTGGTGACACTCGATCTCAGAACGCCGCAGCGTGCGGCGATGCGTACGGTGATACCCGAATCCAAGTACCCCGTTGAGTCGGCGCTGATGACGGGTGGGCATGTCGCGCTGCATTATCTGGAAGACGTCAAGAGCATCGTGCGCCTGTTCGATGAGAGGGGCCGTCCTGTTGGCGCAATCCCGCTCCCTGGCGTAGGAACGGTAGGATCCGAGTCCGGACGCAACGACACGCCAGTGATGTTCTACAGCTTTGCATCGCCACTGGTACCGGGCACCGTGTACGCGTTCAACGTGAAGTCGCGCGAGACCAAGCCGTTCGATAAGCCCAAGCTTACCTTCGACCCCAGTCTGTACGAGACGCGCCAGGTATTCTCGACTTCCAAGGATGGCACCAGGATCCCGCTCTTCATCACCATGAAGCGGGGAACAGTGCTGGACGGCTCCCATCCGACGCTGCTGTACGCGTACGGCGGGTTCGACGTGAGCCTTCAGCCGTTTTTCTCTCCCGCGATTCCGGCGTGGATCGAGCGCGGCGGCGTTTATGTCACGGCGAGTCTCAGGGGCGGCGCCGAATACGGCGAGGCGTGGCACAGGGCGGGAATGCGTGAGCGCAAGCAGAACGTATTCGACGATTTCATCGGTGCCGCCGAGTATCTCGTGGCCCAGCGGTACACGTCGCCGAGCAAGCTGGTGATGCAGGGAGGATCCAACGGGGGGCTCCTGATTGGAGCAGTGAGCAATCAGCGACCGGAGCTATTCGCAGTCGCGCTGCCGGCGGTCGGCGTGATGGACATGCTTCGGTACGACAAGTTTACCGGCGGCTCCGGTTGGGTGACGGAGTAC
Organism: Gemmatimonadales bacterium; assembly: GCA_038232435.1. Lineage (GTDB taxonomy): Bacteria > Gemmatimonadota > Gemmatimonadetes > Gemmatimonadales > Gemmatimonadaceae > Fen-1247. Next base: position 8,505 of record JBBSHV010000025.1, on the reverse strand, counting down.
GGGTCTTCCTCCGATTCGACGATGTTTCCCTACCTGTACAGGTACTCGCCGCTACAGAACATCAAGCCGGGGACATGTTATCCCGCCACGCTGGCGACGACCGCCGATCACGACGATCGCGTGGTCCCGAGTCACACATTCAAGTACATCGCGACGCTTCAGGCGGCACAAGGGTGCGCCCATCCGGTGATGGTCCGAGTGGAAACCCAGGGTAGCCACGGCTATCGTCCCACCGACAAGCAGATCGCCGAGACAGCCGATGAACTAGCGTTTGCGCTCGGGAACGTGCATTGAGAAGACACTCAAGCGCCTCCAAGGCCCCACGCGGGCGCCGTGCAGGCGCCATTTGGGATCACACGTAAATATCAGCGCGGGTGAGCGGAATCCTGACGTGCCCATTATCGTCCGACTTGCCCAGTAGAACCTGGGCGAGACTCAGACGGCCCGAGGCAAATCCAAAGGCGGAGGCGGCCATATACAGCCGCCAGATTCTATAGGTCTGTTCACCTACCAGCGCCACGGCTACATCGTGCGCGCGCTCCAGGCGTTGCACCCAGTGCTGCAGCGTCAGAGCATAGTGTTCCCTCAAGACCTCGACATCTCGCGTCTCGAATCCCGCACACTCGGCGGGCGCTATCACATCGGCCAGCGGGGGGAGCTCACCGTCGGGAAAAACGTAGCGTTCAATGAACGCATTATCGCCCCACAACTTGCCGGCCGCGCGCTGCATAATAGAAGGCTTCCCGCGCTCGGCAGCGTGCACAATACCATGGTTCATGAGCAGACCGCCCGGCTTGAGCAGCGAGTAAAGTCTCTGGAAATAGGTGGGTAGCTGAGCGCTCCCAACGTGCTCCACCATCCCCACGCTCACGATCTTGTCGAACGACGCATCAAGGGGGAGATCCCGGTAATCGCGCACCTCGACGGTGCAGCTTGACTCCACGCCGGCAGCCTTGATCCGCTCGCGAGCCAGTGCCGCCTGCTCGTAGCTCAGCGTGATTCCGGTAGCAACCGCGCCGTACCGCTGCGTCGCGTGCAGGATGAGCCCGCCCCAGCCGCACCCAACATCCAGGAGATTGTCGCCCGGACGGAGGCGAAGCTTGCGACAGATGTGATCAAGCTTTGCTTCCTGCGCTGCGTCAAGGTCCACGTCTGGATGTTCAAAGTAAGCGCAAGAGTATACCATGCGCTCGTCCAGCCAGAGCTTGTAGAAGTTATTGCCGACGTCATAGTGCGAGCGCACCGCATGGGCGTCCCGCTCTGGAGTGTGGCGACTGCCTGCCTCGATCGCCGCGGCGTCGCGACGCTCTACGTTGGCCGGAGCAGAGGATGCGGCTACGTGTCTCGGCGCGGGTAGCATCATCAGCGTACGGACAATCCGCGTGACCGCGGCCGGGCTGGAGACGCGCTCGCGGATGGGCTCGCCTAGTGCGGCGGCCTGCTGTATGTCGCCTTCGATGTCGAAGTCGCCGCGAATGTAAGCCTGGCATATGCGCAGCTCCGAGGGCGGGAGCAGCATCTGCCGGAGAGACCCAGCGTCGCGCAGCACGAGAGTGAACCGTGCCAGGCTACTGCCGCCGTCATCGGTGACACCGTTCCAGAAGCGAACGGCGAACTCCCGCTCGGACGGCTGCCCGAATAATTGTGTTAGGACTGATCGAGCGGCGGACAACGATTCGTCGCGCGATTCGTCGCGCGATTCGTCGCGCGATTCGTCGCGCGATTCCTCGTGTGGTTCTGCTTGATGAGAGGTCTGAGATCTGTTCAGTTAATCATCCAGGCTGCATTACCACTGGCTGCACTACCAGATGTACTTAATATACACAACCATCACGATCACCAGCAGCGCAGACCACGCCAAAGTGCTGCCGAAGCTCGGCTCGTTCAGCCCTGTCTTTATTCGTTTGCGTGGGCTCATGATCTTGTAAGGTAAGCAACTTGGGGAATGGAGCAGTACACGACGGACGAATGACACAGCTGTCCGTTTCGTCGCCAGTCGCACGGACTAGCTGTAGGCTAGTTTTAGAGTCATGAGTCAGCCAATCGTAATGGCCATCGATGCCGAATTTCCGCTTGAGCGCCGCAGACTACCGGACGACCTGGAGCTGGCGCCTGATTCAGCGGTGGTCGGCACCTATATTGGTGACAGTCTTGTTGCACGCTGCGCAGGGCCGCCGGACTGGACCCCGGATTCGGATATGGGACTCTTTGATGCGCCGAGGCAAGTTCAGTACAGTGGTGTCGAAGCAGAAGACGGAACTATCCGTGCGGAGCTCGGCGCCCTGATTCCGGCAGCCGACATGCCGCGCGAGCCCTGGGAGGCAGAGCCGGACGAGGATATCCCGCCGCTCCTCTTTCCACTCGGCGTGGTCATACGAATTCCAGCAGATCGAACTGCCGGCGACGACCTAGTGACGGAGTGCGCCAGACATCTGCTTGCCGTCCTGACCGGTGGTGGTGAACCCGTGGTCGATCGCATCCTCAAGCGGCTCTGAGAGCGGGTCTGAACAGGGGCATCACCTCTCCCGGCGCGGCTGAATCATCGAATCGAGGCCCAGCGGCCTCTGCGACTGGGGCTGCATGCCAATGGTGTCGCGCAGTGCTGGGACAGCCCCGGGAACGGCTACTGCACCGTCGGTACCTGTCGTGTCGTCGAATGAGACGCAGCCTCCCGTGAGGCAGTAGCTCCGGTGCCAGTGATCCACCAGCGCGCCGTGTTCCGGGTCAGTGGTGTAGCGGAGCCGGTATGTAAGCGATACGAGCGCGCCCGCTGTCGAAAGCGTTAACACTACCGCACAGGCGGCCAGCACCAAATAGAACCAACGTGGCGGTTGCATGATTGGAAGATGGCAGCCGAGGATAAGTGGCACCAGGGATGATTTGGCGCTACGCACGTAATTCTGGTGTAAGGTTCAACAGGTTAGCTTGCCCGAGTCATGAGCTACGCCAGATGAGCTATGTAAGATGAGCTACACAAGATGAGTCACTCCCGCGCGGTGTCGAGCGCGATCAGGATTGGAACGGTTGTTTTTGGCGCGGTTGTTTTTGGCGCGTGTGCGCGGAATACGGCCCGCCCATCCCCCAGGAGTACCGCGGCGGCGTTGCTTCCCGCGCACGAGTTCGACCACGTGATCATCGTGGTACTCGAGAACGAGAACGCGGCTATCGTCGATTCAGTCCCGGTGATGGCCTCCCTTGCGAAGCGTGGGGCTGCGCTGAATAACTACTATGCGGTCGCGCACCCCTCATACCCCAACTATCTCGCGCTCATATCTGGCAACACTTTCGTGGGCAAGGATGCACGAGCAAGTCATGATCCCGACGCGTACCACGCCCTCGACTTCGGTGACGCCCAGCTGCTCATCAACGCTCCGACGATCATAGATCGATTGGAGGCAAAGGGGTTTTCGTGGGATGTATTCGCTGAGAACTATCCCGATTCGAGCGCCGTGCCCGCGCAGTGCGACTGGCGGCGCCAGTCAGGTTTGTATGTGCGGAAGCACGTGCCGTTTCTGAGCTTCACTGGCTTCCATGAGCATCCGAGCTGGTGTGCGCACGTGCGCAATCTCGAGCGGTTCAGCAAGAATAAGCTGGCTGCCTACACATTCATCGCGCCCAACCTCGTTCATGATGGCCACGACGCACCGCTCGACACTGCGGTGAAGTGGGTCAGTGCGTTCCTACGACCGGTCCTCGCGGATTCGGCGCTCATGCGGACCACACTCGTCGTGATCACGTTCGACGAATCCTCCAATCCGCTTCGAGAGAAGCTCGGCAGGTCATCATCCCCGAACCGCATCTACACAGCGTTGATCGGCGGCATGATACCCGCCGGGACGGTATCCAATGCTCCGTATAGCCATTACAGCCTACTACGCACGATCGAGCTCAACTTCGGACTCGCGCCGTCGTTGATGCCGCCAGGGGTCAAGCCGATCACTGACGTGTGGCGGGGCAGCGTGCACTGAGCTATCCCGCGCACGCCAGCCTGATCCCCGAGTAGCGGCGCGGAAGGCAACTAAATTCCGGGTCAACGTGGTGAGCGCGAGGGGCCAGACGGCTCCTCGCGCTTTACATGTAGTCGGCCAGATCTGAGCGCGTCAGCCCGCAAAGCTGGCGCGCTTCTCCTTGTCGCCTAGCCTGGAATCAGAGACGATATGGTATCGGATGTCGCCCATGAATTGGGGCACCTCAACTACCGAACTCTGACGTCGTACAGACGGACGCGGCTGCCACTCAATACGGTCGGGATTACGAACTTTCGCTAGCGCTCGCTCGAGGCTCGGGCCGAACAGTTCGTAATGAACCCAGTTACCCTGAACGACAGCGTGAGACCGTAGGTCGATTCGGGACGCCGCCCTCCGAAGTTGCTTTTCGGTATTGGCAAACATTCGAACTGTATTAGGCCATTCGCCAGACGACGAACCTGAATCCTGGAGAGCTATTCCACCAAGCTGGATCCAGCTGCGGATTTCATTCAGTTCCCTGAATCGAAAAAACAGCCAACGCGGTTCATCCTTAGGCCTGTGGGGACAGCTTACACGTCCCTTGGTACTCCAGAACGGGGTACAGCAATCCTCAAGGAGCTGTTGCGAAAGACGCTGCAACGTGGCGCGCGAGGAGTATACGCGACTTTCAAAAAGGTTGTGATTTGCCATCGAGTAGTCCCTGTCTTGGTCGTAGATCAACTTGGGGGAAGATTCCCGCTTGTTTCGATATCTTTTGCGTGGCGGTTACCAGGTGCTTGGGCTCGCGGCGAGGTATTGAGGCGGGTGCGTGCCGGACACCCGGAGCGCCGTATACCAGTGCAAATCGCGCGAAACCGGCAGGTGCTAATCGCTCGGAAGACGCGCTAGCGTGGGGTTGGTAACATCTGGAAGCTCGGGAAGCTGCAATGTCAAGGCTGAGGTGCGAGCAAACGCGGCCTGCTCTGCTCCCCGTTTCAGACCCTGATCTCGGGGGAGCATCGACCACGACGCTCGTATAGACGGCGCTATCGAGCTGTGATGACGTGATCAGCGCGCCTGACCGCGGGACCATCCTGGGAAGCGCGCTCTTCCTCGAACAGATCGAAAGGCTCAACACAGCCGCGAAGGCTGAGGAGCCCAACTACACCGGAAGCGTCCAGGGACCGAACACGGAACTCCTTGCGCACCTGTTGCGCCTGGCGTTCTACGCTATTGCTGAAAACACTGACTCACCCGCATTCCGGCAGGGACGACGACTGGGACGCGCTCGTCAGTGGCGCGTTGACGGATGGAGCCCGGAAAAGACTTGCGACGATTTGCGCGATCCACGGCTCCGTACGCTAAATCGTTGTGCTGCAAGAGGCACCGGTCAGAATCGAACTGACGAATAGGAGATTTGCAGTCTTCTTTGAATCCTGATGAAAACGAGTGATTGCGGGCGTCCTTTACCCTCCTGTTACGGTGCGACGATTACCCGGGAGCGAGAATGCCTCTTCAGCAAGCGCATCTATCTCAGATTGGCCTCCCGTCTGAGCTATGGCGGCCAGGTTATCCAAGACAGAATCCGGAATTCCGGCTAGCCGGGGAAGCCTAACCTTTCGAAGTGTCTGCGCCTGAAACCTGACGCTCCCTCCGCGCATCTGAACGGAATGGGCCCTGACCTGCTGGTATACAATCGTGCTCCTGAGCAATGCTTTGAGAGCCAGCAGCGGCCAAGTATTCGACGTGATCCAGTAGAGGTTGTGATGTGGGTAAAACTCCCCATTATCGAATCCGATGGCCGTGCTCCCCTGAATATCCGGGATAACCAACTTCTCACGACGTTGAAGTTGCGGCCACACTCGATCAATGGTTCGATACCACGTATTCGGGCGTGATTTCGCGCAGTGTCGCCGTCTCAATTTCTCGGAATTCGCGTTGATGTATTGAGCAAATCCCGGATAGTCGGCCAGGTCGGCCAAGCTCCCGTCGTCTGCATCAGCGAAGGGATTCAGGAGATACTGTCCCGACCAGCGGAGGGCGTCGTTCCTAACGTTGGCGGGGAATAATAGGGGGATCTGGCGCGATTCCTCTATTTCTGGATGCTTCTGCTTCAGAACGAACACGCCGTCGGCCCCGGTAGCGACACCGATCCCGACCTTCGTACCGGGCGCAGACTCTTCAAGAGTGGGCAGTGAACGGCTCTGCCGCTCTAAAATGCCATGCTCGACTTCGCATGTGGTCAACCACGGCTCCCCATTAGGATACCAAGACAGAAATTGTGTGACGGGTGCGATCGGTCGGCGAAGGGCTAACATCTCTCTCCGCACAGACTCGATGGTTTCTGGCTCAATATCGGAGAGTGTCGCAGCCCGCGTAGGTTTCCCCCGCTCCCTATCAATTACAACGACAGCGGGGTACGCCGACACGTCTGAGATGAACGGCTGGGTGTGCTCCAGGTTGATGTAACTCCGCACGCGATACTGCTGCGCGATGAGCCGGCGAAGCGACTGACCATACTTGTTCTTCGTGAATCGGTTCGCGCAGATGAAGGCGAGCGTGGCAGTTCCGGCCAACAGTTCCAGTCCCTTCTCAAAAAAGGCCACATACAGGTCAGCCCTGTCTGTCGTCGTTGGGAAAATTTCTCTGTAGCGCGAAAGGACAGCCTTTGGAACGTCTTCAATGCGAACATAGGGTGGATTTCCTACAACAAAGTCGAATCGCTCCGGCCAGTCGGTTAACAGAAAATCTGTATGAACTATCCAAGTTTCCGCCAACTGCGCAGCCCGCCCATCGGCGCAGCCCGCTTGTGTGAGCAGATCATGAACCAGGACGCGAGCCGCACGCACGGAAGCGATGCTGATATCCGCGGCACGAATCGCCCGATCAAGCGCGGTATCCATCCAGTCAACTCTGCCGCTGTGCTGCGCTTCCGACCGCAACAATCGACTCAGGACCGCTGTCAGGAAAGCGCCATCGCCGCAGCTTGGCTCAAGCAGCCGCCGCGTAGCCAACCGCTGATTAGACGCGTCGTAACCAGCCAGGTCCAGAATAAGCTCGACGATCTCCGGCTTTGTGAAAATCGCCCCGACCGGCTCGATACTATCCGCAGCCTTCCACACCGACTGCCAATCCGAAGCAAATAACTCTAGCATCTACCGTCTCTCACTAGGCGCAACCGATGAGGTGACCGTACAAACCCTTCAAAAATGACGAGATGCTAAGATCGCCGCTCGCTTCGCTGTAGGCCCCATCGTATCCACGCGGGGACAGCAGTAATGTTGCGCTGTTGTATTTCCGTTCGAGCACCATGCGCTGACAGAGGATTCGGTACCGGTCAGCATACGACGTGTTCGCGAAGATAGGGTCTGGCTTGAAAGCGGCGCTGGCGAGCTTGACGGTACGGGTAGAGCGAGTGTCCTGCTGAAGAAAGAAGAAATATCCGAGCCAAGGCGGGTGAGGCCCTAGGGTGCCTTCCTGAAATGCTCGCCACAGGTCCACCGAGCTACCGACCGCCTCTTCCGTCCGATTGTTAAAGTTGTTTCCGAAGCTCGGCCCCACTTGGCTCTTCAGCTCAATGGCGGCACATACCCTACCCTTCCGAACTGCTACCACGTCCCACTTCTTCGTCGGGCGATAAAACCCTGGAAGCTCGACGCCCTTTCGGAAGCGCAGTTCGTCATCTGAGAACCCCGCCTCCCTGATCAAGTTGCAGAACAGCGAGACAAACTCGTTCAGGTGTTGTCCTCCGGTGACCTGACCCCGCGAGCCTGCGTCAGCGACACCCGCCTCAGACTGTTTGGAAGCCTGTCGCTCTCTGGTAGCCCAGTAGTGTTGAACGGCTGCTCCAACCTTCTCATCGATGGCTTTGTCAGTCCAAGGAAATGCTGATGAGGTCACTTGGTTCGTCTGTGGGTGAGCGAGCAGGGCCAGCGGAGCACTCTTGGATATAGCAGTCTGCCATGAGCTCCGAAAGTTGATCTAAAAGTTATGTTGCTCCTAAAGCCCGAGGCGGTTATGCTCGAATGCGGCCGGTCGGAGTTACACTTTGGGCCACGGTACGCCATAACCGTATATTCTCCCGCATGGATGACTACCGGCGTGTCTACCGGATATTCCTGGCCTCGCCCGGGGATCTGGATAGGGAACGGGGCCGCATTCGAGCGCTCGTTGAGGAATTGAACAAGGTGATTGCTCCGAAGCTGGAGCTGATCGTGGAACTTTACGGCTGGGAAGACCAGGCTCCGGCTCCAGGACGTCCTCAGGAGATCATTAACCAACACCTGGACCGTTCTCACCTATTCGTCGGACTTCTAGCAGAACGCTGGGGTAGCGAAACGGGAGAAGCGCCATCTGGCTTCTTTGAGGAGTACACCAGAGCGCGGGCGCGCCGGGACAAGGAGGGTTCGCCGGATATTGTTAGCGGCGGGGTGAGATTGCACAGAGTCGGCGGTTGAAATTGCACACATGGCTTGGGTTTCCTGTTCGGTGATAGCGCCAGGGTTGCAGGGGCGACTACCGGACCTATGAGCCATGTTGCGCTTCTCCTCTTCGAGGC
>JBBSHV010000024.1:0-19434 GCA_038232435.1 Gemmatimonadales bacterium | reverse complement strand
TCTTGCCGACTCCCTGGAGCGCGCTGGTGTCGCATGTGTGACATTGCGCGAGCCTGGTGGCACGGCCGTGGGTGAGGCCATTCGTGGGCTTCTGCTCGAGCCGTCACTTGCGCCATCGGGGAGCGCGGAGGCGCTGCTCTTTCTCGCGTCGCGGGCGCAACTCGTCGCTGATTCAATTCGTCCGGCGCTGGCGCTCGGTCAAATTGTGTTGCTGGACAGGTTTTTTCTCTCGACCTACGCATATCAGATCGCCGGGCGCGGACTGGACGAAGCGCAAGTGATGGAGGCAAATCAGCTTGCCGCGGGCGGTCTTGTACCCGACCTCACGCTCGTGCTCGAGCTGCCCGACCAGACCGGCTTATCGCGTGCGGCCGCGCGCGGTGAACGGGATCGGATGGAGCTGGCCGACGCGGACTTTCATCATCGCGTGACTGCTGCCTTCGCCACGTTCGCCAAAGATGCGTGGCAGGGTGCACACCCTGAGTGTGGTCCAATCGTGCGCGTGGATGCAAGCGGCAGCGAGCACGATGTTGCGGCGCGCATTTCCGTGGCTGTCGTGCACCATGTTGCCGCGCTATCCGCTCTGCTCAATTCGGGTACTGCGGAGCAAATGCGCAATCCGGTACATCAGCGGGATGCGGCCGGATTGGAGGCGACGAGTCCATGAGCGAAGAGCGTACGCGCCCCAAGACGCTAGTACTCTCGGCGGTGCTCGGAATTGCGCTCGTTGCGGGCGCGTGGATGCTGCATAAGGGGGCGGCGAGCAGCGCGACGATCCCGGCCAACGGGCCAAAGCTGTTCGACGAAGTGAGCACGCTCGTGCGCAATCAGTTCGTGGACACTGTGGGCGAGTCACGCCTGCATCGCATGGCTGTGGACGGAATGCTGAGCGAGCTGAATGACCCTTATGATGCGTATTTAACGCCCGACCGGCTGGCCAGACTTTCGGAGCGGACGTCGGGGAGCTACGCTGGTATCGGTTTGCAGGTGGACGTGCGCGATGGATCGCTGGTAGTCGTGAATCCACTCCCCGGAGGGCCGGGCGAGCGTGCGGGTATTCTCACCGGTGACCGGATCGCGCAGATCGACAGCAAGACGGTGATCGGCTGGACGCCGGAGGAAGTTCAGCGGTTGCTGCGTGGACCGGCCGGATCGGAAGTTCAGCTTACTGTGGAGCGCGCCGGCGTAACTCAACCGATCACGCTCACACTCGCGCGCGCCGACATCCATCGCAGCGCGGTCAAGCGCTCCGCGATTCTGCCGTCCAACGTTGGCTACATCGCACTGAGCGTGTTCAGCGATTCTACGGCACGCGAGCTTGCGCGCACAACCGACTCGCTCACCAAGGCCGGCGCTGCGTCATTGATCCTGGATCTGCGATCCAATCCCGGTGGTTTGCTGGACCAGGGCGTTGCAGTGGCCGACCTCTTCCTCGATCGTGGACAGCGCATCGTCAGCACGCGGGGACGTGACTCCACCGACACTCGCGCATACACCGACACCGCCGCCCAACGCTGGCCAAAGCTACCGATGGTTGTGCTGGTTGATGACAAGACGGCAAGCGCAGCGGAGATAGTCGCTGGAGCGTTGCAGGACCACGACCGTGCGGTGGTGATGGGCGAGTCCACTTACGGGAAGGGGAGCGTGCAACACGTGTTCGCGGTGCCCAATGGCGGCGCGGTGAGGCTCACGACTGCGCGCTGGGTCACGCCGGCCGGTCGGCTCATCGCGCGCGACGTATCGCCAGACGACGAGCAGAGCGGCGACTCGGCTGCCGCCCCTCCCAAGTTCAAGACGGATGCAGGGCGCACGGTTCTGGGAGGCGGCGGCATCACGCCGGACGTAATTTCGGCTGATACCCTCGCCGCGCCGGAGAACGTCGCTTTAATGCGTGCTCTGGGCGGCAATGTGGGTTCCTTCCACGACGCGCTCGCGAGCTACGCGCTGATGGTGAAGGCGAACGGAGCTGTGAAGTCGCCCGACTTTGTGGTAACCCCCGCGATGCTGCAAGACATCTACCGCCGCATGGTTGAACGTGGCGCTGACATTCCGCTGGCTGTGTACAACGATGCCGCGCCGCTGGTGTCGCGTCTCCTGGCGTACGAGATTGAACGGTACGTGTTCGGCGCCGACGCCGAATTCCGGCGCAAGGCATCGGATGACAAGACGCTGATAGCGGCGCAACGACTGCTTGCCGGCTCACGCAGCGAGGCGGACGCACTGAAGCGAGCGGAGGACTTGCAGCGCGCGTCGGAGCGCGCAAGTGAGTGAGCGGCTCCTAATCGTTGGTGGCGGGAAGGTAGGCCGCGGGCTCGCATCGGCATTTCGCTCCGGCGGTCTGAACGTGTTGGGTGTCCACGCACGCACCCCGCGTGAAGGTGCGACCAGCAGCGGACCCATTACAGACGCGCTCAACAATGCGCTCAACGCTCGTCTTCTTACTGCGCTTGGTGATGCGAACGTGATTATCATCGCGGTCGCCGAAAACGCGATCGATTCCGTGTGCCGGGATCTTCTCGCGACGCTCCGGACACGTCCACGCGCTATGGCGCAGGGAACCGTCGTGTTGAATACATCAGGCACGGTGACGCCGGAGAGCTACTCTGAGCTTCGGCGGCTCGGCTTCCCATGTGGCACTTTCCACCCATTGGCGCCGTTCGCGACGCCGGAGCGCGGCGCGGCCGCGGTGCGCGACGGCTGGATCGGCATCGAAGGCGATGCGACAGCTTGTGCGACCGCGCGCCGCCTCGCGGCCGCGCTGGGCGCGCGGACCATCAATATTCCTGCACACGCCAAGGCTGCGTATCACGCGGCCGCTGTAATGGCGTCGAACTTTCCCGTCGTGCTAGCCGCGCTGGCCACGCGGCTGCTCGTGAGTGTTGGAATTGACAAGCGAGCGGGCGCGCAGGTCGTTCAGCAGTTAATGCGTGCAGCGGTGACCAATCTCGAAGTGGGCGCGCCGGCGGTTGTGCTGACCGGGCCGGCCGCGCGCAACGACAACGATACGATTGCAGCGCATCGAGACGCACTGGCTGCGGACGCAGAGATCGCGGCGGTGTACGACGCGCTCACACGGGCCGCACGCGCGCTAGCCGCCGAACATACTCCGCTGGTCGATGACGCGGGTATTCGCGGGCGGAGTGAAGCGAAAGGCTGACCGGGGAATTGACATGTTCTTCCTGAGCTGCGTGACGGTCACACGGCGAAGGAGCCCGCTCGGCTCCGTTGTCTCGATCCGCCGCACTGCACCGTCCGCGTCGTCGATCCACAGCGTGGCGCTGGTGAATAGCTCCCGTTGCGATTTGGGAGTGAGCTTGACCGCGTGCGTGCCGCGCCCACTCACGTTCGCTGTTCCGGCTGCGGTCACCGAGTAGCGATCGATCGGCGCGGAGAGGATCTGGCCGAGCGGATCGAGTAACATGCCTTGCTGACCGGCAGCGGGCATCTTGATCACCTGGCCCGGCGCGCTGCTCGGGAGGTACACCCAGAGATCCGTGCCGTCGGCAACGATCCGATCTGCTGCGGGACTGGAAAAAGTGATCGACAGAAGATTTGGCCGTTTGCGCAGTAGCTCGCCGTGAGATTGCGCGGCTCGATCGGTGAGCGGATTCGTTACGGTCTGGTCGAACGTCACCGACACTGTTTCCGCGCCCATGTACGCGGCGACAGCACGTTGCAGCGTCGTCTCTGGCTTCTGAGCGTTGGCGGCGCCTACGCAAAGCGCCACAAGTGCCGCTGTCCATGACGTTATCCGTGCCGCTACACCAATGGCTTTCATGTCGAGCGTGTACCCTGTCAGGAAGCCGACGTTCCCGTCGCGACAACGCCTGGCCCTGTCGGCGCGGGCGGAATACGCCGGCCGATCGCCGTGGCGACAGCTCTCAGCTCGGTCATCATCTGCGCAAACTGATCCGGGTATAGCGACTGAGCTCCGTCGGAGAGTGCACGGTCCGGCTCGGGGTGCATCTCCACGATGAGGCCGTCTGCGCCAGCGGCGATGGCGGCGCGCGCCATCGGGATGACCTTCTCGCGCACTCCCGTTCCATGACTTGGGTCCGCGACGATGGGAAGATGAGACAGTCCGTGTACCACCGGGATAGCGGTCAGATCGAACATGTTGCGGACCGCGTTGTCGAATGTGCGAACACCGCGCTCGCACAGGATCACCTGCCCGTTCCCTTCGGCAAGAATGTACTCCGCGCTGAGCAGCAGATCGTTGATCGTCGCCGCCATTCCGCGCTTCAGAAGCACCGGCTTGCCGAGCTTGCCCACTGTCTTGAGCAGTGAATAGTTCTGCATGTTGCGCGCGCCGATCTGAATGCAGTCGGCGTACTCCGCGACCACGCGCGCGCCATCATCGTCCATGGCTTCGGTGACGATGGGAAGTCCCGTCTCGGTCCGAGCGAGCGCGAGCAGCTCGAGACCCTTCACTCCGAGTCCCTGGAATGAGTAAGGCGAGCTGCGCGGCTTGAAAGCTCCGCCGCGCAACGCTGTCGCGCCGGCCGCCTTAACCATCTCGGCCGCGCGAACAATCTGAGCTTCCGATTCCACGGAGCATGGGCCGGCGACAACGGGAACGTCGACCCCGCCGAACGCAACACCGGGTGCGATGGTCACGATCGTCTCCTCGTTGCGCCACTCACGTGACACCTGCTTGTACGGTTGCGTAACGTGGATGACGCGCGCGACGCCCGGCAGCGCTTCGAGACGGCTGGAGTCGATCCGTCCGTCGTTGCCGACGATACCGACCGCGGTACGTTGCGCACCCGGCATGGGTCGCGCCTCGTATCCCATCTCCGCAATTACAGCAACGACGCGCTCAACGTCACCGTTCGGCGCGTCGTGTCGCATGACTACAAGCATGATGCCCTGGTTCTCGGGTATAACACTATCGGAGCGTCAGATGCTCCGCTGGCCTAAACGCTCGCCGTCGCAGGTTCCAACGCCGTCGATCCCTCAATCGCCTCTTCCACTGCCCGTTCACGCAACCGGACGCTGACTATGGATGAGACTCCGGGCTCCTGCATTGTAACACCGTACACCGCGTCGGCGGCCTCCGTGGTGGTGCGCGGATTATGCGTGATTACGATGAACTGGGTGTTCTTCTTGAACTCGTTGAGCATCCGCACGAATCGTCCGATGTTCTGATCGTCCAGCGGCGCATCCACCTCGTCCAGCAGGCAGAACGGACTCGGTTTCGTGAGGAAGATGCCGAACAGGAGCGACAGTGCCACAAGCGCGCGCTCTCCGCTCGAGAGCAGATGGATTCGTTGCGTCTTCTTGCCGCGTGGCGACGCGTGTACTTCGATGTCGCCGTCGAGGGGCGCGGACGGATTCTCCAGTCTCAGGTCGCAATCGCCGCCGCCGAAGAGCGTCATGAAAATGTGGCGGAAGTTCTCGCGCACTTGCACGAAAGTCTGCAGGAACAGCTCGCGCGCGGTGTTATCGATTTCCTTGATGGCTTGTTGCAGCTTCGCCTTCGCACCATCGAGATCCGCGCGTTGCTGGCGCAGGAACTCGACCTGCTTGCTCTCCTCCTGGTGCTCCTCGATGGCTAGCGGATTCACCTGACCCAACGCTTCCAACTGCGTGCGCAGCTCTGCCGCGTCCGCACGGAGCACGTCGTCAGCTTCTTCCAGCTCGCTGTGCTCGGCCAGCAACTCTTCCAATGGCCGGCGCCAGTCTGTCTGCAACCGCTCGCGAATCGCAGTCTGGCGGCCAGATAGCTCGGTGTAGCGCAGTTCAGTGGCATGAAGCTGCTCCGAGCCGGCCGCAACCTCGCGCCGCACGCGGTCGAGCTCATGATCCGTCTGGGACATCGCCTCGTCCGCGGCGCGCACTGCGCGCTCCGCATCGGCGAGCTGCGCCTCGGCATCGTGCAGCACACCGTCGCGCGCTTCCAGGTCAAGTGCCCAATCGGCCAACTGGGACGTGAGCGCTGCGTCACTATCCGAGAGGGTGCTCAGCTCTGCGTGGAGTGCAGCGAGCCGAGAAGCGGCTGTGGTCTGCTCCTGACGCAACCGGCGCTCGCGGTCGCTCACCACTTGCAGGCGCGCATGTGCCTGCGCCTGTTCGACCTGTGCCGCTGTGCGCTGCTCGCGCGCCTCGTCGTGCGTCCGCTCCGCCTCACTCAGGAGGCGGCGAGCGTCGAAAATTGTCGCCGCGTGCATCTGCGCGGCTTCGTTAGCGTGCGCAATCTTCGCGTCCAGCTCGCTTGCGCGCGCACCCAGCGCATCGCCACGCGTCGTGAGCTTGGCCAACGCGGCGTCCGCTTCCGATACCTCACGGGTGGCGCGCTGATGCCTGCGAACTATTTCGCCCACGCGTTCCTCCGCCAGACGAGCTTCGCGTGCGGCAGAAGCCGCGACGTCCGTGGCCGTCGCCGCAGATCGGGCTGCGTCGTTCAGTGATTCGCGCGAAGCAGCCGCTACCGCCGCAGCCTGGCGAAGAATAGAAGCGGCTGCGTTCAACTCGCGCCCGACGTCCGTCAGCTCGGCGCGACGACGTAGTGGGCCAGGGCCCGCCACTATTGCCGGTAGCCACACGGCGCCCCGCGCGTCAATGAAGGCCGTCCCTTCTTCTACTGCACGGACCTGGCCCAGCAGCACGCGCACCCAACCTACCGCGCTCGGCTCAGTCGCGCGTACCAGCGCGGCCAGATCCGAGAGGTCCTCTGACGGTGTCGCCGCTGCCGAAACCGCGTCCAACGGCAGCAGCAGGAGAGGTCCCGGGTTGGTGGTGGTGTGCCACGCGCGCACGGCGTTCGCGACTGCGCCATCTCGCACCAGAACGGCGTGTACGGTCGCGCCGAGATATCGCTCGATGAGTGCAGCTGGTGCGCTCCCTGCGCTGATGAAATCGCTCAGAGGGC
Source organism: Gemmatimonadales bacterium (assembly GCA_038232435.1). Classification (GTDB taxonomy): domain Bacteria; phylum Gemmatimonadota; class Gemmatimonadetes; order Gemmatimonadales; family Gemmatimonadaceae; genus Fen-1247. The sequence goes on along the minus strand of JBBSHV010000024.1, from coordinate 12,563 downwards.
CAAGTACTGCGCCGTCGCCAAATCGATCCCGCTCTTTAAGTAGCCGCGCGGCCGCTGGCGCCAGTCCGACTCTCTCCCGTTCCAGCGCTTCGAGTGCATGCGACCGTCCCTCGAGTGCGGCGTGTGCCTCCTCGGCGCGGAGCGTATCGGTTCGCGCTACGGCCTCGGCTGCCCGCGCCGCTCGCGCCGTCGCGTCGGCGACCTCGCGCAGATCTGCCGTCTCCACCACACGCACGCGTGCATGGTCGAGCGCGATCTTGACGTCCTCCACCTCGCGCGCAACCGTTTCAGCCGCGTCGAACAGCTGCAGCTGCTCGCTCTTAGTCGTCTCGTGCCTGCGGACAACGTCCTGCCGCTCTCGCTCGGCGGCGTCGCGATCGAGAGTGAGGCGGTGCGCCTGTTCGCGCAGTTCGCGCGCGCGACGCTCCGCCTGCTCGACCGAGTTGCGCGCCGCGGACAGGGCGGCCCGTGCGCTCTCCTCGCTCACGGCGCGCTCGCGCAGCTGGGCGCTCAAGCTCGCAAGCTCTCCCTCCAGCTGTGCGCGCGCGGCTGCCGCGTCGGTAAGCTCGGCTTCCACGCGCTGTGCCGTGTCGCCGCGCTCGCGACTCTCTTCCTGCGCGCGCTCACGGTGAGACGCAGCGTTCTTCCGGCGCTCGTCCGCCACCGCGATTTCGCCCCGCAGCTGTTGCGCACGTTCACGCTGCTCCGCCACGAGTCGAGCCAGCTCACCGCGACCAGCTTCCGCCGTGGACCGTGCCGCGTGCGCCACGTCACGCGCACCTTCAGCTTCGCCCACACGATCGGTGTCGCTCGGCGCAGTCTCGCGCAACTGTACCAATCTGTCCCGAAGTACTTCCAGCTCCGCGCCCCACGCCGCCATCTCACGCGCGGCGAGTGTGACCTCAACGGCAAACCTCCGACTCGTCAGCTCGGCGTGGCGTTCTGCTCGCTTTCGCTGCCTCGCAAGCGAACGAACGTGAGTCTCCTTCTCGTTCAGAAGGTCACCGATACGCGCGAGATCGAGCGTCGTTTCCTCCAATCTGCGTTCGGTGCTCCGCTTGCGATCTCGATACAGGCCAACGCCGGCGGCCTCTTCGAACAGCTCGCGCCTGTCGTCCGGACGGTCGGACAGTAGTGCGTCGATCATACGCGACTCAATCACGACGCCAGAATCTGCACCGAGGCCCGTGCCGCGCACCGTGTCCTGAATGTCACGCAACCGGGCGGGTGCGCGGTTGATGAAATAGTCGCTATCGCCGGACCGGCTCAAACGCCGCGTGATAACGACTTCGCGGAACGGAATGTCGAGCGCACCGTCGTTGTTTTCAAAGTGCAGCGATACTTCGGCGATGTTCACCGGCCTGCGCGCCGACGATCCTTGAAAGATCACCTCTTCCATCTTCGCGCCGCGCAGCGCACGCGCGCGCTGCTCACCCAGTACCCATCGCACAGCGTCCGAGACGTTGGACTTGCCGCAGCCATTCGGTCCTACGATCGCGGTGGCGCCAGGCTCGAAGACCAGTTGAGTGTGGTCGGCAAATGACTTGAAGCCGTGTAGCTCGAGCTTGGTAAGGCGCAATTACGGTGTTCTCCCGGTGCGGTATACAAGGACGGGTGTTAACTGCGCCGCGTGCAGCGTAGAGAGCAGGGAAGCGGCATCCTCTGGACGTTCGAAGGCCCCCGAGAACACCTTGAGCGACCCGTCGGGCTGCGCCAACACGTACACGGGCTGCTGCGTCCGACGGTACTTGGCGGTAATTCTCTGGGTATGGCCGGCGCTGGCGGAATCGAGTAGCAAGGCGTACGGTGTACGTACAACAGTGCCAAGCCCGTCCTGCGCGACTCCCTTGTAGCGCAGTTCATCGAGCAATGCCTGCGCCTCCTGCTGCGTAGGAAACGCACCCGTCACGACCTTGTAATACGTCTCGCGATTGGGACCGACGGGAACCGGCGAAATCGTCGCCGCGGGCAGACTTGATCGAAAGCGGGCCACCTGCTCCGAGGCGTCGTCGGGCGCGTTCCATGCCCCGAGCTCGACGGCGTACGCGGTCGCCGCGGCGGAGTCCGCCACGTTCGCCGGAGGAGGAACTGTCAGGGTTTCCGGGACCACGTTGCGCGCGAGCGGACGTCCCGCGGCAGTAACCGGCGCGGAGCGCACCGCGGCCGCTCGTTTGCTAGCGTCTGATGCTTCGCCGGCGTTACGAAAATAGAGGCCCGTGCCCACCGCGGCGACGAGCAATAGCAGCAGCGCGGCGATTTGCCACACGGCGAGCGTTTTTCTCGCCTCAGGCACGACCGGCCGCGTGTGCGGCGCAGGGACACGTGCCAGAACGTTGAGGTAGGGCGCCAGATCCAGCGGTGTCGCACCGACAAGCACGACACCATCAGTCTGATCGATCAGCTCCTTGAGGCCGGGTGCATCCGCCGGGGCGACCAGGATGAGCAATGCCCCGACCTCGCGGAAACCGTTAGCCAGGCGCTGCCAGCGCGAGTTCGCGAAGATAGCGGCATCCGCAACGCTTCCCGTGCCGCTCGGCATCACGAACAGGTTGCCCGTGGTATCGATCGGTTGCGCGATCTTGTTGAGCGACACGCCATACGTGAAGCTGTCCGAAATTCCGTGCGGGTCGTCGCTCGTGACCAGAGACTGGATGGGCTCGACCTCTCCAACAAGGTCGGCAATCGCGACTCTTCTGTGCTCGGCCTCCGCGAGCCCTATGCCGATCGCAACCTGTGCGGCGGCGAGTACGTCAGAGGAGGTGACGACAGTCGCGGAGTAGCTCCCCAGCATGGGTGCGATCTTCCGTCCGGCTCTTTCCCACCCGGCGGCCGTTGCCACCGGTGGCGCTAACGTTTCCTTGCTCACGGGTTCCCCGGAAAGGCCCAATAGGACCGCTTCGATTCACGGCCGATGCGCTCAGCTTCGGCCTTGCTAGGATACGGTCCCAGGATGACGCGATACACCGTCGCCCCTCCGCGCTGGGCCGAGGCCACACGCGCCCTGGCTCCCTCGACTTCGATGCTGTCTGCCAACGCTCTGGCCTTCTCCTCAGTGAGTAAAGCCGCAAACGAAACCGTGAACGTACCACCGGCAGGTTCCGGTGCCGCCGCTCTTGCCGCGGGCGGAACGGAGACACTGGGTGCAGCCGCAACCGTGTGCGGCGGCGGGACAGGTGCGCCGGGCAGCGGCGCGACTGGTGCCGCACTTGGCGCAGGGACGGGCGCGGCGGCTACCGGGGCGCTGGGCGCGGGCGCCGGAGAGGGCGGCGAACCGGCCGGCGCAACCGCCGGCGCAACGGCCGGTGCAACACCGGGCGTCGCCGCGCTGCCAGCGGCGGAGTCCACCCCGGCCGTAGCGTCCGCAGTCACGGAATCGGCCGACGCGAACGACACCGGCTCGTCCATGCCGGCAGCGCGTGCCCTGAAGCCATTCCAAAAGACAAAATACCAGTAATCCTGCGCTCCACCGGCCACGGTGCGCACCGGCTGTAGCGTCTCTCCATCCAGGAAAACGACGTCGCGTCCGGTATTGGCGACGATAGAACCGTCGGGTGCCGCTGTCGGGAGGTCATCAGTCCACTTGGTCTGCACTGGACCCGCTACGTTGTTCGTAGCAACGGCAATAACCCAGGCCGAATCTCCATGCATTGGGCGCGCGAGCACATAGCGTCCAAGCCGGTCCATGCGCAGATCACTCACCTGGCCGGGAAGCTCCACGCGCGTCGCGACCTTGTCCGTGTAACGATCCACGACAGAGACAGCCGAGTCGCCGGCCGTTGCAACGTACACACGATCCCCGCTCGGCGTTGGAGCGAGCGCCAGTACCCGCCCCGGAAGCGCGATACGCGGCACCAGGGTCATGTCGCGCGCGCGAACACCGACAAGCCCGCTGTCAGTGGCAAAGTAGACCCTGTCGCCAACCTGCGCGCGCACGCCGCGCATGGTGATCGGCAGGATGACGGTGTCGCGAATCTCGTTGTCCGGCGGACGCAGCTTCCAGATCGCTGTCTCTTCGCCCCTCTGGGAGGCGACCAGAACTGAGCCATCACTCTGCGGAAAAATGGCACGCGCGGGAACCGGAGGAGTGAAGTTCCATCCGCCAGCACGAGTGAGCCGCACGACCGAGCCCCTGGCATCGAGGCCAAAAATGTCGGTTCCAGTGGGCGCTGTGAGGGAGGCGAGCTTAACCTTACTGGCTACGTTCGCCTCACCCAATCGAAAGTCGATTCGTGCCGGCTCGCCCCTGGCATCCACCACCGCGAGCGCCCCTCCCTCCGGGTCGAACCCGAGGACGCGGTCCACCGAGGTTCCTCGCCCCCTCCAGATGCTCGAGTCGAGCTTGGGGTAGAGGTACGCGCGGGCAGTCCCGCCGCCCCTTGGAAGACGAATGACGATTGGATCTGGACCGCGGCTGCCTTCAGCGCGCGCGCCCGACGCTCCCGTCCCCACGTCAGCTTGCTTGTCTTTATTGCATGCGAACGTGGGGAGGAGCAACAGGAAAATTAGGAGCCGTCGTTGCACGGCGTCAATTTAATAGAAGCCACGACGCGCCGGGCTCCTTCTTTTCCGGCGAATTAGAACCGAAGCAAATGCGGATTGGCGGCCATACTTCCTAGAAGCTGGCGCCGAGTGAAAAGGTCCAGTTGAATTTGTTGGGCACGCGGTCCAGCGGCTTGGCGTAATCCCACCTGAGCACGGCCAGGTTGAAGAGGTTAACCCTGACGCCGGCGCCGTAGCTACGCATCACGAATCTCTGCCTGTTCGGATTGTAGTTGTCGGGCTTCGTCAAAGACGTTGTCTGGCCCTGGTTGTAAGCCAATCCGGCGTCGTAGAAGATTGCCCCGTCGACCGGCGGAAGCCCGATGGGGGACCGGCCAAGGTCGAACCTTCGGATGATGGGGAAGCGCAACTCCTCGTTAAATACCGCCACGCGCGTCCCAAGAAGCTGCGTCGTCGAGCACGCCGCTCCGTACGGGTTTGAATTCCCCAGGAACGAAGCACACGAGTAGCCACCGTACAGGCTGGACTGGTCGTAGCCCCGGACAAACTCCGGACGACCGATGTAGATCGGGAAGAGGCCCGCGTCACGACCGGTGGTTGCGTCGTAGAAGAACCGCGTGGCGAATGTCAGCGTGTTGAAGACGACCGGATCATATCTCCTGTAGTCGACGAGATAGTTGACCGTGTGGATCGAACCGAGCGACGGTTGAACCTGAAAGCGCATCCGCCGGCCGCTGATCGGTCCGGTTGTCCCGAACAGGGAATTGTCTGACACGAACGCCGTCAGCGGAGAGGCGAACGTGAAAGTCTTTCCCGACTCTCCGTTCGTCTGCCTCATGTCAACAAGGATCCCGTTGATATAGTCATAGTTCTGATTCACGATCCCCTGGCCGTACGACTGGCCCTGGACCCCAAACTCGATCCGCGAGAACCGATTGAACGGATACGCTGTGCTCAGCGTGACCGTGCGAATCACGTACCGGAGGTACGAGTCCGTTTCGCGTTGCGTGCCATCGGGCAGATTGGTGAGCGAGGCTCTGAGGCCAGCGTACGCGATGTTCTGTGACACGCCGACGAGGTACTGCCACCGGCGGCTTAGATTGGCGTAATCAACCAGGAAGCTCGCATCCCTGATCTGGCCGTTGATCCCGGCGCCGACCGCCAGCTCGTGATCCCCCGTGAGATCGCTGAACACCAGCGTGGTACCGCCGCCGTACTGCGTGCCGTAACCGCCGCCCGTCGAGACGCCTACCGTTCCGCCGGATATGTAGTCCGGCGCGAAGCGAACCCTGTACGCGTAGTCCTTGAACGTGAGCGTGTCAGGCAAGCCGACGAGCGGTTCGTTCAATAGCGTAGCGACGCTCGAAACCTTGCTGCTGTCTGGCGTCTCCGTCGCACCGACATCGGCGGACTGGCGCGCTCCAGTGGGTGCGCGATACACCGAGACCACCGCGCTGGTGGCTCCCGGCGTCGAGTCCTTGACTACGGTCCCTGGCGCCGCTCCGGCGAGCACTGCGGGCGGCGCTACTGGGATCGCCTGAGCATAGCTGCGCGGGTGATCCAGATACCAGACGGTGTAATCGTTGTTAGTGAAATACGTGAAAGCGAGCCTGTCAGTATCGCGCGACCACGTTATGGCGGGACTGGTCTCCGTGAACTGACTGACGCCCCCCTGCACGTTGGTTACTCTGAGATCCTGGTCCGCGCGAAGATCGCGAAGATAGATGTTCGGAGTACCGTTCCGATCCGACACGTACGCGACCGAGCTGCCGTCCGGCGACCAGACAGGATTGATGTTCGTGCCGATCTGGCCCGGTAGCACTCGGATGCTCCCGTTCCGTAGATCCATGATCGCAATTTGCGGTTTGCCGAGATCGAGATTGGCCAGCGTGGTGCTCGCCCGGTCCGTGGCGAAGGCGATCATGTTCCCGTCGGGTGACCACGACGGCTGCACGTCTCCATACTTGTCCTGTGTCAGGCGACGCAGGTTCTTGCCGTCAACATCGACCATGTACAGGTCCGTAATCCCCTGTCCCACACCGCTGAAAACGATGTGCTTGCCATCCGGCGAGTAGGACGGGTCCAGTACACCGTCTACGGGAAGATCTGTGAGCTGCCTCACGTTACCCGCTCGGACGTCAGCAATCGACAGTACGTCCTTGCCGCCGGTCTGCGCCGTGAAGGCGAACTGCCGTCCGTCTGGAGAGAACGCCCCCTGCGAGTACAGCAGCCGCAGCTCCTCGAAGCGTGGATTGGTGGTGGTTTCAACCAATCGCTTGATTCTCTTTCCCGTCAGCGCGTCGCCAAGATACAGGTCAATGAAGACCTCGCCTTTCTTCACGCTTCCGTTGGACAGAAACGCGATTGTGCGGCCATCCGGCGATAGCACTGGAGATATGAAGATGTTTCCTCCCGTGATCTTGGGCGTCAGGAGTGGTGTGGCGAAATCACGCACCCGTTGCAGATTCGCGAGCTGCGGCAGATACTGCTGCCGAGAAGCTTCGCGCCACTGATCGCTCAACTGATCCAGAGTCACGCCCAGCACGCGTTGGAAACCGCGCTCCACGCCCACGGTTGTGACCGCGTCCAGAACCTCACCCACCGCGTCGTCGCCCCACCGCTCGCCAACGTAGCGCCAGAGCGCCTCGCCGTACCGGTACGGGAAATACTTGTCCGGCCGATCTGTCATCTGGCTGACCGTGGGCAAATTGCCGTTGGCAACCGCGTCGCGGATCCACATCGTGGTCAGCGGGTGATTGGGGCCGAGCGAGAGATATTCGGCCATCCCCTCAATGAACCAGCCCGGCGGATTCACAGCCTCTAAGGTCTGGAGATTTGCCCCAGCGCGCCCACGCGAGAAAATATCGAACTGGAACTGGTGCACCATTTCGTGCGTGAGCACGTGCTCGAAGCTGTCGTAGTCTCCCGTGAACGGAAGCTCGATGCGTTGGCGTAACGGCTCCGTAACACCGCCCACGCCCTCGCCCAGGTCTCCGTTAATGTTGCTCTGCGCAAAATCTTGGCGCGACGCATACAGCAGGATCGGCTTTTTCTCGCGGAACTGGTGTCCCATGACGCGGGAAAGGCGGGCATACGACCGCTCCGCGATCCTCGCGGCGTCCTGGATCGGGAGCCGCTCTTCCGGATAGTAGTGGATGAGAAAGTGCTCGGTCTCCAGCACTCGCCAGCGGAAATGCCGGTACTCGACCTGATTCTGGCCGAAGTACCGCTGCGCCGCGCTTGGCGTCGGCGTCACCAGAAGTGCCGCGGCGACCAGGCCAGCGACTGTCACTCCCCTCTCCCATCCGATCGTCATTTGAGCGACTCCGTCGCTAGCTAGGTTGACTGCGTTACTAAGCCTCTACTGCCACCGACTCCGCGTCACCCCAGAGACGCTCCAACTGGTAGAACTCCCTTAGGGTCGGGTGAAACAGGTGCACCACAAAATCGACGTAGTCGAGCAGCACCCACCGTCCCTGCTGTAACCCCTCCACATGGTGAGCCCGAAGTCCTTCCTTGCGCAGCTCCTCCATCACGTGCTCCGCTATGGACCGCACGTGCGTGTCGGAAGTTCCACTGGCAATCACGAAGCAGTCAGTCATCTCGCTGACGCCCTTCAGATTGAGTATGACAGGATCGTTGGCCTTCATGTCGAGGCAAACGGCAGCGGCTCGCTGAGCCGCGGCAACGGATGAAGATGTAGTGCTGGCTGCCATTAGGCTCCATACGAAGGTTACTAGAGGCGTGGATCTCGCCGGAGTCCACGTCGACGATTCTACACCTTGTTCCGCATTTCGTGCGCCGCTGGAAAACGCAATACCGGTTGCCGGTTTGGTTTCGCGCATGGGTACGCGCCCGGTTTGATTTGGGGTACGCATCCGCGCGTGCATCCGCGCGTGCATCCGCGCGTGCATCCGCGCACCCGCAGGGGCGACCGGCGGCCGCCCGCACGTTATTGGTTTATTGTTTGATGACCCACACCTTGATCTCCGGGTGTACGTCAGCGTGCAATCGCACCGGCACTCGGTACACGCCGAGCGCCTTGATCGGCTCATGCAGATCGATCTGGCGCTTCTCGATCGCGAATCCATGCGTCACCAGCTGCGCGGCGATATCGCCCGAAGTCACCGACCCGAAGAGCTTGCCCTCCTCGCCTACGCGCGCTGAGAACGTCAGCGACACCTGCTCCAACCGGTCGGCCAGCTCACGTGCCGAGCCGCGGCGCGACTCTTCGGCTGACTCCAGTCGCTGGCGCTCCTGAGCGATGCGCTTCTTGTTGCCTTCCGTGGCGACGTACGCTACGCCGCGAGGGATGAGATAGTTGCGCGCGTAGCCGTTTGAGACACTGACGACGTCGCCTGTGTGGCCGAGACTCTCGACCGCCTGCCGAAGAATGACTTCCATGTTACCTCAACTCCGTTTGTTGAACGTCCATCACGTTACAGATCACGTGTACATAACCATGCAGATCACGTCGGCGACTGCGCCCGGGTGCGCCAGTCCATCCATGTATCGCCGACTCCCACGCCGAGTGCCAGAGCGCCCAGCAGGGTAGGAGCGAAGATCGTCAGAATGATCAGTAGCGTCCCCACCCACTTGCCGCGCGTTACGCAGGACAGCACGCCGACCCCGCGCAACAGGTACAGTGCACCGAAAAAAACCAGCAGATTGAGACCCGCGCTCTTCCCATCCTGAAAGACCGGCAGAAAGAAGATGGTCGCCCCAACGGCCAGTCCCCAGATCAACTGGTCGTTAAACCTGAAGTCACGAAGCGATCCTAGCTCCGGGCCGGCCGCCGTCCTGGACAGCCGATTGTAAACCACCCACGCAAGCGCCAGCGCGGCTAGCGACTCCAGCACGACGAAGGCTGGAAGCAGTCGCGCGGCCTGGTCCGGCAGCCGGCGCAGGTCAACTTCGTTGCTCACCGCCATCGCGTCCAGCTGCGGGTTCTTCTCCGCCGCCTTGCGCCAGTCCGGCGACGCCGTCACGCGGTTGAACCAGCCGATCGTCGAATCGGTGCGGCGCCCGTATTCCGATAGCATCACCGCGCGCACGTTGGACGTGCCACCCGGCGTGATCGACGCCATCACGAATGACCCGACCACGGCCATTCCCACCGCCGAGAGGGCGCGGACGAAAAAGCCCTCCCTTGGCGTGAGCAGTGAAGCCACTCCGAAAGCCGCGCAAACAAGCAGTGTCCAGCCGTATACCAGCCCGCCGTATGCGGTGCCGGCGAGCCAGAGCGGTGTTAGCGCGGCCGCAACGGCGACGAGCACGGCCGCTGCCGCCGCCATGATGCGGCCGCCGTTCCACCAGCCGAGCGCCGCGCAGACCGCGAGCGCGGCGGTAAAGAGGATCCAGGTCTGCGCGACCGGGATGACCGTCTTCAGCGCTGTTGGCAGCAGTGGGAGCACCAGGAAGACGACGAGCGCCAGGAGCGCCGATCGCCAGCCCGGTGCGGTCACTGAGGACACGTCAGAGTAGGGCGCCTTGTTAGGCGCCCTGGCTCCGCGTGTATGGGAGGAGCGCGAGGTAGCGAGCGCGCTTGATCGCGCGCGCGAGCTGTCGCTGGTGCCGAGCATCAACGCCGCTCAGCCGCCCCGGAAGAATCTTCCCATTTTCGGTGATGAAGCGGCTGAGGAACCGCTCGTCCTTGTAGTCGATGAAGCGGATGCCAGCCTCAAGGACCGGCGAAACTTTTTTATTGCGTCTGGCCATGGTCTACTCCTCGTCCTCGTCGTCTTCCTCTTCGGCCAGCGCACGGGCGCGCGCGGCATTGGCCTCGGCCCGTTCGGCCGGGACACCCAGTTCGTGCTCGTGCAGCGTGATCAGATAGCGAACGATCCCGTCGTCCAGCTTGAGCGCGCGCTCGAACTCGGGGAGCGTGGCGACGTCCGTCGCGAAGCGAGCGACGACGTAGTAGCCATTCTCATGGCGACCGATTTTGTAGGCGAGCTGGCGCCGGCCCCAGATGTCGAGCGCGGGCTCTTGTGCGAGCCCGAGCATGCCGTGGTGGCGCCCGAGCTTGTCGGTAATGGCGGCGTCTTCGAGTGCGGAATCGAAGATGTACACCGCCTCGTATTCACGAGTCATGTGCTGGCAATCCTCCCTGTGGTCATAACCGCCCCCGACTGGTTGCCTGAATCGGGAGAGGGGATGGGTTTTGGTATAGCCTTTTAGAATAACGCATATTGGAGCATCTCACCAACTTCGCCCACCCAATGACGATAGGTAGCGCACTCGAGCGGGCTCTCTCGCTTTCGGCAGGCGTCGTTGCGATCGCCGCTGTCGCGATCACATTGTATGAAGCGCGCATCACGGGCAGTGGATCGCTGCGATGAAACGCCGGGACGAGCGTTCAACCGTTAGCCGCGGTTGCCGACTACGACGCTGCTCACCAGCCGTGCTGGGCTGTCGCATTGACTCACGGCGTCTAATCTGATAGCCTCTATGTGTACAGGTTCCCGTACAGGCACGTGTACAGGCGGCATGTCCATCGGCCCAAGGGGAGGGATTATGGCTGTGCATTCAAAGGCATCAATAATCAAAAAGAACCGGGCGATACCCATCAGCGTCGCCCGCACCAAGCTCTTCGAGCTGGCGGAGGATGTACTGACGTATCGCGCCGATCGTGTCGCGCTGTCGCACAAGGATCATGACGAACAACTCGTGCTCGTCCGCTCCAGTGATCTGGCGAAGATGGAGGCTGATATCGCCGCCTTGCGGGAGCGTGCGGGCATTGTGCCTCATTCGCTGCGTGGAATTATGCGACTCAACGTTGACGCGGACGAGGTGCTTACCGAAGTACGGCGGCGGCAGGCTGAACTCTGGGAGGCGAAGCTCGCATCGCTTACCGCCCCCTATGTGGAAGGCGACGAGAGTGACGAGTGATGGCTGCTCCGGTCCCCGAGATCGCGGTCGCCGATACGCACGCTCTGATATGGTGGGCGTCCGACGAGCGGCGGCGGTTCGGAAGACGCGCCCGCAAATTCTTTGAAGCTGTTGACGCTGGTCGCGCTGTTATGTGCGTCCCCACGACGGCCCTTGTGGAGTTGAGTGAAGCCGTGCACCGCGGCATTGCTTCCATGAGCGTGTCGTTCGATGCTTTTACGGCAAGCTTGGAGAGAACGCCTTCACGCTACCAGATCATCCCACTCACCGCGGCGATAGTCGCCCGATCTCATACCCTCTTCGCCATCCCCGAGCGCGGCGACCGACTGATCGCCGCCGCCGCGGCGGAGTTGGGCTACCCCATCATTACTCGTGACCCGGCGATCGTCGACGTGGTCGGCCTGGATCACGTGTGGTGATTTTGTCTGTGCCTACACGTTGAACTTGAACAACATCACATCCCCGTCCTGCACCACATACTCCTTTCCCTCGGACCGCACATCGCCCTTGTCACGTGCGTCCTTCCAGCCGCCATCGGCGACGAACGCCTGGTACGCCACCGTATCGGCCTTGATGAAGCCGCGCTCGAAATCGGTGTGAATCACGCCGGCGGCTTTGGGCGCGGTGTCGCCGCGATGAATGGTCCACGCGCGCACTTCCTGCTCGCCCGCGGTGAAATAGGTTTCCAGGCCGAGCAAATGGTACCCGGCGCGGATGAGCCGATCCAGCCCTGCGCTGTCCAGCCCCAGCGATGCGAGGAAATCGGCGCGATCGTCAGGAGATAGCTCAGCCAACTCGGCCTCGATCTTGGCGGAGAAGGGGACCACTTTCGCGTCCTCCGCGCTTGCCGCAACCGCGGCGCGCAGCGCCTTGAGATGTGGTCCCTCGTCGCCCATAAGCTCGTCGTCGCTCACATTGGCCGCGTACAGCACGGGCTTGACCGTCAGCAGCGACAGCGGCGCTAGCACCGCCTTTTCTTCCGCGCTCAGGTGTGCGTGCCATAGCCCGCGTCCATCCGCCAGAAAGCTGTGCGCTCGCTCCAGTACCGCGAGCTCGGCCTGCGCTTCCTTGTCGCCCGTCTTAGCGGCGCGGCGTGTGCGATCGAGCCGCTTCTCCATGGTCGCGAGATCCGACAGCGCCAGCTCGAACTCGATCACTTCGCGATCACGCAC
>JBBSHV010000023.1:0-20333 GCA_038232435.1 Gemmatimonadales bacterium | reverse complement strand
GCTCGCGCACGTACTCCACCGCACGCTGAACATTTCCGAGCGGTGTCTTGGGATGCAATCCGTGCCCGAGGTTGAAGATGTGTCCGGGACGGTCCGCCGCCTTGTCCAGAACGTCAGCCACGCGAGTGCGAATGTAGTCGGGTGGCGCGAACAGAACCGCAGGGTCCAGGTTTCCCTGAACTCCGCACTCGTGACCGACAATATCCCATGCGTCATCCAGCGGGACGTGCCAGTCAATACCGATGATGGAACCGCCGTCATCCTTCATCATTGGAAGCAGGGTTGCCGTGTTCGTTCCAAAGTGAATGAACGGAAGTCCGGCCGGTTTCAGCGCGTCGAATATTTGCCGCGTGTATGGCTGCACAAATGCCGCGTAGTCCTGTGGAGCGAGACAGCCGACCCACGAGTCGAATAGCTGCAATGTGTCCACACCAGCCTCAACCTGACCGCGCAAGTAATCGATGACTATGCCGGTAAGGCGCCGCATGAGCTCGTGCCACATCTCCGGCGCGCCGAACATCATCGATTTTACTTGCAGGAAGTCTCGCGTAGGTCGCCCTTCGACGAGGTATGCCGCCAGTGTGAACGGCGCGCCCGAAAAGCCAATCAACGGTAACCTATCCCCGAGCTGTCGCTTGATGAGCCTGATGCTCTCCATCATGTACGGCAGGTCGGTCGCAGGCTCAATCGGTCGCAACCGCTGCAGATCCGCGTTGGTCCGAATCGGCTCGCGGATCACCGGTCCAACCTCGTCCACGATCTGCAGGTCGATCCCCACACCGATAAGCGGCAGCATGATGTCGGAGAAGAGAATCGCCGCGTCCACGTCCAACCGTTCGACCGGCTGCAGCGTCACCTCGGCACACAATTCCGGCTGGCGGCATATCTCCACCAGCGTCCAATCCTTGCGAATTGCGCGATACTCCGGAAGGATGCGCCCTGCCTGGCGCATGAACCAGACGGGTGTACGCTCCGTCGGCTCATGCCGCGCGGCGCGCGCGAATACGGTCTGATTAATTGTCACGTGCGGATGATCATTGTCGTTTCGGCGGACCGCGGACGCGACGGGCGCGGTTAAGCGGCCGGCTGAGCGCAGATGTGAGCGCCGGAGCGGCTGGCGCGTGCGATCTCTTCGGCCGATCCGGAGCCGTGGGTCGAAAGCCCGAACAGCGCCTGCACCACCTGCGCCATGTTGGCTCCCTCAGGATCTTCCTTGAGAACTTTGAGCGGATGATGTAGAAGCTTACTGACTACGCGACTCGCGAACGCGCGCAGCAATTGCTCCTCGCGCTCGGTGAGATCGGGGAGCCTGGCGAGAAGCCGATCCAGCTCCGCGTCCCGGATGTTCTCAGCGTGACCGACGAGCGCGCTTATGGTCGGCGCTAGCTGCCGCGCACTCCACCATGCCATGAATCGAGCGCACTCGGATTGGGCGATCGCCTCCGCGCTAGCCAGCTCGGCTGCGCGCCGGCGACGATTCTCGTCGCAGATCGCCTGAAGGCCATCGATGTCCCACAACATCACGCCGCTTAAGTCAGCGGCCGCCGGTGCAACGTCGCGCGGCACCGCCAGATCGAAGACCACCACCGGTGCGGTTGCCGTGCGCTCGGCACGAGTGAGCATGGCGGCGTCGATAACGGGCTCGGGCGAGCTGGTACAGCTGATCACCAGATCCGCGTCTGCCAGTGCATCTGGCAGCGATCCCCACGCTATCGCCGACGCGCCATAGCTCTCGGCCAGCGCCGCTGCCCGCTCGCCGGTGCGATTGGTGACGCTGACACTCGCGGCGCCACGTCCCGATAGCTGCTTGAGTGCCAGCTCAGCGGTGCTGCCAGCGCCGACGATCACGATTCGCCGGTTCGTGATGGAGCCGAGCTCCTGGGATGCGAGCTGAAGCGCAACGGAGACGACCGAGAGCGAATGTCGCGAGATTCCAGTCTCAGCCCTCACGCGCTTGCCGGAAGCGAGCGCCGAAGCGCCGAGCCGATGCGTTGTCGCGCCCAGCACCCCCGCGCGCGACGCTCCCTCCAGCGCCGCCTTGATCTGGGCGAGAATCTGGTCCTCTCCCGGGACCATCGACTCAATACCCGCGGCCACACGGAAGAGATGACTGACGGCATCCTCGTGTACGTACACTTCCAGGTGCTCGTCCAATTCCTCGGCCGATAGCCCGCTATCACCCCGCAGCGCATCGCGCAGCACCGCCGCGCCCGTTTCGGTGTGACCGACGATGCCGTAGTACTCCGTCCTATTGCAGGTCGAGAGGATAAATCCTTCGGTGACTCGCTCGCCAAGATCGGCGAGCGCCGCGGCGAAACCATCCCCGGTGACGGCGATGCGCTCGCGCAACGCGAGCGGCGCGGTATGGTGGTTCAGTCCTACGGCGAGAAGTTGCATTAAGTGAGCGTCTGGCGCGCCGGCCCGCTCGGGTCGCCGAGCGGGCCGATGGAGCTACGTCCCTCGCGCCTGAACCCGATATTTAGCGGGTCCGACCAACTGGAGGCAAGTCGGATAAATGCCATGCTACAGTATAGCCGGTTGGACGCTCTTAATTCCGCTCCGGTACGCGCGTTCCCCGCGAATTGAGAACCCCTACGGTTTGCGCCAACTCCTGCCTCGCCCGGCCGAGTGCCGCTGATGTGTCGTGCCTGCCGGCCGCGTTGAGTGCAGTGACGAGTCGTGTGATCGACACATCCAGCTGGGTTGTCAGCACGTGGTCGCCCAGCGAAGAGATGAGGCGCAGGATCGCGTCCTCCACGTACGTCTGGATGTCACCCGGCAGGCGGTCGAATAGAATCGCGAACGCACGGATGACTTCCGCCGCACTCTGATGCTGCATCGATTCCGAAGCCGCCACACCGAGCGAGACGATAGCGTTGACAGCCTGCTGCATCACGGTGTCATAGTACACGACCGGCACAACTTCGCCGGCCTTGCAAGTGGGCTCGGGCTGCTCGGACCACCGCGCCAGCAGATCGCGAATCTCGCGCACCGCCGCTATGCCCGGCGCGGGATTGGATTTGGAGCTCGAGACCGATGTCCAACCGATGTTCTCGAGCTGCATGATACCAAAGCCGGAGTCAGCCCGGAAGTCCCGCTGCCGCTCCAGATCTATAGCTCTACACACCTCGACCGCGATCTGCTGAGCCTGGTCGTTGGACTGCGTCTTCACTTCCGCGATGAGGTCGTTGTACGACACGAAATCCCCCATCGAAACGAGCAGCACTACTTCAACGTTGCCGCCCGCGGCACTTGCCGCGTGACCGATTCGGTCCAGCCGTATCCCCGCTACATAACCGCTGTTGAGGCTTCTCACCGCGACCGTTGCGGCGGCGGTGTGTAGAGTCGGTGCGCGGCGTGTTCGCGCAATCAGATCCAGCTCGCGGCCCCTGGCCGAAAGCGTGAGATCGTGGATCGCCTGGATGATCCGCGTCGGTCGCATCTGGTTCAGCGTCGTGTACAGCAACAGAACGAGAACCGACAGGGCGACGAGTGTTAAAAGGACCGTGAACGTCGCCCCGAACACCGGGCTGACGTGCGTGTTGGTAGTGGCCAGGATAACAAGCGCATACAGCGAGATGCCCACGAAAACGCCGAAGTACATCTGGTTGAGCCGGCGCCGGAGAAACTGGTCCAGCACCTGACTCGTGAGTGCGCTGGCAGACTGCTGAATCGCGAGCAACAGCAGCGAAAATGTGATCGACGTGAGAGTGAGCAGGCCACCAGCGATGGATCCAAGAAGCGCCGCCGTCGCACTCGGATCGACCACGACATGCGCCTTGAGGAAAACGCGCGTGGGTTCGAGCCATGCCACGGGACTGCGATCCAGCAGGTATGTGCCGAACGCAAACAGGACGAATGCGAGCACCGTGAAAGTCGGCACCGCGAGGAAGTCGGAGAACGCGCGGCGCACATCCGCCCAGGCATTGCCCCACGTCTTTACTCTAGGTGGCGTCAGGCTCTGCTCCGCATTGCCGACCGGTGAATACCTGCCCGAGCATGAATACACGACCGGAAAAGCAAGTTTCGGCCCAGCAGAATAGGGGCCCTTCCGCGCTTTCCCGCTCATTGTGGAACAATGGACGCTCGCGAGCGTAATCACGACGGGTGACTATTCCCCGACCGTCCACGCGGCCGTCTCAGCTTCCGGAACGCAACCTCGACGTGCTTCGCGCCGTCGCGGTGCTGTGCGTACTGGGTGGCCACCTTGCATTGATCATGCTTCCGGGTGGTGGGCCGCACTGGCGCTGGGCCGTTGCGCGGTTTGGTGTGCTCCTCTTCTTCGTTCACACCTCGCTTGTTCTCATGGCGTCGCTCGAGCGCTCATTCGGCAGCCCTGACTGGGTCAAGGCGTTCTACATACGGCGTGCGTTTCGCATCTATCCCCTGGCGCTCGTCACGCTTGGGGCCGTGCTCCTGGGCGTTGCGGGACAGATATCGCGCTACGGAGTCGCGCCGGTGTCACCTCAGCCGGGTGTGGCGGAAATTGTGAGCAATGCGTTGCTCATCCAGGACCTCACGCGGCACGGCGACATCGTCTCCGTTTTCTGGACACTCCCGATCGAAGTCCAGATGTATGCCGTGCTTCCGGGGCTCTTCCTCATAGCCCGGCGCGGGCTTCCTCCTTTCATATTGGCGGCCGCCCTTGCGGTTCTGCTGGGATTGACGATCCAGGATCTGCCGGTCCCAGGTTTATGGAGACTGAACGTCGCGGCATTCGCGCCATGCTTCATGGGAGGTGTCCTGGCGTACGCGCTCCTACTGCACGGGGCGCGTCCGCGACTGCCCTCCTGGCTCTGGCCTATGGTCATCCTGGCCGCCACAGGCACGTTCATTCTTTCATCGTCGGACGGGAGTTACAATCCGGACCGGGGATGGCCGATGTGTCTAGCGCTGGGCTACGTTATCCCGTTCGTGGCTGACCTTCCGGCATCCCTAGTGACGCGTGTCTCCGCAGTGATCGCGAAGTACAGCTACGGGATCTACCTCCTGCATGTCCCCGCCATGTGGATCGGGTTCGTGCTTGCCGGGCGTGCGCCTGTGATCGTCCAGTGGGTTGTTTTCGGCGCCGCGGTCGTGCTATTGCCCTGGATCGCCTACCACGTCGTCGAAAATCGTGGCATTCTCCTCGGCAGGAAGATCGTGAGTGGACCGCGGGCGCCGCTGGCCGCGACCACTCCCGCCCCGTGATTCTGCGCCGGCGACAGCGCCGCCCCCAAGCCGGATGGGACACGGTTAAATTGACCAGCGTTACCGCGGGCGACCAGCTTCCTACAGCTTCCCAGGCTGCCGCCCGCGCGACCCGGTAGCTCAATCGGTAGAGCAACGGACTTTTAATCCGTAGGTCGTGGGTTCGATCCCCACCCGGGTCATTCCAGACAGGCAGCGCGTGCCGGCGGCTATGCTTGCGCATCCACCGTTGGCTGCCGCCGTTCGGGCCCCGAATACGCCGGCGTCGACTCCTCCGGAACGTACGTGTCCACGTCGAAGAACCGGGCCGGGATCTCGTGCGGCGAGTGCTTCAGTAGCAGCGGCATCGCGACGTTGTATACCGGTGCTCCCGCCGCTGTCGTCCCTTCCATCGTCCCGTTGTGCGCGTGCCCGTGTACCACCGCGGCAACCGGGTAGCGAGCCATCGGCTCCTCCAGTCGGCCGCAGCCAAGGAACGGGAATATCTCCAGCGGCTCGCCCACGACCGTCGCGCGCACCGGCGCATAGTGCAGCAGCGCGACGCGTGGCGTGGTCCGTAGGCGCGCCAACGCGGTCTCCAGTTTCAGCGCTTCGTGTACCGCTTCGTTCACGAAGTGTTTGATCGTCGCCTCGCCCCACGCCCCCAACGTCGCGGTGCCGAAGCCGCCGGCGAACCCCTTGGTCCCCGCGAAGCCCACGCCAAGGACCTCGTGTGACTCACCGTCGAGCACGTGGACGCCGGCATCGACAAGAATTGAGCGAACCTCACGCTCCTTTCCCGATTCAAAGTCATGGTTGCCAAGGACCGCGACCACGGGAATGCGCTCACCAGCTAGCTCCCTGGCCAGGACCCTGGCCTCTTCCGGCAGCCCGTAGTCCGTGAGGTCCCCGCACAGCACGAGCACGTCCGCCCGGTCCGCGACCTGCGCAAAGATCGGCTGCAGTACTCCCTGCGAGCTCATGGAGCAGTGAACGTCGCTCATTGCCGCGACGCGGACCTTTGCTGGGTGAGATGGCATGCAGATGGCGAATGGAAGGGTGAGTGCGCCGTGGAGCCCCAATTTTGCATCACGTCCATCCCCACCGTTCAACAATCGTTCCGCATGCCGAAGAAGAATTTTTCCGACCAGCCCAACAGTGCCACGGACAACGGGACGGAGCGCCGCACCCATCGCCGCGGGCCTCGGCGGAACGACCTCGCTCCGCCCGAGGCGCAGGCGTTTTACCGGCGTGTGATGGATACCCTGCGCGGCGGCGGGGTCGACTTCCTGGTGGGCGGTACGTACGCATTCACCCCCTACACCGGGATCGAGCGGTCAACCAAGGACTTCGACATCTTCGTTCGGCAGACCGACAGCACTCGCGTCCTTGATGTCCTGGACGCTGCCAGGTTTCGGACCGAGCTGACCTTTCCGCACTGGCTCGCCAAGGTGTTCCACAGGCGCGGTTTCGTGGACATAATCTTCAACTCGGGCAATGGCGTCACCCCGGTGGACGACGGATGGTTCACCCACGCACCGGAAGCCGAGGTGCTGGGTTTACCCGTGCGACTGGCGCCTCCGGAAGAGATGCTCTGGTCCAAATCGTTCGTGATGGAGCGCGAGCGCTATGACGGGGCGGATGTGATTCACATCCTCAGGTCGCGGGCTGAGCGACTCGACTGGGACCGGCTGCTGGAACGGTTCGGAGACCGGTGGCGCATCCTGCTGCTCAACCTGCTTCTCTTCGGCTTCGTATATCCGGGCGAGCGGGACCGAATTCCAGCGCGTGTGATGCAACTGCTGTTGCGGCGCGCCACCTCGGAGGTTGAGACGAACGCGGACGTCGGCCGCCTGTGCCAGGGCACTGTAGTGTCCCGGCAGCAATATCTTCCCGATACACTGGACTGGGGCTATACTGACGGGCGTGTATTCCCATCCGGCCGCATGACCGCCGAGCAGGTCGCGGCGTGGACGGCCGCGATCGGGACTATCAAGTAACCAGCCAGCAGCCGGGCGTCAACGGGGAACGTGCCCCGCTCGTTACATTCCTGCCGGTCGTCCGTCCAACTTGTGACGTCTTGCCTTCCGGCCGCGCCCGTGGCAGGAAAGCCCAAGCGGTAGCGCGGTGAGGCATTGGCATCTCTTACAATTCTGGCATGAACTGGCTGATAAACGCAGCTGAAAAGGCCGGTTGGCAGGCCCCAAATCGCCCCGCCATCTCCGCGGCCACCCCGCTCCACGAGGCGTGGTCCGCGGTAACTCAGGCGTACGGTGTGACGGAGACGGATCTGGCCGCTCAGGTCGCGACCCTCTTTCGTCTGCAGCCGGCGACCATGGATGGCATCGAGCCGCGGGCCGTGAAGCTGCTCCCGGAGAAGCTTGCACGAAAGCACAACGTCCTTCCCGTTCGCGAGACGCACAACGAGATCGTGGTCGCTTCGAGTGACCCGACCGATTATAACGCGGAGCAGGCGATCCAGTTCTCCTCCGGCCGCCGCGTGGTTCTTCAGGTCGCCGGGCCGCGAACGTTGGCGGACGCCATCAACGCGTCGTATTCGCCCGAGCGCGCAATGGAGTCCCTCCTGCGCACGATGCACGCGGCACCGGCGGATGTGCAGGTGGTTGAGAAGGCTGCCGTGGATCGGGTCAGTGCAAGCGAAGCAGAGGCCGCGCCGGTGATTCAGCTGGCCAACATGATCCTACATGCCGCGGTCGCGGCGCGCGCGAGCGACATTCACATGGAGCCGGGCCGCAACAACGGTACCGTCCGCTTCCGCGTGGACGGAGTGATGCGTCAGTACATGCAGATGCCCTCAGTCGCACTCACGCGGGTGGTGTCGCGCATCAAGGTTCTCGGCAAGCTCGATATCGCCGATCGGCTCCGGCCGCAGGACGGGCGCGCGCGGATCTCCGTCGGGGCCAAGACCTTCGACATGCGTATCTCCACCGTCCCGACGCGCGAGGCCGAGAAGGCGGTCATTCGTATCCTGAACCCGGATACCTCGAAGTCGCTCGACGATCTCGGACTGGCGAGTCATGAGCTCGCCAGACTTAAGCATCTGCTGTCATTCCGTGACGGGATCGTGATCGTGACCGGTCCCACCGGATCGGGAAAGACAACGACACTATACGGTGGTGTGCGCGAGCTGGCGGCGCAGGCGATCAACATCATGACCGTCGAGGACCCGGTCGAGTACGAGCTTCCGGGCGTGACGCAGATCCAGATCGATCCAAAGCGTGACGTGACTTTCTCGTCAGCGTTGCGCGCGATCCTGCGTCAGGATCCCGATGTAGTGTTCGTGGGTGAGATTCGAGACGGCGAAACGGCCCAGATCGCGCTGCAAGCGTCTCTGACCGGCCATCTGGTGCTCTCCACGCTCCACACGAACGACGCGGTCGGAGTGGTGCAGCGATTGGTCGACCTGGGACTTGATCGCACCAGCCTCGCATCATCATTGCGCGGGTCACTGGGCCAGCGACTCATTCGTAAGCTGTGCGCCAACTGTTCTGAGCGACAGCCAACCGTGCGCGACGAAAATACGGCGCGACTGGAGGCTGCCTTTGGAGCGCAGCAGAACAAGCGCGCGGTCGGCTGCAAGGAGTGCGGTGACTCCGGCTATCTTGGGCGCATCCCGCTGGACGAGGTGCTGGTTACCAACACTGATTTCCAGGAGCGAGTGGTGCGTGGCGCCACCGGCCAGGAGTTGCAGCGGTCGGCCGAGCGGGGCGGCATGCGCTCGATCCGCGAGGTTGCTCTGGAGCAGGTGAGGGCCGGCACCACCACCCTCGACGAGGTTGAGCGTGTGCTCGGCGAGGGCGAGGGCCCGGCGACCGCACGTGCGGGTGACGTGCAGCGCGTTCTTGTGGTAGACGACGACACGGTTACGCGCGATTTGGCGGTCGGCGTGCTCAAGGCCAACGGCTTCAACGTCGAGCAGGCGGCGGACGGACAGGCGGCGCTCGACATATTGTCGCACGACACCAACTTCGCGCTGGTCACGCTGGATCTGAACATGCCGCGGCTCGACGGCCGCGACGTTCTCAAACAGATGCGCGCGACGACTGCCACCGCGGGTCTCCCCATAATCGTGCTGACCGGAACGGACGCGGAGGAGGCCGAGGTGAACCTGATGAACGAGGGCGCCGACGACTACCTGCGCAAGCCACTCGATGCAGCGCGCTTCATCGCGCGCGTGCGTGCGGTTCTCCGGCGCGCGGCTGCCTGACCGCACGTACACGCGCATGCGCACGTACACGTAGTCAGAACAAATCGCTCAGCGATTCGTCAGCAAGTTGGTGCCGAATCGCCGACGCCAGCAGCGGGGCGATTGATGCCACGTTGATGTCGAGTTGTGACGGTTGTGCCAGCACGCACCGTCTCTGCGTGCCTGCAACGGAATCGGTGATGAAGAGACGCCGTACTCCGCTCGCGGCCAGTCGCTCGCAGGCGCCATCGAGCAGGAGGCCGTGCGTCGCGACCACGGAGATGTCGGGCAGCGCTCCAGCGTTACGCAGCGCACGAGCACTCTCCACGATCGTGCTCCCTGTGGAGATCATGTCGTCAGCGATGAGGCAAGGACGGTCCCGCACGTCGCCCACGAGGTGCATCACTACAACTTCGGCGCCACCCTCGCGCCGCTTGTGCAACACCGCGAGTGGCGCACCCAACCGGCGCGCGTACTCGGTCGCCATGGGCACGCGTCCGGCATCGGGCGACACCACGACTATATCCGAAGCTGTCTCTGGCGGCAGCTGTTCGCGGATGCTGGCACAGAGCACGGGCACGGCGGTCAGGCTATCAACCGGCACGCGGAAGAACCCCTCCACCTGCGGCGTGTGTACGTCGATGAGCACGACATGGTCAACACCGGAGCACTGCATCAGCTCCGCTGCGAGGCTCGCCATGATAGGTTCGCGGCGGCGATGGTTGCGCCGGTCCGACCGCGCGTAGCCGAAGTACGGTACGATCGCCGTGATGCGCTCGGCCGAAGCTCGGCGACACGCATCCGCGAAGGCGAGTAGCTCGATCAGGTTGTCGTTTACCGGGGGGGTCGTGGGCTGCACTATGAATACCTCGCGCCCGCGCACAGACGCATCCAGCCGCACTGACAGCTCGCCGTCGGGAAAGCGCTCCACATGACATGCGCCGAGCTGCGTGCCGAGTGAGCCCGCAATGGCCGCGGCGAGCACCGGGTTGGCGGTGCCAGCGAAGAGAACAAAGCCATCAGCGATCTTTGTTGCTGCGGGAACGTGCTGCTCGGGTGCCAAAGTCATGCGCTCAAGATCACCCCGTCACCTTTCGTTCGCCACGGGCCACGGCCCACGACCAGGCAATGCCAATTCAACTCGACTGCTCCGGCCGATCTGATAGCCGAGGTACGCCGCTCGAGACGCAAGACAGCGATGCATCAGTATGCGGTGCGTCCGTACTGCATTGAGCGATGAAGCTGCCGAACGGGAGCCGCGTTAGACTGGCTCGCGCGTGTAACTCCCGGATGCGCCGCCGGTCTTGCTCTCGAGCTTGATGTCGCCGATGACCATCGACCGGTCAGCGCTCTTGGCCATGTCATAGATCGTGGTGAGCGCGATACTGACGGCGACGATTGCTTCCATCTCTATGCCGGTCTGGGCCACTGTCGACGCGGTGGCGAGAGCGCGGACACCGGGGATGGACTCATCCACGTGCAGGGCGACATCGACGTGCGTGATCGGCACCGGGTGGCAGAGTGGTATGAGATCAGCGGTGCGCTTTGCGGCCATTATGCCCGCGATTCGCGCCACACCCAGGACATCTCCCTTGGCTATCTGATTATGGCGCACGGCAGTCAGCGTTGCTACTGTCATCCGTATCGTTCCCGACGCGGTTGCGGTGCGTGCGGTCGTCGCTTTCTTAGCCACATCGACCATACTTGCGTTGCCACTTTCGTCGGTGTGCGTGAGCGTCGCGCGCGCACCGTTCATGGACGAGTCGTTCATGGACGAGTCGTTCATGCGGGAACTCGCTCCAGCGCGCGCAGCAGCGCGGTCGAAATCAGCGCCGGGCTCACATTGCCTTCAGCGCGCGCCTGCGCCTCGCACACGGCCGCCATTGCTTTGCTCGCCGCGTACGCGGTCGCAGTATCGTCCGTCGCCAGCGCACGCTCTGCGCGGTCGCGCAGCAGTACATTTAGCTCGCCCAAAGAGTCTGAGAACGCGCCCCGCGCGCTCGCTGATCCCTGAGCAAGGGCGGTGGCGTAACGCTCGGCGCCGCTGGTGGAGGCCCCACGCAGAAGACGACGCGCGGCATCACGAGCGGCCGCGCGCGACTGCATCGACAGGAGATCTCCGGGTGAGCCATTGGCTATCATGACGCGCTCTGCGTCCGCACGGGGGAGGTCGAGCGCATCGAGGGCGTCCTTCACGGCGGGGTCGCGAACGAAGCTGAGCACTTCTTCCCTGGAGAGCGGCGCGCACCTGATGCCGACCACGCGCGACTGGATCGTGGGAAGCAGCGCGCCCGGCTCACTCGACGTCAGGATGATTGTCGTATCAGCCGGTGGCTCCTCTAACAGCTTCAGGAAAGCGTTAGCTGCCTGGTCGGCTCCTTCCTGCGACACCATCCGCTCGGCGTCGCCGATGATAAAGATCTTGCGACGCCCGAGCGACGGGGCGAGCGCCGCACGCTGGACCAGGGTGCGGATGGTGACGAGAAATATCCCCTCACTTCCCGACGGCCGAGGGTACAGGCCGTGTTTGGCGAGCCGCTCGAGGTTGGATTCACCGAAATCCTCCAGAACCTCCTGCGGAGTTGCGTCAGCGTCCTTGAGCCTCGGGCGGGGATAGAACCAGTACACATCCGGATGGCGCAGGTCGAGCACGTAGCGACAGGCCATGCACGTTCCACACGGCCTCACCGCGCTGCTGTCGCGCTCGCACACGAGGTACTGTGCCAGCCAGAGGGCGAGGCGCTGCTTGCCAATGCCGCGGCGACCCTCGAGCAAAAGCGACCCCGGCAACGTGCTACTCTCCGTCATTCGGATTAGCCGCCGCCGAATGGTTTCGTGGCCGTAGAGTGTAACAATCGCCATGTACCCAATATGGCACGATGTGTGACTACAAGACGATGGGGTGAGCCCTACGGCTTACACCGATCACGAATTCGAATCGCAAGCGAGGATAGATCAATGGCCGCGGAGCAGCTCAGCGGACGGAAGGT
The DNA here is from genome assembly GCA_038232435.1 of Gemmatimonadales bacterium. GTDB lineage: Bacteria > Gemmatimonadota > Gemmatimonadetes > Gemmatimonadales > Gemmatimonadaceae > Fen-1247. The sequence goes on along the minus strand of JBBSHV010000023.1, from coordinate 7,967 downwards.
GGCATTTCTGGCCACGGACGGAGTGGAGGAGCAGGAGTTAGCGCAGCCGTGGGATGCCGTGTGTGCGGCCGGCGCAACGGCAGAACTGATCTCGATCAAGGATGGTGAGATCACATCGACCGTTCATGACGAGCGCGGGCGCAACTTCACGGTGGACAAGCTTGTCGCCGACGCATCGGCAAACGATTACGACGCGCTCGTTCTCCCGGGCGGCGTGAAAAATCCCGACAAGCTTCGCATGAACCCGGAAGCGGTTGCTTTTGTTCGCAGCTTCATGGAGCACGACAAGCCGGTGGCGGCGATCTGCCACGGTCCGTGGATGTTGGTGGAGGCTCAGGCGGTGAAGGGGAGGACGCTGACATCGTACCCGAGCCTGCATACCGACATCCAGAACGCCGGTGGCGAGTGGGTGGACAAAGCCGTGAGTGTGGATCAGAAGTTGGTGACCAGCCGCAACCCCGGCGATCTCCCGGTATTCTGCTCAACGCTCATCGCCACCATGTCCAGCGCGATCGATGAGCGATCGCTGGACCGGATGATCGAACAGACCTTTCCGGCCAGCGATCCGCTGCCCGGGCCATCGGTGCCGGGAATCGCGGACTGACTGTGGTGGTGCGCTAAATTGGGTCGTGGGGTCTTTGCATCGCAAAGTACTTGACGTGACACGCCGATTCCTGCATACTTCCGTCCATGCCCAAGGTAATTCCTATCCGCAAGGCCGTGACTTCAACCGAGCCGCCGGCGTTGCACGCGCGGGCCATGGACAATCTGGCGTTCATCCGCAGCACCATGGAGAACGCCGGTGCGTTTACAGCGGTATCAGGGTGGGGAATGGTTGCCGTTGGAGTGATGGCGGTCGGAACCGCGCTGGTCGCCGCCGCGCAGCCCACCCCGCGCGCATGGCTCGACGTGTGGCTCGCGTCGGGTGCGGCTGCATTGGTGATTCAGTTGTGGGCGATGCTGGCCAAGGCGCGAGGGTCCGGGATTCCGCTGTTGTCGGGGCCGGGACGCAAGTTCGTCCTTGCGGTGTCGCCGCCCATTCTCGTTGGGGCAATCCTCACCGTGGTGCTGTACCGGGCGGGCTTCACATCAATTATTCCGGGCGTGTGGCTCTTGTTGTACGGGGCCGCGGTTGCCGCGGGTGGCGCGTTCTCCGTGGAGATAGTGCCGGTGATGGGGATCTGTTTTTTGACCGCTGGCGTGCTGGCGATCTTCACGCCTTTTGCATGGACTGACTGGATCCTTGGGCTGGCGTTCGGGGGGCTGCACATTGCGTTCGGGCTCCCTATTGCGCGGAGGCACGGTGGGTAAGCCGAACCGCGTGCGGAACAAGGGACGGGGTTCGTCTGCTGCTCCATTGACGCCTTCGGGTGTTTCATCGTCTACACTGGAACCGATCGATGGGCGGGCTTCGGACACCGTAGCCCCGCAGTTCGACCGGCTCATCCACGAGCGAATGCGGCTTGGCATCGTCGCCGCGTTGGCTGTGAACGATACGCTCAGCTTCAACGAGCTCAAACAGCTCATGCATACCACCGACGGCAATCTGAGCGTTCACGCCCGGAAGCTGGAAGAGGCGTGTTACGTCACCTGCTCCAAAACTTTCGAAGGGCGCGTGCCGCATACACAGTACTCGTTGACAACGCTCGGGCGATCAGCTCTCGCGCGATACCTGGATCACATGGAAGCACTCATTCGCGCTACGCGGGAACGCTGACCGTGGCCTCTCCGTCGGCCACCGAGCGCGGGAGCATAGATTGCTCGCAGCGCATCGAAGACAAACTGCACGTCGCGATCATCATGGATGGCAACGGCCGCTGGGCCACTGCCCGAGGCCGTCCCCGTACGGCCGGCCACGTGATCGGCGCGCGTACCGTTCGCACGATCGTCGAGAGCTCGGAGGCCCTCGGCATCGGGACGCTCACGCTGTACGCCTTCTCGGCGGACAACTGGAAGCGGCCGAGTCGTGAGGTTGCGATGCTGATGCGGCTGTTTCGGCGCTATCTCCTCTCCGAAGTTGACCGCTGCGTTCAGAACGGCGTGCGCATGCGCATCATCGGACGCAGGGACCGCATTCCGGCCGAGGTGCGTCGTGCCGCCGAAGCATCGGAAGAGGCGACCGGGAACGGAACCAGGCTGGATCTTCGCATCGCGCTGGACTATTCGGCGCGCGAAACGATGGTCCTCGCGGCAGAGCGGACCGGTGGACGTCCTGTGTGCCGCGAGACTTTTGCGCGGCTGATGAACGATGTTATCTACGCCGGACCGGTGCGCGACGTCGATCTGCTGATCAGGACCGGCGGCGAGCAGCGGCTCAGCGATTTCCTCCTCTGGGAATGCGCATACGCCGAGCTGTACTTCACATCGCGCATGTGGCCCGAGTTCGCGCCGGCGGATTTGCAGGCCGCCGTTCGTGAGTTCCACAGCCGCGAGCGCCGCTTCGGCGGCGTTCAGGACTCGGTAGCCGTCGCGGGGTAGGGCCTATCGGCGGTCGCTCCCTCCGGGGGCGACAGACATGGCGCGGCCGGGCCTCGCGCAGTAAGATCACACGTGATGGCCCGTTCTTCCTTCAGACAGAGTGTCGTTGCCGGCTACGCCTCCGCCGCGCTGGTGTGCGCGGTCGGGTATGTCGCCTACCATAGTGCCGAGACGGCGGTCGGTACCAATGCTGCCGCCGAGCGCACGCACGCGCTGGTCGCAGGCGTGCGCTCGGTTGGCAATGAAGTGCGCGACGCTGAGTCGTTGCAGCGTGGCTTTCTCCTGACCGGGGAGGTGCGCTATCTCGTTCCATTCCACAGCGCCACGCAGGCTACCCGCGACGCAATGGCGCGCATTCGCGCCATTGCGCCCGAATATCCGCGTCTGGTACCGCGGATCGATTCACTGGGCTACTTCGTAGGTCTCAAGATCGCGGAGCTGGATGAGACTGTCCGGCTGCGCCGCGAGACTGGCATACGGGCGGCCATCGCCGTAGTCCGCTCAGAGCGCACGGGTGCACCGATGGCGCAGATTGAGCAATTGCTCGACTCTCTCGATTTAGCTCTCACTGGTTCCGCCGCGAGCGGCGCGTTCCAGGCGGCGGCAGAAGAACGACTGGTAATGTTTGCGACAGCCGCCGCCGCACTGCTGGCCGCGATGCTGGCACTCCTCATAAACCGGCTGCAAACGCGTAGCGTGCGCGAGCAGGCGCGGATCACCGAAGAGCTGGAGACGCAATCATACCAGCTACAGCTGCAGGCGGCCGAGCTGGAGACGACGAACGCCGAGCTGGAGACCACCACACGCGAGTTGGTACAGCACACAGTCAAGGCGGAGTTCAACGAGACGCGTCTCGCCGGAATACTCGGCTCGGCTACGGACGCAATTGTGTCCTTCGACGACGACCGTAAGATCGTGTACTTCAACGCCGCGGCCGAGCGATTGTTTGGGGAGCCGGCCGACGCGCTCACAGGTGCGGTCATTGTGGGCTTCGTGGCTGCGCGCAGCACTGACGTATTCGAGCAGCGGGTAATGGTTGCGCGTCGCGCGCCGCACGCGAATGTCGCCAGTCCCGAGCTGTGGGACACGCTGATCTGCCGCGCTGACGGCACGGAGATACCGGTGGAGGTATCGATGGCGTATGCCAGATCATGGAGGCAGGGACTGTTCACCGCGGTGCTTCGCGATGTGAGCCGCCAGCGTCATATGGAGGAGGAGTTTCGGCAGGCGCAGAAGATGGAAGCCGTCGGGCGGCTTGCGGGCGGAATCGCACATGACTTCAACAATCTTCTAACAGTTATCGGAGCGTCAAGTGACTTCTTGCTGCAAGACATCAATGGAGACGCGAAGGAGCTGGCGCAGGATATCAAGGAGATAAAGCGCGCGACTGATCGAGCAGCGTCGCTCACGCGGCAACTGCTCACCTTCAGCCGGCGCCAGCTCGTGAAGCCGCAGCTGCTCGATCTGAACAGCGTCGTGAGCGAGATGGAGACGATGCTCCGCCGCCTCATCGGTGAGGACGTCGCGCTCTCGACCCACTACGCCGACGACATGGGCTTTGTCCGACTGGATCGCGGACAGTTGGAGCAGATTGTGGTGAATCTCGTGGTGAACGCGCGCGATGCGATGCAGCACGGCGGAGTGGTCAATCTCCGTACCGGAAACGATCGCAGAGTGGCGCCCGCCGGAACGGAGCACGCCGGTCGCATTTCTGACTGGGTCACGCTCAGCGTGTCGGACACTGGTACGGGAATGGACGAACAGACGCGCGCGCACATCTTCGAGCCGTTCTTCACGACCAAGGATCAGGGTAAGGGAACCGGACTGGGCCTGTCGACCGTGTACGGCATCGTGACGCAGGCTGGTGGCGACATCGCTGTGACGAGCGAGACGGACGTCGGAACCAAGTTCACGCTCTTTTTGCCGAGCAACGAGGAGACCACGGTGACGGCGCCCGCCGCGGTGACCTTTCCTGATACGCTGCGCGGCAACGAGACCGTGCTCGTCGTGGAGGACGAGGAGCCGCTACGCCGGCTGACTCGGCGCATTCTCGAGTCGCGCGGCTACGGCGTACTCGAGGCGGCGAACGGGAGCGAGGCGATAGCCGTCATGGCACAATCGCGCACGCGAGTGGATCTCGTCCTGAGCGACGTTGTAATGCCGGGAATGAGTGGTCGAGAGCTGGTCGAGCGTCTAACTCCCGTATATCCGATGCTGCGCGTTCTCTTCATGTCCGGATACACCGAGGACATGATGTTGCATCATCGTGTCGCGGAACTTGGCGTTGCCGTGATTGAGAAGCCGTTCTCGCGCGACGATCTAGTGCGCGCGGTACGCGACGTACTGGACGGAAATGCAGCGCCGCTGGACGTCGCTGTCACGGTAGGTGAGTTCGGTTGAGAGCACGAGTTCGGTAAACAGCTTCCTCATCCTCTCCGGCGGCGTACAACGTCCGGAGAGGATATCTGAACCCGAATGGCAAACGCTCTAGCGCACGTCACGCGGCCAGGGGCATCACCTCTGCCGCGAATCGCTCCATCTCCTCAAACTGCGGGCTGCACTGCAGTAGCAACAGATCGAGCCCCGCCGCCTGGAACTCGCGAACTCGATCGGCGACGTGTTCCGGCGTTCCCACCAGTCCCGCATTCAGTCCTCGATTCGAGACAGAATAGTCGCGCGGAGATACCTGCTGTTCCAGCTTTGTATGGGACAGCCAGTCCTGATAGTTGCCGTAACCAGGCGAGCCTTCGGAAACGTTGGTAATGCGATCAACTTCCTGTGCTACCGCCTCTTCCGTGGGGCGAACTATGGTGTAGGCCGCCATTCCAAACTGCATCGGTGGGAGCCCGAACGTGTCCCGCCGTTGACGCATGTCGTCCACCTTCACGCGAACGCGCTCCGGTGAATCCCCGTGCATCACGTACGCGTCGCAGGTGCGCGCGATGAGATTCTTGGCTGCCTCGCTCTCACCGCCGGCGTAGATCGTGGGGCGCGGCGAGCGCATGGGCTTGGGCTCCAGCACCGTGTCAACGTCGTAGTAGTTGCCCTTGTGCGTGAAGCGAGGCTCCTTCCACGCACCGTCTACCACTTGTAGCCACTCGTCCGTGCGCGCGTACCGATCCTCGTGCGCTTCGAAGTGAAGACCATACCTGCGCGCGTCCTCGGACCACCAGGCGGACACAACATTGAGCGAGAGCCGGCCGCGGGAGATACCGTCGATCGTTGCCGCCTGCTTCGCCAGCAACGCGGGCTGGTGAAAAGTGGGGCGCACGGCGACCATCAGCTCCAGTCGCTCGGTCACGGCCGCCAGCGCTGCCGCGGTTGACCACGCGTCCAGCGAGGGGCTATCGATTCCTTTGATATCGTTGAGCATCAGCTCCGCGATGAGCGTGAGATCGTAACCAATCTGTTCGCTGCGCTGCGCCAGCCGCTTTACGTAATCCCAACTTGCTTCCATTCCTTCGTCCGGCACGTTACGCAGCCAGCCGCCGAACACCGGCATCCAGTAACCGTATCGCATCAGGCCACCCGGGTGGAAGTCGCCGCGCGAGGCGTATCAACCCTGCCAGGCGTGGCCACGCCACCGGCACGCTCCACCAGATAATCGACAAGAGCAACGAACGGATCGAAACCCACCACCCGCGTTGCGTCAGCGACGAAGTTGGACAGCGCGTTCACATCGTAGAAGTAGTGCTTGCCGTCACGATCATCGACCAGTAACTCCACTCCGCCCACGTCCAGCCCGGTGCGTTGCGCAATCTGCTCGACTTGCTTGATGATGGAAGCCGCCGGGTTGGCGCTAGCCACACGCATTGCATTCTCAGGTGCGTCGATCGCGCACGCACCGCGCACGAGTGAATCCCCAGAGGTGGTCTGACATACGTCGGCCGGACACAGATCGAACGAGCCGCTGGCGGGATATACATCGATGGCGTATAGAAAACGGCCGCCAAGTGTCTCGATGCGCGTGATGTGACCGTCGCGAAGAGGCGCCTGTTCCTGAACCAGAGCTGTACCGTCCAGCCCAAAATCAAATTCCTTGGCCGCCGCCGCTGCGACTACCGCGTCCTGCGAATCGTACCGCGTAATGCCGGCGCCACTCCCGCCGATGTTGGCCTTCACCAGAATCGGGAAGCGTAGCTCCGCCGTCGATTTGACGACCTGATCGGCCGAGTTGACGACACGGGTGCGTGGGTACGGAAACCCTAGCTCATCCAGGATATCGAGCTGCAGCGCCTTGGACGTCTCCATCTCATATGGACGCGAGCCGTTCACGACTGGCACGCCGGTGCGCTCCAGGTGCTTGAGCCAGTGCTGCGTGAAGAAAGTCGACTGGCCATTTCCACGCAAATACGCGGATGGCGACGCGCGGTTGAAGACGAGCGAATACGGAACGCTCGTGTCACCAGGATCGTACGCGTGACTGGCGGCGTCAAGCCGAATATATGGAATACTGCGCCTGTCGAGCTCCGCAAACAGCGGCCGGAACCAGTCCGGGTGCTCGTGATAAATGGCAATTGGCTGCATTGAGGAGCGATTCTCCAGGATAAAATTACCGTTGTCCGGGCTGTGTCTCGATATTTCTCGCGGTCAAGCAAAAAAAACGCCCGGATCCGCGGGTGGGATCGGGGCGACGAGACATCCAGACGACGAATGGTTGGATCTACGCGCGCACTCCGACTCCAGCACCCCAACAGCGGCCGACGGGACACATGCAGCACATGCACATTGAGACGGCGTGATCGCGGAAAGTCATCGGCCTTAAGCTAGCGCAATTTAAATGCGTGTGTCAACTATTGCTCACGGGTGCTCGCGTCGTATGTTGGGACGATCTGTCGTCTGCTGCAACCACTGGGGCAATCACTTCGCCGCTTCCGTCATGCGTTCTCGCTCGATTCTCCGTCACTCCACTCTTCCTCGCGCGCTGTGCTGGCTTTCGCTCGTTTCGATACTGACGACGGCATGTGCCTCGGCGAGGCGTTCTGGCCGCTCCGGTGCAGCTGTATCGTCGAGCACCGCACCGCGTGCTGATTCGACGGCTTCGATTGCCGCAAGGACCAGAGGCTTCGACAGACACGACGGCTTCATTCCCGTGTATCTGGACCGCAAGGGCGACAAGCTCTACCTCGAGATCCCGCGCGATTCAGTGCGCGCACTCTACTTCCTGTCGCTCGCCACCGGACTTGGCTCCAACCCCATCGGCCTGGATCGCGGGTCGGAGCAAGGAGAGTGGGTCGCGCGGTTTGATCGCGACGGCGGCCGCGTTCTCATGGTACTGGAGAACTGGAAATACCGCAGCTCGGCCATCAATAACCCGAGTCATGCACGCACCGTCGCGGAAGCGTTCCCGCCCAGCACGATCGCGGCGCTGCCGATCGTGGCGGAGGAGGGTGGACGCTTTCTGGTTGACGCGACTGACTTCGCTTACCACGACTGGGTCAACGTCGCCGGAACGCTGGCCGGTGACGAGGAAGGATCGTACGCGGTGG
>JBBSHV010000022.1:0-22065 GCA_038232435.1 Gemmatimonadales bacterium | reverse complement strand
CGTTGCCATGCGGATAAAATCGCGCTGTACCACATACTAGGCAAGCTTCGCGGCCCATAACGCAGAGAGGCTCCGAGGACTTTCTCGGAGCCTCTCTGGTCGCGGTGTTGCCACCGCTCGGATCACCGTCAATGTGGCTGTAATATGGTGCTGTTCTTCAGACCTGTCAATTAGCCAGCCCGTACCCGGAACGAGATTCGAACTCGCGCGGCCTCGCGGCCAAGTCATTGACGGTGACCCGTGTCTACCAATTCCACCACCCGGGTACGGGAGTGCGCTGGCGGAGTCGATATAACGGCACGGGATGCCAATGGTCATGCGTTCTGGCTAGCGCTTGCAGAATACGATGGCGCTATACGAGACAGCGAAGCCTGCCTTCGCGGCGATTATCATTATCCTGCACAACACCCATGAACGGTACCCGGACTTCCGACTACCACTTCGATCTCCCACCGGAGCTCATCGCGCAATCTCCGCCCGATGTTCGCGGCGAGAGCAGGCTCATGGTGGTCGACCGTGCCGCCGGTAAGATCGAGCACCGCTCGTTCGCGGACATCGTGCACTACATCCCGGCCGGCGACCTGCTCGTTCGCAACACCACGCGCGTCATGCGCGCCCGTCTGCTCGGCACACGTAACTCGGGCGCGCCCGCGGAAGTGCTCCTGCTCAAGTCCCTCGGTGACGCGCGCTACGAAGCATTGGTGCGACCCGGCGGCAAGGTACGGCCCGGTCGCACGATACACATCGGCGACGAATTGGATGTACGCGTGCTCGACATTACAAACAGGAGAACGCGCATCGTTGAGCTTGTCACGTCTCTAGACGAACACGTTGCCATCGATCGCTACGGACACATTCCACTGCCGCCTTACATCGGGCGCTCTGATGTTGAGAGCGACGCTGAACGGTATCAGACGGTATATGCGCGCGAGACCGGCTCGGTCGCCGCGCCCACCGCGGGGCTACACTTCACACCCGCGCTGCTCGACGTACTCGCCAGCAAGGGAGTCCAAACAGCCGACGTCGTTCTCCACGTCGGTGCTGGAACATTCAAGCCCGTGGAAGTGGACGACCCGGCCGAGCATGTAATGCACGAAGAGTGGTACGACCTTCCCGCTCTTACCGCTGGCGCGCTCAACGATACACGCGCACGCGGTCATGGCGTCTGGGCTGTCGGCACCACCACGGTGCGCACGCTGGAGAGTGCCGCGAGCACAGACGGTACATTCGCGCCCTCCAGCGGCAACACTCGCATCTTCATCCGGCCACCATATGCGTTTCGTGCGGTGGATCACATGCTCACCAACTTTCACCTGCCGCACTCCACGCTCATCATGCTCATCGCCGCCTTCGCCGGCTACGAGCTTACGCTGCACGCCTACACGACAGCGGTTGCCGAGCGGTACCGGTTCTTTTCGTATGGCGACGCCATGTTGATCATCTAGTTATGCCATTCAGTTTTACGGTGCACAACACGCAAGGCGCCGCGCGCCGCGGCACCTTCACCACGCCGCACGGCGACGTCGCCACACCGGCCTTCATGCCGGTCGGTACGCTCGCCACCGTCAAGGCGCTCGACCCGGACGACCTGCACCGCGCGGGCGCGTCGATGCTGCTGTCCAACGCGTATCACCTGCACCTACGTCCGGGCGATGAGCTGGTGCGCCAGATGGGCGGCCTGCACGCCTTCATGCAATGGGATGGGCCGATGCTCACCGACTCCGGCGGCTTCCAGGTATTCTCGCTCGAGACGCTACGCACCATCAGCGAGGAAGGAGTCGAGTTTAGGAGCCACATCAACGGCGACCGGAAATTCTTCACTCCGGAGTCCGTGATCGGAATCGAGCGCAATCTCGGAGCCGACGTCATGATGCAGTTCGATCATGTGATCCCGGGCCAATCAGTCGAGCCCGTCGCGCGGGACGCGATGGAGCGGAGCATCCGCTGGCTTGCGCGCTGCCGGTCCGCCTTCGACGCAACCGCCGCGACTGCCGCGACCGCTCCGTTCGAGCAGGTGCTCTTTCCTATCGTACAAGGTGGGATCCATCCCGAGCTGAGGCTCGAGTCGGTTGCACGCCTTATTGAGATGGGCACCTGGGCAGGCTACGGCATCGGCGGACTATCCGTGGGAGAGGCAAAGCCCGCCATGTACGAGGTGCTCGATGTTGTCGATGAAGCGCTCCCGAACGACGGCCCCCGCTATCTCATGGGCGTCGGCTTCCCGGAGGATCTCATCGAAGGAGTGCGTCGCGGTGTTGACCTTTTCGATTGCGTGGCACCCACCAGAATGGGACGTACCGGCGCTGTATTCACCCATGCGGGGCGCCTCAACGTCAAGCGCGCGGAGCTGCGCGCCGACCCCGGCCCGCTGGATCCGGATTGTGACTGCCCAACCTGCATGCGCTTCAGCCGAGCCTATCTGCGACACCTGTTCACGTCGGAAGAGCTGCTCGGTCTCCGTCTCCTGTCGCTGCACAATGTACATTTCCTGATCCGTCTCATGCGGACCGCTCGCGAGCACATCGCCGACGGGACTTTCGACCGGTGGAGCGCCGACTGGCTCGCGCGCTACAAACCGCAGTCGGAAGCCGCAGCAACCACCTAGCAATAAAACCCAGCAACAAGCCCCAGCCTGATCTCCAAAGATGAACAACGCGCTGCTCACCACGATCCTGATGTACGGCTCCATCGGGGCCATCTTCTATTTCATCCTTCTTCGTCCGCAGCAGAAGCAGAAGAAGGAGCACGACGCGATGTTGCGCAGCCTGCGCCGCGGCGATGAAGTCGTTACCGCTGGCGGCCTCATTGGCGAGGTCACTTACATCGCGCAGCAAACCAAGGACGGGACTCCGGTCGTGTCCATGGAGGATCGCGTCACACTCAAGTCCGGCGACACTCGTCTCCTCGTCGAGCGCGGCCGCATCGCCAAGATCATGCGCAAGACAACGCCCATCGCCGCAGGCACGGCGGAGTAGTTTCAGGTGGCCGTACTCGACATTCGCGTTCTTGGCGATCCAATCTTGCGCGAGCGCACACCCGTACTGCATCAGGTCACTGACGCCACGCGTGCGCTCATAGCCGACATGTTCGAGACCATGTACGCCGCGGAAGGCATCGGCCTCGCTGCGCCTCAAGTGGGACGCACCGAGCGCGTCTGTGTAGTGGACGTCGACGGAACACCGCTGGCGCTCATCAACCCCGAGATCGTGGCGCGCGAGGGAACCGAGCGCGGCGAGGAAGGCTGTCTCTCCATTCCGGAAATCTTCGGAGACGTGGACCGCAGCGCCTACATCGTCGTGCGCGCCCTCGACCAGCACGGAAATCCAATCGAGATGGAGGCGCACGAACTGACTGCGCGCTGCATTCTGCACGAGCTCGACCATCTCGACGGCAAGCTCTTCATCGACTACATGAGCTTGCTCAAGCGCAAGTTCATGGCACGCAAGTGGGAAGGCGAAGTCTCCAAGTACCCGGGTTTCGTTCGCAAGCTGGATCCAGCCGCGCCGAAAAAGCGACGCTCGCGCGATAGAAGCAACGGCGATGCGACCAGCGGCGGTAGCGCGCTCGAGCCGCCATTCGAGCCGGAGCTGTAGGCCACCGTGCGCATTCTCTTCTGGGGAACGCCGCAGTTCGCCGCGCCACCGCTGCGCGCCCTGCTGGGAGAGGGGTTCGACGTATGTGGCGTCGTTACGCGGCCCGACAAGCCGGTCGGACGTGAGCGAATCCTCACGCCCCCACCGATCAAACTCATCGCCCTGGAGGAAGAGCTCCCGGTTCTTCAACCGCAGTCGGCGCGCGACGCCGACTTTTCCGCCCAGATAGCGGAGCTGCGCCCGGACCTGTCCGTCGTCGTCGCATACGGCCACATCCTTCCGCGCGCCATGATCGAGCTCCCGGTGCTGGGCACCGTCAATATCCACGGGTCGCTCCTTCCGGCGCTGCGCGGCGCGGCCCCGATTCAAGCGGCTGTTCGCGAAGGGCTGAGCGAGACCGGAGTCTCCATCATGCGTATGGTTCCGGCGCTGGATGCAGGTCCGGTAATTCTCCAGGCACGCACACCGGTCGCTGACGACGAGACGTATGGTGAGCTACAGGTCCGGCTCTCCGAGATGGGTGCGCTAGCGCTCATCGAAGCGCTGGCGCTAATGGAGCTCGGTCGCGCTTCCGAGCGCCCTCAGGACGACTTGCTCGCCACATACGCGCCCAAGGTGAACCGCGACACGACCCGTATTGACTGGAAACTCGCGGCCGCACAGGTATGCAACGCAGTGCGAGCCTACGATCCCAGTCCCGGCGCGTGGACCACCCTCGGCGGGGCCGACGTCAAGCTCTTCGGCGCTCGTCGGCTCGTGGATGCGTCCGGGCAGCCAGGCGAGCTGCTCAGTGCAGGTGAGGATGGCATGGTGATCGCCTGTGGCACCGGCGCTGCCCTCATCAGCGAGGTTCAGCCGGCCGGCAAACGCCGCATGGCTGCAATTGCGTGGCAGCGCGGGCGCGGAATAGCGATCGGCGATCGCTTGGCGTAGCGCTGCTGAGCTCGCGTTGAACTCCCGTTGCAGCTCGCGTTGAGCGCGCCCTGCTTGGCGCGACGTATGTCGCAGCAGCTCGACGACTGTTGGACGAGACCCGCACCGGTCATGCGCGTATTATTGCGGCCGGCTGCGTCGGAACTGCATTGATCTCTCGGGCCCACGGTGTTTCGCTAAGCGTGTAGCGATGGGTGCGCGCCTCATTCGGCCAATCGCGTCCGAATTGCCACGGTGAGCGTACGAATTGGCCTTGCTGACCCGCGTTTGAGGCGAAGAGGACCCGAAGGCGCTAACACTTCGCTATCTTTCCAGACATGATGACGGGAGTTGTGACTGAGCCGGTCAATCTGACCGTAAACGCGTGGTTCGACTACGTTTCGCCCGGCACAACACTCGCGTCATTCGGTGAAGTACTAGCCGGAGGTCCGCAAAGGATCGCCGATTCTGCCCTTTTTGACTCAGTCCTCCCGGAGCCCGGTGACACACTCGAGCTGGCGCACTTCGTTCGGACGGGTGAGATGACTCGGGCTCACCACTCCAACAAACGGGGAAAGCGGCACGTATTAGCAGATGGGGATACTCTGTTTTCCACGGTTACATCGTATATTGTCCTCCAGATGCACCGCCCCGAAGTCGCTGTTCCCTCGTCGCCATTTACCGGGTTGCTCGACGCGTGAGCTCACAGATGAGTGAACCGCTCCGCGCGGTGACCAACCGCCGCACGCCGTCGATAACGCCGACGCGGGTGATCGCGGCCGACGTGTGTGCTGATGTGCGCACTGGGCAACTCCTGGATCCGTCCTTCGAGCGTCATAGCGCCAATCTCGACGGGCGCGATAGGCGCTGGACGCAGGAATTGCTGTATGGGATGACACGTCGCCGCGCATTCCTAGACGCGGTGCTCTCTGACCGTGTGCGCGGCGGACTCGCTCGCCTCGATCCCGACCTCATCGATCTGTTGCGCCTGGGCGCGTACCAGCTCCTGTGCATGGGCTCCGTTCCGGCTTACGCGGCCATTGCACAGACCGTAGAGCTCACAAAGGTTCGGCATGGCATGGGCGCGAGCAAGCTCGCCAACGCTGTTCTGCGCCGCACTGACCGGGAACGCGCCAACCTCGCTGTCGCCATCCCGCCAGACCCGATTGATGCACTGGCTCTGGCGCACTCGCACCCGCGCTGGCTCGTCGCGCGCTGGGCCGCGCGCTGGGGCGCCGAAGCAGCCGCAGCTCTGCTTGGCGCCAATAACGCCGAGGCGCCAATTGTTCTTCGGCCCTACAACATTTCGGCTACAGAACTCCGGGAAATGTTGGTAGCCGCTGGCGTCGAGGCAACCGAAGACGTGCTGGTCCCCGACTCCATCCAGCTCGGACACGGCGTCTCGCTCACCGAGCTGGATGCGTTCAAGCGCGGTCTCTTCTTCGTCCAGGATCCGGCGGCCACGCTGGTCGCGCGCTATGCCGCCATTGAGCCCGGTTCCACTGTGGCCGACCTGTGTGCCGCACCCGGCGGAAAGACGTTCGAGCTGTCGCGTGATGCGTCAATCGTGTTCGCCGCGGATCGCTCTCCATCTCGCATGCAGCGTGTCCTCTCCACCAAGCAGAGACTTGGCGCCACACGCGTCATCCCACTGGTGGATGACGCTCGACACCCCGCCCTGCGTAACGTCGATGTTGTCCTGCTCGACGTGCCATGTACCGGCACCGGTACCTTCCGGCGCCACCCCGACGCACGCTGGCGGCTGAAGGCGTCCGATCTGGCGGTGATGCCGGCAATTCAGCGCTCCATACTCCGTGCCGCCGCTGACGTCGTGAAGCCGGGCGGTCTGCTCGTCTACAGCACCTGTTCGCTGGAGCCGGAGGAAAACGACACGCAGGTCGAAGCCTTCCTCGACGAACATCCGCGGTTCCGACTGGAGCCGCCGCCGCCCGGTGCAGTCCCGGACGCCGTGCTCGACGCCGGCCGCTTGCGCGTGCTCCCGCATAAGCACGGCACCGATGGGGCTTTCGCCGCCAGGCTTCGGAGAACGGACTAGGTGCAACGCCGCGCTGTCCTGCGGCGCGCCTTTCCATACCTGGTGATCGGCATCGGCGGATTCGCGCTGGCATATGTCCTCATCTTTGCCTTTGTCCTGCCGTCCAACATTCTCCCGCCACCCGTCCAGCCGTACGTACCGGATTCGTCCAACATCCTCCGGCCGATCGACACCGCCACTACGGTGCCACCCGTACAGTCGGGTGCGGCCGCGGCCACGATCCCCATGGCGTACCCAACGCCTGCTCCGCTACCGGTGCAGGTGCCAGATCTGACCGGAATGGCGCTCCCCGACGCGCGTGGGATTCTCAACAGCCTGCGCCTCCACACGATAGTTGAGCGCGACACCAGCTCGCTGCAACCGCCGAACACCGTGATCCGGCAACTACCGCGGCCGCAGACAGATGTGCCGCGGAGTGGAACTGTAACGGTCACCGTGTCGTACTTCCCTAGAGACACAACCGATGCCGCGACGCAGGATACCATACCCGTCCAACGCGGCTCCACGCTTCCACCCATCAGGTCGGCCGAGCCGGACACGACCAGACATCCAGGTTCGTGATGCAAGCAGTAGCACAAGCAGTAGCAACCGTACCAACAGAACGAGCAGTGCGGATTGCGCCATCCATCCTCAGCGCCGACCTGGCCCGACTGTGCGATGAGGTGGCGATGTGCGAAGCGGGCGGAGCAAACTGGATTCACATAGATGTGATGGACGGCCAGTTCGTCCCCAATCTCACTTTCGGCGTCAAGATTATCGATGCGGTGCGCAAGTGCACATCGCTGCCATTGGACGTGCACATGATGGTCATTCATCCTGAGATGTATCTGGAAGACTTCGCGAGCGCCGGTGCCGCCGGACTCACCATACACGCGGAGGCAACAGTGCACCTGCAGCGGAATCTTTCGCACATTCGCGCGCTTGGGTGTCGAGCTGGCGTTGCACTGAATCCAGCGACACCGCTCAACGTGGTGCAGGAGGTCGTGCACGACATCGACCTGATCCTGGTGATGACCGTGAACCCAGGCTTCGGCGGTCAGGCATTCATCCCCGCGTCATTGGACAAGATTCGCCGCACTCGCCGGCTGCTGGACGAGCTACGCTCCCCCGCCGACCTCGAAGTCGATGGCGGAATATCGCGACAGACGATCCCCGATTCTCACCGAGCCGGTGCCGATGCGTTTGTCGCCGGCAACGCAATCTTCACAGCCGCGGATCCGCGTGCGGAGATCGGTGCGCTGCGGCGCGCCGCGACTCAGGTGACGACTTGACCGCGCGTCAGCAGCTCGCCGCCGTCGTCGCCGTTCTCGCAGTTATCACGATCGGTGTATTTGGCGGCATGCGCATGCTCGGCGACGAGATCTCCCCGCTCGGAGTCGGGACTACTGCGCCTGAGTTCCACGCTACGACGCTTGGAACGCCGTCGCGCGTCAAGTCTCTGGCTGACTACAAGGGACAGGTGCTGCTGATCAACATCTGGGCGACGTGGTGCCCTCCCTGCAGGGCCGAGATGCCGAGCATCGAGCGATTGTATAAGACGTATGGCCCCAAGGGCCTCAAGGTAGTAGCGGTAAGCATCGACGATCCGGGAACCGAGGCCGGCATTCGCGCGTTCGCGCAGGACATGGGACTGAGCTTCGAGATCCTGCACGACTCGACCGGGCAGATCCAGCATGCGTACGAGACCACCGGGTATCCCGAGACAGTGATCATCGGCCGCGACGGCGTGATCAGGAAAAAGATCGCCATGGCCACCGACTGGGATTCCGAACCGAATCGCCGCCTCATTGAGCGGCTTCTCGCTGAGTGAAGCAACTCCGGGAAATAGCGTTGTTAACAGTGATGTTACCGTGACCGTCATACTCGGCATCGAAACTTCGTGCGACGAGACTTCCGCTGCCGTTCTGGACGACAGCGATGGTACTCCCATGCTCCGATCACTCGTCATCCTGTCACAGGACGTGCACGCGATCTTTGGAGGCGTGGTACCCGAGATAGCGTCGCGCGCGCATGTCACGGCTATCGTCCCCGTGGTACGGCAGGCGTTGGCGCAGGCGATGGTTACGCATGATGATCTGGATGCCGTTGCGGTCACGACCGAGCCCGGTCTGGTTGGCGCGCTCCTTGTCGGTGTGAGCTACGCAAAGGGGCTGGCGCTCGCGCTTGGCCTTCCCGTGGTGGCTGTGCATCACATGGAAGGCCACCTGTTCGCCAGCGTGCTCGAGCACGCGGGTGCCGTCCCCCCGTTCACCGGCCTACTCGTTTCCGGCGGGCATACGATCCTGCTCGACGTCCCGGAGTGGGGACGCTATCACGTCCTTGGCGCCACGCGCGACGACGCCGCTGGTGAGGCGTTCGACAAAGTAGCCAAGCTGCTCGGTCTTCCCTACCCCGGTGGCCGGCACGTCGAGGCGCTGGCCCGCCAGGGAGATCCGTCGCGCTTTCATTTCAGCAGGCCGATGCTGCGCAGGAATACCGCGCCTGACGATCCCGCATACTTCGACGTATCGTTCAGTGGCCTCAAGACCGCGGTACTTAACGCCGTGCGCGCATCCAGCGATATCGAGGCTGACCGTGCACACATCGCGCGCGGATTTCAGGACGCTCTCGTCGACACGCTGACGGAGAAGACCAACCGCGCGGCGCGCGCGTACAAACGCACTCGTGTTGTGCTAGGTGGAGGCGTTGCGTGCAACACCATGCTCGCATCCGCAATCAAGCAACGGCTCGGCGACGAGATCGAGGTCTTCACCCCGACTCCCCGCCTCGCTACCGATAACGCCGCCATGATCGCCCGCGCCGGGTTGTTCCGGTATTATCTTGGCGAACGCGCTTCGCTCGACCAGAGCGCAAACGCCACTGCCCCGCTCCCCGGACAGGTATGATCCCCGTATGATCCCAGTATTCGCTTCCACCAGCCAGAACTCGTTCTCGTACGACATTGGCCGCTTTCAGTTCACCGGTTTCGGCATCGCCGTGCTCATGGCCTTTGTCATCGCCCAGATCATCTCGCAACGCGAGCTGTGGCGGCGCGGCCATGACCCCGAGCCCATCCCGGATCTTATCTTTGCCGCCGTGGTGGGCGGCCTCGTCGGTGCCAAGCTGTACTACGCCGTTCTGATGGGAGACGTTGGCGCCGTCTTCAGCCGCGCTGGTTTTGTGTTCTGGGGCGGACTTCTGGGCGGAATCGCCGCCGTTCTCTTCGTCGCATACCGCAAGCACCTCAGTCTGCTCCGCATCGCCGACGTCGGCGGCATCGCTGTCGCCGCGGCGTACAGCATCGGGCGTACCGGGTGCTGGGCCGTCGGCGATGACTACGGCCGTCCGTGGAATAGCCCGCTGGCAGTCGCATTTCCAAACGGCGCGCCGCCGAGCACGGTCGAGAACATGGCGCGCATGTTCCACGTCCAATTTCCCGCTGGTACACCCGCACTCGAAGTTGTGTCAGTTTATCCGACGCAGCTCTTCGAGGTGGCGCTCGGCTTCTTCATGTTCCTCGTCCTGTGGCGCATCCGCGATCACGTGCACGCCGAAGGGTGGTTGTTCGGTGCGTACTGTGTTCTGGCCGGTGTTGAGCGCTTCATCATTGAATTCTTTCGCGCCAAGGACGACCGCTTCTTCGGCCCGTTCACCAGCGCGCAGGTAGTCGCGGTGCTCTTTGTCGTTGTCGGCGCAACAGTCATGTATGTCAGGCGCGATGTTAGCGAGCGAGCATCCGGAATTCACGCGCGTCCGCAGACCGCCTGACGAACGCCATCGACCTATCTGAGACAGGATGTAAACGGCGCGGAAAACGCCATCAGCTCACGCGTCCCTGACACTATACCGGTACTCGCCTGCCAGCTCACGCTGGGATAGCGCTGCCCTGAGCCCGGTCCTGGATTCGTACACCCGGACAAAGTCCGGCAATCGTTGCGCAGTGAAACTCGATCGCGGGATGTCCATCACCGCGATCGCAGCCTCGATTCCGTCGGGCGTTCCTTCCACCTCGACCAGGGTATCCATCCTGGGATATCGCTCGAAGCGAATGGTCGTCTCGTTGAGGACGTACTGCGCGATGTCGCGGTCAATCTCGCGGATGACGACGTATCCTAGATGATCGAGCATCGTCGCAAGCGCGTCCGGATCGGTTAGTTCCGTCGTGAGCTCATCGCGCACCTTGAAAGCGTCCACGACCTGCGTCGGTCCCTTCCAGTCGAGGTGCGCATGCGAGCCCTGGGCGTTGCGGTACGTGCGCAGCCGCAGTACCTCATCTCGGCCCGCAAGCGCGTGGTTGGAGCTGTCGTATCGCCGGTCCTCCAATCGTCCCGCGAAGACCAGACGTCCACCAGAGCTCTCCACCGCGTGACGCGCCTGCCGTAGGTCCTCAACCACCGCCTTGAGCTCGACCTCGCGCGTTGTCTGCGTCATGACTCAATTGCCGCGAGCACCGCGGCCGTGTCACTCAGATCCTGGAACACCGCGAAGGGCTCGTGCTCCCTCAACTGCTCGACGGTGTAGCGTCCTGTCGCGACCGCGATTGCACGCGCACCGAGAGAGCGTCCGCAGTCGATGTCGGAGGGCGTGTCTCCGATCACGACCACATCGCGTCCGGCGAGTTCAATGCCAAACACGTCGCACATCCTGCGATGCGCGATAGCGGGGAGCGCTCCGCGAACCTCGTCGTCCGATCCAAATGCGTTCACCCGAAAGCGTTCTATCACGAGGCCAACCGAAGCAAGTTTGAGCTGCGCGCCCCGCTCCACATTCCCGGTCAGTAGCCCAAGCACACTATCGGGGCTCTCGTCCACGGTGTCGATGAGCGGAATCACTCCGGGAAACGTTTGGACATCCCGCCGCGATTCCTCTAACCGCTCCTTGAGCCCCTCCACATACAGCTCCAGCACCTCCTTCATGCGACGTTCAATCTCATTGTCGGCAAATCCTTCGTCGCGCATCAACTCGCGCACGATCTGCCTGTCCGTTTTCCCGTCGTAACGATGGTTTGGATCGCCCGGCGTACCGAACACCCGGGTCAACGCATGCTCCATTGCGTCACGCCCCGCGCCGCCGGTTTGCAGAATCGTGCCATCGATGTCGAACAAAACCAGCCGTTTCATATTGGGTCGAGGTGTATCGAGCTGCCTGAAATGCCCAAAGAGCTCGCCGAGCGATTGCTCAGGCGCGAGTGAGAAAAATGCCGCCGACGATCGTGACAGTGCCGACTATCTGCCAGACTGTGGGAGCCTCGTGCAGCGCCATCCAGCCGAAGAGAATTGCGACTATAGGCTGCAGGTTGCCGTACACCGATGCTCGCGTTGGACCGAGTACCCGAATCCCGCGGTACCAGAAGAGATATGCCAGTCCGATGGATATCACGCTACTATAGAGCAGACAGCCCCATGCGACTGCCGAAACATTTCCCCACTGTATTGCGGTGAACGCGAATGGCGTAAGGAACAGCAGAGGCAGCATACCACCGGTCATTGTGAGCGCGTTGAGCTGTACCGGGTTCACGCGGTGGGTGAATGGCTGCATCGCGACCGTGAATATGCTCCAGCAAAGCACGCCGATGAACACCAGCAGTGCGCCGAATGCGGAGCCGTTGGTATTCTCAGCCGCGGTGCTCCCAAGCATCACGATGCCCACCCCCGCCACAGACAACAGAATGCCGCCAATTGCTCGCGGCCGCACTCGCTCCACACCACGCACCCTACTTATGAGTGCGATAAAAGCAGGCATCGCGGCCACGATCAGAGCGGCATCAGCGACACGCGTTCGAGACACACCGAAGACGAAGAACAGCTGATAGAAGCCGTTGCCAAGCACCCCCAGCGCCATCAACCAGAGCACGTCGCGCCGAGCGGGCCAGCGGTTTCGCTGAATTGCCGCAACCGTCATCAGCGTGAGCATCGCGGTGAATACGCGCAGCCACGTGAATGCGAGCGGGGTGAGCGCAAGACTCCCGTACTTCACCGCACTGTAGTTGACGCCCCAGATAACCGCCATCAGTAGTAGTAGGGCATCGGTGGCACCGAATGCTGCTGGTGCGGTAGATCGGTCCGGCATCCCCAAATCTAGTATCTTTCGTGCGTGCATATCTCCTTCGCCGTCTTCGCCGACGCGGCCAATCTGTCGCAGGAAGGCAAGCTCAACGTCCTCGGTATCTTCGACGCGCTCCACGTTAGCGCATTCCCCTCACTGCACCCTCGCGCACATTTCGTTGTGCGCCTCAAAGGGAGCTCATCCGACGTCGGTGCGCATCAGCTCGCCTTCCACTGGACCAATCCGCACGACACGGAGCTCTGGACGTCGGCCGGTGACCTACAGGTCGAGGTGGGACCGTCGCCCGCGCTGGAGATGGACCTCCCCATCATTGCCGTCGTCGATTTACCGCTCGATGCGCCCGGTCAGTATACAATGAGCGTCGTCCTCGATGGCGAGACCGTCGCGGCCACAACCGTGTTCGTCAATGGACCAGCGGCATCGCTGCCGTTCATCGGCTCGCAGCACACGATGGTTTCATAGTCCCACTGGCAACGGTTGGGCGCGGCATGCTTCAGGGGATGCGCGCTTCGGAGTGCGAAGACCAGCGCGCGCCAGGGTACGCAAAGTTCATGGTCTCTCCGGTCCGCTCATAGAGTCCTGAAGCAGAGATTGAACAACTCGCCGCATGCATGGATCGATCACACCCCGAGTTGGCAGATGCGTCATGCCTGACGGGCGGTTTCGGACTGGCGTCCACTCTACCATCACCGCTGCTTGGCCACGCTGTACGATGACAGGCCGTCACATTCGGGAACTCCCTAGCCGGAATCTTTACCGCTCCGACCTACTACACGAGAATACGGCGCGCGAATCTGAAACTTGCGCGCAGCCCTTCGGCGACTGGATCGGTTGCGTCGAGCGAGTTGATTCCGAAGCCACCGTTCGCGAGCGAGAGGTGCGTGAGGCCGGGGCCGCCGAGCGATAGGGCGACGTGGGTGATCCGTCCATCATCCCGGTCGGAGAAAAAGAGCAGATCCCCGGGATGAAGCTCAGATGGCTCGCCTGTAATCTCGCGGCCGCTTTCTCCCTGCATCCACGCGTCGCGCGGCAGTTGCGTGCCATGCAGCGCATACATGGTCTGCACGAAGCCGGAGCAGTCCGCGCCCCACGAGGTAACTCCACCCCACTGATACGGCGCACCGCGGAACAGCTCGACGGCACGGCGCGCTATTGTTTCGGCGTCTGGCGCGAAGTAGCGTGCGCGTGCACGGTGATTCATCGCGAGTCCGTGCATGACTTCTTCATCCGCATCAAGGATCGCTCCGAGCGGAAGCGCGACTTCACTGCCGTCCGACAGACGCACGTCGCAGCCGAGCGACATTCTGCGCTCTGATCCCCAAGCCGACCGAAGTGGTGACGCGTCGGGCAGCGACTCGCCCGTGAGGTAGCCACGATGGCACCATCCATCGTAGCCGTCAGCACCCAGGATGCGCCACCAGGGGCCATCATCTTCGAGTACGTCAGCCTGATGTCCGCGGATAAGCTGTGATGTCTGGCCGGATGACGGACGCGGAGCCGCCATGAGTGGCGCAATTGGAACACGCACTGTTGCCCGCCGCGTCACGGCTGTACGACCCGCAACGTGAACCGGGACATGAACAGCAAGCGACATTCCGCGCTCAATGTTCCGGCCAATTGATTCCCGTCGGCTCAAAGCCGGCGATCCTCTGGACAGGTGCGACATCGGCTACGACCTGCGGAGGAGGCGGGCTCACGACCGGAACTGGTTCAGACCCAACGCGGGCCGTCAGGGCTGCCGAGCAGGGCGCGCACCGCTCAATTCCTTTCCAGACACACATCATGCATACAAACGTCCCGCAGTCCCCGCATGGGTAACCCTCGGATGCGCGCTCCTCGTTGCCACAGTTCCTGCAGATCATCGCGTCGCGTTCTTGCATCTGACTCATCTGATTTGTTGAAAGCGGGTCATGCGTTGTCCAGTTTCTGAGCGTCGGTCCGAGCGCGGGGCACCAGCAGCAGCGCCGCAAGAGGATCGGTAGTGATCTCGAACGGTGTAGTACCGATCAGCTCTCCATCAGCCTGTGCCGGGAGCGGCGGATCTGTTACGACGGTGATATCTCTTCCTTTCAGATACAGCATGGCGGGGTCGGCGGAAAAGTCGCGTACCACAAGTCTGCGCGCGATTCTGACAGAGTCGCCCAGGGTCCGTGGATCGAAGATACAGACATTCAACATACCGTCGTCGTAACGGATGCCGTCGCCCAGAGTGATCAGGCCGTTGAGCAACACTCCAAAATTAGCCACCAGGACGACCGATGCAGACAACTCCGTAGTGATTCCGTCGACGGTCACGCGCGCGCGAAATTGCTGCCGACGGAGCACATGACGAGTTCCGGCTACGATGTACGCGAGGACGCCAATCCGGCGCTTCCAGGAAGCGGGCGTGGTGGCGATCATGGACGCATCAATTCCAACTCCGGTGCCGATCGCGAAGTGACGGCCGGTGCTGAGGCGGCCCAGGTCGATGCGCGCCTGCTCGCCGGCGACGAGCGCTTGCACCGCGCGAGGGACACTCAGCGGAATACCGAGTGCGCGCGCGATCAGGTTCCCGGTGCCGCCCGGGAGAACCCCAACCGGCGGCCCGTTGGGCACTATTGCCCCGATCACCTCCATCGCGGTTCCATCGCCGCCGAGAGTGAACAGCGCGTCATAGCGGGGCGCAAGATCGGCGGCACACTCGCTGGCGTGACCGGCGTATTCGGTGAGCACTATATCGCATTCGAGGCCTGCGCCTCGCAGCGCGTCGGCAGCCCGGAGATACAGCCGGCCGCCCCGACGCGACGCGGGATTTGCGATCAGCAGTACGCGCTGCAACTTGGCGCCGTTCAGCGCCGGCGCCAAGCCACGGTCCACGCTAGAGTTGCACCCTACAGTTCCACACTAGAAGCGCCAAGAGCGCAGGAAGTCAACGCCAATCTGCGGCGGAGTCTGCACTGGCGCCTGCACCACACCGGAGCGGGCGCAGATCAGATCGCTGGATCCCGGCTCGATACCGAACTGCGCGGTGTAGGTTCTGCCCAACTGATATTCCAAGCGCAGGCCGAGGTTGTTCCTGAAGTTCTCGGCGCAGAATCCGGTGCTGAAGTTGAGAAACAGACTGCTGTTCAGCTGCTTGCCAAAGACCGCTCGCGTGTTGAGCAAGTTGTATAGCGCGGAGTTCTCGGACTGCGCCTGAGCGCTCGCCGGGGTGAGTACCGTCGGGGTCTGGAGCTCGACGACATCGAACAGAGTATGCGGAATCGCGGCCGTTATCACATTGCCGGCGGAGCGAACGGCAACCGCCGCAAGCTGATTGACGTACTGCAACGTCGTGTAATCGAGCGTGAAGGCCGGCTCACCCGTGATGAGATAGCTGAGTAGATCCGACTGTGACAATGGTTGATTATCGGCGCTTGACAGGGCGAGCGATGGAGACGCGAGCGTGCCGCCTATGGTGGCTCGGATCCGCACATCCTGGCCGTTCAGGCTCTGTCTTGGCCTGCGCACGGTGTTGACGGCGGTGATGTTGAGAGCCGGATTCAGATCCGGCGTGCCGAAGAACCGGAGCGTCCCCTGCTCAACGTCGAAGGTGGGCTGCACGAATGGGACGACGTTCAGGCGATACGTACCGCGCACGGCGCTGAGCTCGCCCTCGAGCGCGATCTGCGAGCGTTCCCCTGTTGCTGGGCTGCGTCCGAGTGTCACGTTGAGCGAGCCACCGAGCTTGATATTGGCCTCTTCGGACCGCAGCCATACATCGTCGCCGATATTTACGGCGACGTTCTGAAGGCGGAGGTTCCGGGTGAACTCGCTCGGCGCGTGCGGCAGGATGGCGCGATCACGC
The DNA here is from genome assembly GCA_038232435.1 of Gemmatimonadales bacterium. Taxonomy (GTDB): domain Bacteria; phylum Gemmatimonadota; class Gemmatimonadetes; order Gemmatimonadales; family Gemmatimonadaceae; genus Fen-1247. The sequence continues at coordinate 5,633 of JBBSHV010000022.1, read as the reverse complement.
GCGACGGTGGTGTCAACGACATCGAGCAGCTCGGGATCATTGAGATCCACAACTCGCTTGCGCACTACCTCTGGGATGTAAACGGTACCGCGATCGACGCGGATCGCGCCACCCAGAACGGCTCCGCTGTACCGGCCCATGAGAGTGATCGGCGCGGTGGTCGTGACATCCAATGACGCCAGTCCACGCTCATCGATCGCACGGAAGTTTCTCGCGGTCGCCTGCAGGTCGAATGTCGGATCTGAGTACTTGGTGACGCCAACAACTCCTGTGATGTCGAGCGTTCCACGACCGATGCGATTGGTCACGGCGGAGAGGCGGCGGATCCGAACGGTGTCGCCTTGGAGAGCAATATCGGCATCCAGCCGATCGAGGTGGGTGCCGATTGGAGCGACTGTCGCCGCACCATTTTCCACCGCGATGTTGCCATACAGACGAGGGCGGGCTGTAGTGCCTGACACGTCCACGTTGGCCGTGAGCGCGCCGCGCAAATCGCTCACGGCGGACCCGAAGAGTTGCAGAAACGCAAGGCTGAACCCACTGGTCCGCAGCGATGCATGGATTGTGTCGCCAGCAAGACTGGCCCCGCGCAGCGCGATGGAGCCACCGCGCGTGCGCTCCAGGATTAATGAGTCAAGCGAGATGCCGCGTGGGCCGATGGCAACGCGCGCGGGCGCGGAGAGCATGTACGTGTTGAGTGAGTCAACGTTCACGCGCGCGGAATCTACAAGAACCTGAGTGCGCTCTCCGGAGCGGACAATGCCACCGCCCGCCGCGCCCGTGACAGAACCGGTCCCCACAAAGTTTACGCTGAACTGGGCGTGGTCTGGATCGATGAGACGGACGGCGGCCCGCGCCTGGCTTAAGGGGACGATTCCCACCACCACACTATCCGCTTCCGCTGTCGCCACTCCGTTCGGCGTACCCATGAGATTATGGAAGGCGAAAGTCGCATGCGTATTTTGAACGTGCGCCGAGCCGACCGCGACACCGGTTGCTGTTGCCTCTCCTTCGGCAGCGAGCGATCCCGGCTTACCTGTCAGCGATCCGGTTACGGTAGCGTTGCCGCTCACGTCCATCGGCGACTGGATCCCAAGTAGCGTTTCCAGCTCGCGCACGGAGCTGATATGAAGCTCATAGCCGAGGGCTCCGGTTTTGTTGGTTGCGGTCGCAAACGTGCCGCTCGCGCGCGCGGTAACACCGGCCGCATTGGCGACGAGTGTGTCGATCGTGACAAGTCCCTCGCCGAAGCGCAGGCGGGCCGTGGAGCCCAGAATATTTGCACCAGCGACTTTGGAAGGCGCGAGAGCCAGCGATGCCGTTCCCACGAGATCGGCGAGCGAGTCACCGCTGAGATCTACCGTGTACGTTCCACTCAGTGCGGAAAGGGGGAGCGCGGAATTACCCGCGAGTGTACGCAAGTCGGCGCCGGCGATTGTGCCCGTGCCGTGTGCTCCGTAGGTGAGCGGGTCGGCATCCACGCGGCCGTCGAAGGTGACCGTTCCGCCGTCACCGGCGAGCGATGTAGTGACGAGGAGGTCTGGGCTCTGGCCCTGCACTCGGATCGGGCCACTCAACGAGGCGTGCAGCGGCAACAGTGGATACGACTTCTGGAGCGTCTGGAATGCGAGTGGTTGGGCCTGGAGGTCCAGATCGTAGGTAAGGTATTTCTCTCCCCACGTAACGCGCCCCTGCCCCGTCGCGTGCGATTCGGGCCCGTCACCGTCGCGATGCGCCAGTTGTGCGTCGTGGAAGCGGACATCGAGCCACGATGAGTCCAGTACGGCGGTCCCGTAGACAGTTCCGTTGAGGCGGGGGAAGTTCTTGTTCAGATACTGGAGCGTGCGCAAGTCCAGGGAGGCGACGTCGACCGCAAGGTTGTGGAACGCGGTCACCGCGGGGTACAGGATGTTAAGTTCGCCGTGCGCTGTGGCCCTGGTGACCGCACCCGGTACGTTCGCGTCGGCGAAGGTCACCTGGGCATCTTCCATCTTGAATCGCGCCAGATTGCCACCGGACGCACGCACAGTGCCGGTGATGTTGCCCTGCCAGTCGTATGGGAAGCGCATTCCGTTGAGCGTTCGCAACAGATCGAAGTTCACCGGCGAAGCTGCAAGGCGTACGTCCGTTACTCCCAGAGTGTCCGTACCGGTAACGAACGTCATCGTTCCGAGCAGGTGCGAGCGCGTGCTGCGCACGTCCATGTTGGTGAGGATGAAATCGGTCAGGCGCGGATCACGTTTCTGCGAACGAATGTCGAGATCGGTGGTACCCCCACCCGTGCGTGGAAGCGTGGGATAAACCCACGCAACGTCATTCAGCGATACTGAGTCGCCGTGGACGTGCACGTCATACCGGACGGGGAGATCGCTTCCCCACACCACCTTGCCAATCGCTCGACCGGTCGAGCCCGGAAGGTCGAAGTGCGGCACGTCTACCCACATTGAGTCACCGAGCTGACGCACCGATCCACCAACGTTGCTGAAAAGGAATGGTGGATCCGACTCGTTTACGCGTACGTTGGCGAAGCTGAAGAAGCTCCCCGCGCTGTCCGGATGACTCACGCGTCCGTGCAGGACCGTCGCTTCCGCGCCCTTCCATCGCCAGGTGCGGACGAACCCTTCGGGAGTGCGTTTGATGTCGTGATCCGGCCGGGCGAGCTCGAACCGGATTGCGCTATCGCGCGGCACGCCGCGCAACGCGTGCGATGGATGCCACGGAAGCTGCAGAACGAACGTAGCATTGTGAATGACGGCGGAGTCGACCACGACGAAGGCCGCGGGCCGCTGAGGCGTGAGCGCGGACGGCTTACTGCTCTGGAATACCTGACGGAAGTTCCACACTCCGTTCTCATGTTGCCGTATGTACACCACTGGGTGCTCGGCGCGCACGCCACGCAGCAGGATGCGCCTGTCAGCCAGATCGCGCAGATCATACCGCAACGACACCGGACCCGTGCTCACGAAAAGCGAATCGTTCTGATCGCGGATAGCGAGCGAATCGATGGTCACACCGGTGAAAAAGCCGTCTGTGATCCGACCGATGTAGAGTGAGCCGTGGATCTGTCCGCCGAGGGCCGAAACGATAAGCCCACGGATCTCCCCTCTCCCGCGACTCGTCTGGGTGAGCGCCAGGAAGCCGGCGACGACAAGGGAGAAGAGCGTGATCAGCGCCGCGGCGGTCCACAGAACGATGCGTCCGCGCCGTGTCACTGTCGTCTCACTGTCGTGTCACTCATCGGAACACTCGTCGTACAACTTGCCGTATCACTTGCTAGAACGCCTGCCCTATGGCCAGACCGAACGTGAGCCGGCTTCCAAAAGACGTACTAGCGGCCGGATGGAAGCTCGCCTCACACCGTCCCTCGGACTGAACGAGAGCACCGGTCGAGTCGGTCGTCACGGGGAGCGTGTTACGCGGGCTCACGCACGGAAGTGCGCCGCCCTGGGCCGCGGTGTTCTCATAATAGATCGGTCCGAGCGGGCGCCGATACGGATTGTAGCCGACAACGATTCGTGCGGGACCAACGGGAGTGAGTGCCGCGACCTGAATGCCTGGCGTGACCTTGATGTGGAAGCCGCCAAAGGTGCTGGCGCCACCGCGATTCCAGACGTCGCCAGCGTCGGCGAAGACCGCAAACTGAAGCACGTCCGGTAGTACCGGGCTGCGAAGTCTCAGCTCGATGTTGCCGACTGCGAGCGTGTTGCCACCGACGGCTACGAAGCGACGCGCCCTGGACACAGTATCCGCTACGCGGAAGTAAGTGTCAGTGCTGCCATTGCCCCGTTCAACGCGGACCGTGTCGTACCGCTGCGCCAGGTATGTGGCTGCGCCTAGCTCGTTCTGAGCGAAGCCCCGGACGGAGTTTGGCCCGCCCGCGTACATGCGCTCCTGCGGCGGAACGAAACCGGTGTTTTTCTTGAAGCCGGCGCCGAATACCGCACCGCCACGCGCGTGCAACGCGAGTACATTTCCGCCGCCGACCGGTAGGTACCGCGATGCCTCGCCGAGCAACGTGTTGAACTGAAGCGCGGCGTCGGACAGAAAGACCGGCGACGCGATTCGTACCTCCAAGCGGGCGATGCTTCCCGTTGTGGGCGCGAGGATATTATTGGACGCGTCATGTAGAACCAGCGCGCTGACGACCGCCAGCCGCTGATTCTGCTGCACGCGGTCGCGGTCCTCACGCGCGCAGAGATTGAACACGGCGCAGAATAATGCAGGCTGCGCTTCGGTGCGGCCGAAATCCACCGTGTAGCCGAATGTGATTGGCGTTCTCGCCCAGCGCTGATATTCAACCGACGCGATACCACCGATGGACGTGGTGCGGACGTACGCGTTGTACTCGCTGACGCGGGATGTGTAAGCGGTGACCGTCGGGACGCTACGAAGGCCGAAGAAGATCGGCTGCCGCAGCGTTGCGCCGAGGTAGTAATTGAGCCGCGTGCTGTACGGATCCTTCTGAGCACTGGAACATACGCCGGGCGCGAAGTCCAGCGGCTTGCCGATACCGATCTTGGACACACGCCCTTGCAGCGTCAGATGTCGCGCGCCCTTGAGGAAGTTGTAATCATCCAGCTCCCCATTAGCGCGGAAGCAGTCCAGCGTACCGTATCCGCCACCGATCCGCGCGGCATGCAGCGTGTTCTCCGCAAGCGTGATGTCCAGCGGCGCCACGGAATCCGCGCCGACGCGAAAGCCGCGCGCACTGTCCAGCGCGATGGAGACGTGCGTGTAAGCGTCGGTTTGATACAGCGACCGCTGCGCATCAATGATCGCCTGCTCGCGAAAGACGGCACCCGAGTCAAGCCCAATCACTCGGCGGACGACGGGGTCGGATACGTGCTGCCTCTTGTTCGGTGCCGGGGTCACGTTGATATGTACCCCGCCGAGGCGAGTCAGGGCGCCCGGCTCGATAACGAGTGAGTCGTACGCCACTCTGGCCGCGGTGTCCAGCACGAATGATGTGCGGGCGCGCACGGCGGGGTACCCCTCGTTGCGCAATCGGCGTGTGATGACGTCGATCGCTGCGTCGATCTTGGTGCGGTCGAAGCGCTGTCCCATTCGGATCGGGAGATTGCCAGTCACCTCGCGCGGGTTCCTGACCGAGTCCAAGCCGGTGACCACCAGTGATCTTAGGATAACCGGCTCTCCCTCATGGATTCGGAAGCCGGCAGTGACGCCGCCGGCACCTGATGGCCTGAGCGCCGTATCAACAGTGACGGCCGGGAAACCGCGGCGGCGATAGTACAGAATCAAGCGCAGCCTGTCGTTGCCGAATTCAGCAGGGTCGAGGCAGCGCCGCGTTGAGAACGGCAGGTTGAGATAGCGCCGAGCCCAGGATGACGGGGTAGTAACGATTACGTTGGCCAGTTCGGCCTGCGTGAAGGTCCTGTTTCCCGTGAAGTTGAGCCCTCGCACTTCCGCGTCGCCAGGATCGCAGCGGAGATCCTGACCCCTGGCGACTGCTGGCGCTGCGCTTAAGCTTGCGGCCAGGATGATGGCCGCGGCAATTGTCCTTACTAACGTGTCCGCGGTCACATTGACGCTCTATAAGTAGCCCGATAAGTTCTCGCTCCGCACCCCATTATGTCAACAGCCACGCGGCGTCGCCGCTTCGTATCCGGCCCCCG
>JBBSHV010000021.1:0-22952 GCA_038232435.1 Gemmatimonadales bacterium | reverse complement strand
GCGGCACCGGCGTACGCGTCCAGGATCTGGCGCTGAGATTCTTCGTTGAGTAGCGTCTGCGCTTCGTGCTGCCCGTGCAGGTTGACCAATGCGCGCCCGATCTCGGCCAGCACCGTGGCCGTAACAGGGGTTCCGTTGATCCACGCGCGCCCGCGACCCGTGGCGGCGATCTCGCGCTTGAGCACGACCGTCGCGTCCTCGGTCTCGATGCCCCGCTCATCGACCAGCTTCAGGAGCTCGGCGCGGCCTTCCAGATCGAACACGCCTTCGACGCTGGCGCGCTCCGCGCCCGGTCGCACGAGATCGGCGCTTCCCCGCTCTCCGAGCAGCAGACCTAGCGCTCCCACGACGATCGATTTACCGGCGCCCGTTTCCCCCGACAGCACGTTCAGCCCGCGCTCCAACGGAAGCGTTACAGCGTCGATGATGGCGAAATTGCGAATGCGAAGTTCAGTCAGCACTTTCTGGGTTCATCTCTGGCCGGAAGCCCGCCCCAGCCAAGCTTGACACGCAGACGGTCGAAGAAGCTATCTCCGGGAAGCCGAACGATACACACGGGCTGCGATCCGCGGCGAACCATTAATCGATCGCCGCGGCCGAATCGCGCGCCGGCCTGTCCATCCACCGTCACCAACACCTCATCCGGCCCGTCGATCGCTTCCAACATTACTTCCACGTTCGGCGGCACAACGATGGGGCGAATCGCGAGTGTGTGCGCAGACACGGGGGTGATGATGATAGAATCGAGCGAGGGAGTGATGAGCGGACCGCCTGCCGATAGGCTGTACGCAGTCGATCCGGTCGGCGACGCCACCACTATCCCATCGGCAGTATAGACGCCGAGCATTTCGCCATCGACCGTCACGCGCACGGTAAGCACGCGCGCGAAGCCGCCCTTGTGCATCACAAACTCGTTCAGCGCGTGCCACTTCCCCGCGTGATGCACACCACCGTGCACATCCGCTTGCGCGCGGTCAGCGTGCACTGCTTCGCCGCGCAGGGCCATCCGCTCGTCCACAGTGTACTTGCCGGACGCGAGCACCTGCACCGCGGCCTCCACTTCACTCGGCCCACACGCCGTCAGAAAACCGAGTCGGCCCAGGTTGACACCCAGGATGGGAACCTGCGCGCCGGCAAGGAAGCGCACAGCGCGCAAGAGCGTGCCGTCGCCGCCGAGCGATATGACAAAATCAATGTCGTCGGGCGACTCGAGCTTGCGTGCGCCGTGGGCCAGGTCGAACAGATCCGGCTCAGCGTACAGTTCCGCGTCCGCACCGCGCGCAGCCGCGAGCAGTGACATCAGGATCGCGGGCAGCTCGGGATAGCCGCGGTGCCCGACGACACCCAGCCGGATCACCCCGCCAGCGCCTCGGTTGCGGTACCATGAAGCGCGCGCACGCGCTCCGCGATGCCTTCCGCGTCCAGCCCTGTGATGCGAAGCTGTCGTGCGCGTGAGGCCTGCTCTATGAATACGTCCGGAACGCCGTGCGTCGCTACTCTCACTGCGCCGTCGATACGTCCGATTAAGGCAGCCATGTACGCACCGAAGCCGTTCACGACCGTCCCCTCCTCGACAACGAGGAATTGCTTGTGATCGGCGAGGAGTGCGTTCAACGTGACCTCGTCGTGCGGCTTGAGGAAGCGGCAGTTAACGACAGTGACCGAGAGCCCCTCCTCGGCCAACGTCTCCGCGGCGCGGAGCGATTCGTTGACCATTGTGCCGACCGCGAGGATGGCGAACTCCGTTCCGCGACGGAGCACCTCCCATGTCGCGAAAGGAACCGGCGCGATCTCCGAGATTGGCGGAACAATATCCGGAGTCGCGTCGCGTGGATAGCGCACGGAGAAGGGTCCGCCCGTGTGGATCGTCGCGCTCCGAAGCAGCGCCAACATCTCCGTTCCATCCTTCGGCGCGGTCACTGTCATCGCGGGAACCGCCAGCATGTACGCAATGTCGTACAGCCCCATGTGCGTTGGCCCATCTTCACCGACCAGCCCGGCACGGTCCATCGCGAATACGACCGGGAGATGCTGGATTGCGGCGTCGTGAACGACGTTATCATACGCGCGCTGCAAGAATGTGGAATAGATGGCGCACACCGGATGAATACCACGGGTGGCGAGGCCAGCGGCAAAGGTGACAGCGTGACCTTCGGCAATTCCAACATCAAAGAACCGCTCAGGAAACGCTTTCGCAAAAACTCCCGTTCCAGTCCCGCTAGGCATCGCGGCGGTGATTGCGACCAGCTTGCGATCAATGGCTCCCAACTCGGCCAATCCCTTGCCGAAAACCGCCGTGTATGAAGGATTGGCGGAAGAAGACTGCACCTGTTTCCCGGTCGCGGGATCGTGCCCGGCCGGGAGCGCGTGCCATTTCTCGATATGTTCGCCCGCGGGGAATCCTCTTCCCTTTTGCGTGATGACGTGCACCAGTCGTGGCCCTTCCAGCGCGCGCACCGCCGCGAATGTGTCGACCAGGGCGTCGAGGTCGTGCCCATCAACCGGACCGAAATAGCGGAAGCCCAGCTCCTCAAAGAGGACACCGGGGGTGAGGAAAGATTTCATACTTTCCTCCCACTTCCTGACTATAGTGCTAACGGGTTGAAGCGGTCCCGGCATCCCGTCAACGACGGTCCCGATCGCGGAACGGACGCGGTTGTACAGCGGATTGCGCTGGACCGAGTTGAGATACTTCGCCATTGCGCCGACGTTGCGCGCGATGGACATCTCGTTGTCATTGAGTACGACGATGAAGTCGCGGCCCGAAGCGCCAGCGTTGTTCAGCCCTTCGTACGAAAGGCCGGACGTGAGCGCGCCATCGCCGAGTACGGAGACGACCTTGAACGACTCTCCGTTCAGGTCACGGGCTGTTGCCATGCCGAAGCCCGCTGAAATAGCGGTCGCCGCGTGACCGGCGCCGAAACTGTCGTACTCACTCTCGCTTCGCTTGAGGAAGCCGGACATGCCGCCCTCCTGCCGCAGCGTGCCGAACTGACTCGCGCGGCCAGTCAGCAGCTTGTGCGGATATCCCTGATGGCCAACGTCCCACACGATCTGGTCCTGCGGCGTGTCGAACACCGCATGGAGAGCGATTGCGAGCTCGACGACGCCGAGGCCGGCACCGATGTGGCCACCGGTATGCGAGCACGAGTCGATGAGGAACGCGCGCATCTCCGCGCCGAGCTGGACCAGCTCATCGCGTGACAGCGCCTTCACATCTGACGAGGACCTTATGCGGCTCAGAATTGCCATCGCCTTCAATGCGTGCGAGTGATAACCACGTCGGCCAGGTGCCGAAGCTCAGTCGTTAGCAGGCCGGCTTGCGCCAGCCCGTTGCAGCCGTCGCGCACCAAATTGTGCGCGCGCGACATTGCCCCTTCTACACCGAGGAGCCCCGGGTAGGTGCTCTTTCCGAGAGCGGCATCTCGACCAGCCGCCTTGCCGAGCTGTGCGGAGGTCGAGGTTACGTCCAGCACATCGTCAACAATCTGGAACGCGAGCCCGACGTCGCTACCATACCCGCCCAGCGCTTTAATGGATGCATCGCTCGCGCCAGCCGCAATCCCCGCTGCACGACAGCAGGCAGCAATCAACGCACCCGTCTTGCAGCAATGGATCCGTTCGAGCGCTCCAAGCGAGCCCACTGGCACGTCCTCCGCGACCAGATCCGCCAACTGACCACCGATCATTCCCGCAGCGCCGGCGGCACGCATCAGCTCCGCGATCATAGCGCGGCCGGTCGGCTCAGACCAGCTACTTCCACCCCGCGCGAGCGCCGCGACTACCAATGGAATGATCGCGATCCCGGCGAGCACTGTAGTCTCGACTCCGTACACTCGGTGAGTGGAAGGCCGGCCACGGCGAACGTCATCATCGTCCATGCACGGCAGATCATCGTGCGCCAGAGAGTATGCGTGCAACATCTCGACCGCGGCGGCGAGGAAGTATGGATCGTCCACACCGCCGGCGGCGCGGTAGCACTCCATCACCATTATACCGCGCAGCCGCTTGCCGCCTCCGCGACATGTATATCGAATAGCCTCGGCCACCTGCACGGGTACAATCGCCGGTATCTCAGCGCAGAGCCGCGCTAACGTGGCATCGATCGCACTGCGATCCCTGGTCGCATTCACAGCGCTAACTGGATCGGTGGTGACCTCAGCCATCCATGTCGCGCGTCTCGAACACGCCCTCCGCCCGTTCCACCAGCAATTGGACTCGTCCCTCAGCACGCGTCAGCTCGTCCGACGCTCCGCGAAGCAAATCGATTCCTTCTTCGAACAGACGAAGCGCATCGTCCAGCGGAAGACCGTCTCCTTCCAGCTCGATCACGATCTCCTCGAGTCTCTGAAGCTGTGCCTCGTAGCTCATGATTGCATCCTCACGACTGCTTCACCGGCCGCGCAACGATGTCGCCGTCGCGCAGCGTAAGCGTGAAGAGGCGATCGGGATCGAAGTCAGCGACCTGGGCCAATGTACGCCGGTCCGAAATGTCGCGCGCAACCGCGTAACCGCGCGCCAGCGTCGCGAGTGGGCTGAGGGCGTTGAGCCGTCCGGCGACATTGGACATGCGAGCGCGTCGCCGTTCCGCATCCAGCTCGGCTGTTCGCCGAAGCATGTCGGCCGCATTCTCCAGATCACCCCGCGCGATCGAAGTGCGGCGCAGCATCGCCTCGCGCAGTTCGTCGGCCTTTGACTGGAGTGCCGCAAACATATCGGCTCGCACCGGCACCGCGGCTTCGGCAGCGGCCGATGGAGTTGCTGCGCGATGATCCGCCACGAGATCGGCGATGGTGATGTCGATCTCGTGACCGACGCCAGAGATGACGGGAATCGATGCCGCCGCAATCGCGCGCGCAACAAGCTCGTCGTTGAAGGCCCACAGGTCCTCGCGCGCGCCGCCGCCACGTCCGATGATGAGCACATCGGCGCGGCCCCATCGACACACACGCTCGATGGCATCGCAGATCTGCGCGGGCGCACCCACGCCCTGAACAGCGGTCGCGCTCACGACAATGGTGATATGTGGAGCGCGACGGCGGATGACCGCGATCACGTCGCGTAGCGCAGCCCCGTCCGGGCTCGTGACCACGCCCACACGTAGTGGCGCGGTGGGAAGCGCACGCTTGCGCTCGGGCGCGAGCAAGCCGTCGCGATCCAGCCGAAGCCTGGTCTCTTCCAGAGCCTTGCGCCAGAGACCGTCGCCTCGAGCTTCCATCGCGGTCACATTCAGATGCAGATCGCCGCGCGCGGGATAGACAGTCAACTGTCCGTACGCAGCCACCTCCATTCCGTCGTCCGGCGACGTTGGGATCAGCCGCTGACCGCGCGACCACACCACGCAGCGCACCTGTGCTGTCGCGTCACGCAGGCAGAAGTACCAGTGACCGTTGCGATGCCGTTTGAAGTCGCTCACCTCGCCGCGCACCCACAACGGAGACAGCGCACCTTCGACGACGGCACGCGCGGTCTCGGTCAGCGACGCAACAGGTACAGCAGATTCCGGCGATGCGCCTGGAATCACGATTGGCGCCACGACCGGCATGGCTGCTTCCACGCTGTTGCCGAACATATCCAGGTTCTGCTGCGATCCCCATTGCCGGGTCGGACGGCGGCCGCCCCTCACGATTGCACCCTCACGCGGCCACCGCGCGCTGCGCGGCGCGTAAAGTATTTCGCAGCAACATCGCGATCGTCATCGGACCAACCCCGCCCGGCACCGGGGTGAGCAATCCGGCGACTTCCCGCACACTGTCAAATTCAACATCTCCCACGAGCCGGCTGCCACTCTTTCGCGACGCGTCGGTAATGCGCGTAATTCCGACGTCGAGTACTGCGGCACCGGGCTTGATCATGTCGCCCGTGATCAGATTCGGCTTGCCTACCGCGGTCACCAGGATGTCGGCGCGGCGTGTGTGCGATGCAAGATCCGAAGTGTATCGGTGGCAAAGCGTGACCGTCGCATTCGCGCCCGGCGCGTTCTGCACCATGAGCGCGGCCATGGGCTTGCCGACAATGTTGCTCCGCCCCACAATCACGCATTCCCTGCCGTGCGTTGGCACGTTGCACAATCGGAGGAGCTCCTGCACGCCGGCCGGAGTACACGGCACGAATCCGTCCCGCTCGCCCGCCAGAAGCTTGCCAACATTAAGCGGATGAAATCCGTCCACGTCCTTGACCGGATCAATACGCCCGATGACTGCATCAAAGTCTATCTGCGCGGGAAGCGGTGATTGCACAAGGATGCCGTGAACCGAAGGGTCCGCGTTCAATTCGTCCAGCAGTCGCATCAACTCGCACTGTGACGTGCTCACTGGGAGTACAATCGTCCGCTCCGCAATTCCCACCTCCGTGCACGCGCGCCCCTTCGCACTCACGTATACCGCACTCGCCGGATCGTCGCCCACGAGTACCACCGCAAGCCCTGGGCGCGTGCCGGATTCGGACAGGTCTTTCACCTCGCGCGCCACCTCAGCGCGCACCCGCGCGGCCATCGCGGTCCCGTTGATCAGCTCAGCGGGCAACGCCGACAGCCCGTGTTTCGCGAATCAACACGACCTTGATCTGACCCGGATACTGCAGCTCGCGCTCAATTCGCGCCGCTATCTCCTCGGCCAGCGCTTCCATGCGTGGATCGTCCACCGTCTCGGGTGTGACAATCACGCGGACCTCTCGTCCCGCCTGTATCGCGAACACCTTTTCAACGCCGCGATAGTCGGCCGCGATGCGTTCGATTCCCTCAAGCCGCTTGACATATGTCTCGAAGGATTCGCGCCGAGCACCGGGGCGCGCGCCACTGATCGCATCCGCAGCCTGAATGAGCACCGACACTTCTGTCTCGTGCGGCACGTCGTCGTGGTGCGCCGCAATCGCGTTCACCACTAACGGATCCTCGCCGTACCTGGTCGCCATCTCGACGCCGAGCTGCACGTGGGTGCCCTCATGTTCATGCGTGAGCACCTTGCCAACGTCGTGCAGCAGTGCTCCGCGCCGCGCCATCGCGACATCCAGCCCCAACTCCGCGGCCATTATTCCCGCGAGCCACGCAACTTCCTTGGAGTGGTTCAGGATATTCTGCCCGTAGCTGGTTCGCCACTTCATTCTGCCGACGAGTCTCAGCAGCTCCGGGTGCAGTCCGTGAACGCCACTCTCGTACGCTGCGCGCTCGCCGGTTTCGATAATTGCCTTGTCCACCTCGTCGCGCGCCTTGTTCACGACCTCTTCAATGCGACCGGGGTGAATGCGGCCGTCAGAGACAAGCTTCTCGAGCGCGACGCGCGCGATCTCTCGCCGAACCGGATCGAAGCAGCTCACGACCACCGTATCGGGCGTGTCGTCGATGATCACGTCCACACCGGTCGACAGCTCGAAGGCGCGAATGTTGCGGCCCTCGCGTCCAATGATGCGCCCCTTCATGTCGTCGTTCGGAAGCGCGACGGCGGATACAGTAGTCTCAACGGTCTGATCGGCGGCAATGCGCTGGATGGCGAGCGCGATAATCTTCTTGGCCTCACGCTCAGCGTTGCGGCGCGACTCTTCGCGGATGCCGCGCACGCGACTCGCGGCATCCGCGTGCGCCTCTTCTTCCAGCCGCTTCATCAGCTCGGCCTTTGCCTCCGCCGCGGACATGCCCGCAAGCGCCTCCAGCCGATGCCGCTCGTCCGCGACAAGGTGTTCAAGCTCGGTCTGACGCGCGGCTACATTTGCCTCACGAGATCCGATTTCTCCGGAGATGCGCTGCACTTCGCGGTCGCGCTGGTCCACCGCATCGGCCTTTCGCTCCAGAGTCGCAACGCGCTCTTGCAGACGCCGCTCGTCGCGCTCGATCTCTTCGCGCCGCTTGCGTCCTTCAGATGCCCATTCCTCGCGCAGATGGATGATCTCTTCCTTCCCTTCTAGAACGACGCTCTTCCGCAGCGACGCCGCATCGCGCTCGGCCTCGGCAGCCACCCTCTCCGCATCAGCGAGAATACGCTTGGCAGTCTGCTCGGCCGAAGCACCGGCCGAGTGCTGCCTTTCGTTCTCACTCCGCGTTCCTGCTCTACGCCCTATGACAAAGGCCGCGCTGGCAGCGACCAGCACAAGAATCGCGCCCGCGGCCAGGGTGACCGTGAAGTCCATCCCGAGAAGTTAATCGTAGCGCTTGGCCGGTGGCAGCCACGGCCGGATCTCCTCACCCAGCGCTGTCATTTCCTGCTCAACGTGTTTCGCGCTGGCGCGCGCTTGGAACAGCTCGCCCGCCAGGCGCAGGCACGCGAGAATCGCGGCCTTGTTTGACTCGATCACGAGTCCTGCCTGCATGATCTCGCGGATCTGCTGATCCACGTAGCGAGCAACAGCTTGCGTTTCTTCGGACGAAGCGGCAGACCGAAGCGTGTACTCCTCGCCCAGAATGGTCACACGAACGCTGGTCTTCTTTGTCGTCACTGTGTGGTCACAATGCGCCGCTTTCGCGTTGCTGTTTGAGGAAGCGCACACGCGCAAGCATTCGCGTCGTGCGGTCGGTTGCGACCTGAATACGCCGCTGAAAATCCGCGTTCTCGCGTTCCAGTTCCAGCACGCGCTCCGATGTAACGCCAGTCACGTGCACCACCTGCTCGTCCAGCGCACGCAGCCGAGCTTCGGCTGAGAGCGCTCGCTTTCTATAACGGGCCAGCTCCTCGCCGAGCGCGTGGACAAGTCGCCTCAGCTCAGCGACCGACGTGCTGTTAGGCCGAACGTGGTCGGACACCCAGCTCCTCTTCCAGAGCGCGCAAGATGCGCGCACGCCGGCCTTCGATCTCCCTGTCGCGCAGCGTGCGCTCGGGATGCCGGAACGTCAAGCGCCACGCAACGCTGCGGTGCCCTTCCGGCACACCGCGCCCGGTAAACTCATCGAAGGGAACCAGTGCCTCGAGCAACTCGCCAGCGATCGTGGTGATGACCCGTCCAACGTCGCCCGCGGTTACCCCGCTCGGCAGCAACAGCGCGAGATCGAACTCAGCCGCCGGAGTCGAAGGAAGCGGGACGTACGTTCGTCCAAGGCTTCTTCCAGCAAAGGCGGAAGTGATGTCCAACTCAATACCGTACACCCGCGAAGCCCAGACCGGAGCATCCACCCAGAGCGGCGCTATGCTGCCCAGATTCACGCCAGCGCGCGAAATCCGCCAGCCGTCCCCCGTGGAATTCGGCGTAAGATCCATCGCCCCCGCTACCCCGAACGCCGCGCTAACGGCCTGCTCAGCAATCCACTTCGCATCCCAGATATCCATCTGTGGCGGCTTGGGATCGGCGAAGTGCGCGGGAAAGCGGTCGCCCGTCACCGCGGCCGCGGCGTATGTTCGCTCGACCGGGAGCGGACCATCGCCGCGCGTAAAGGCCACTCCTATCTCGAACAGCCGCACGTTGCGTGACATGTGCGCAAAGTTGTACTCAACACGGCGAGCCAGAGTCTGCAAGAGACTGGCTCGGAGCATGGCCTCGCTTTCCGCCAACGGATTGGTGACGCGAACGCCGTTCGCTCCGGCGTCTGCGACGAATGGCGTGGGGCGGATCTCGTACAGTCCCGCCTGCACCAGCGCCTGCGTCACGCGCCGTGTCACGGTGTACGCAGGTGAATCCGGAGTAGCGCCAACTCGGAAGGGACGCAATTCGTTTGGGAACGAATCAAAGCCGCGCAAACGCGCGATCTCTTCCACGAGATCCGCTTCCCCGGCAACGTCCGAACGCCACGTGGGCGGGATCACCGAAACGCTATATGCATCGCTGTCGCTGCGTGTCACTTTGAATCCCACGCTGCTGAGCAGCGCCGCGCATTCCTCGGACGGAACTGGCTCACCGAGCAGCAGTGCAACGCGCGGCACTCGGAGTGCGATCGCCGGGGACGGCGCAGGCGGCGTTCCGATTACAACAGGAATGCCGTCTACCACTCCGCCAGACAATGCGCAGACGAGCGCCGCCGCATATCGCGCGAATCCCTCGGTCGCGTGAGGATCGACCGCGCGCTCGAAGCGGTAGCTCGCATCGGTAGAAACGCTCAGTGCTCGTCGAGTGCTTCGCACCGAACGCGGATCAAACACCGCGACTTCGAGAACAACGTCAGTGGTCGCGTCGGTAACCTCGCTACCCTCGCCACCAATTACACCCGCAATCGCGTGTGCAGTGGTTGCGTCGGCGATCACGGTCACTGATGCATCGAGCTTTCGCGTCACGCCGTCGAGGGTGGTGATCATCTCGCCGTCGTGCGCGCGACGCACCTGAATCTCGGGACCGGCCAGATTGGCGAGATCAAACGCGTGCATCGGCTGTCCGAAGCCGTGCAGCATGTAGTTGGTGACGTCGACAACATTGTTGATCGACCGCACCCCGACGCCCTCCAGTCTGCGCACGAGCCAATC
Organism: Gemmatimonadales bacterium; assembly: GCA_038232435.1. Classification (GTDB taxonomy): domain Bacteria; phylum Gemmatimonadota; class Gemmatimonadetes; order Gemmatimonadales; family Gemmatimonadaceae; genus Fen-1247. The sequence continues at coordinate 12,576 of JBBSHV010000021.1, read as the reverse complement.
CGGGCTCGGCCCAACGCGCACACCGCGGATCACGACAGCGACGTACAGCGGGCACGCGGCGTTGCCGTCCACGCTCACGCGAACACCGGCCGTCGTGGCGGAGTTGGAAGCGTGATTGAACGGCGCGTCCGACATCACCATGCCATCCGGCATCGGGCGACGCGGTGGATTGCCCGTGAACGCGGCAATCTCGCGCGCGATGCCTTCGTGCGCGAGAAGATCGGGACGGTTGGGTAGTACATCAATAATGAGTCGTGTGTCACCCGCGGCATAAGCGGAGAGGAACGGCGTACCCGGTGCCGCTTCCGTTTTCAGCGCCATGATGCCGTTGTGATCCACGCCCAGTCCAAGCTCGCGCGCGGAGCAGAGCATTCCGGTGGAAGACTGACCGCGAATCTTACGACGCTCGATCTTGAGTCCGCCCGGAAGCACGGCGCCGACGGGTGCGAAGGGGTACTTCGTTCCCTCCTGGACATTTGGCGCGCCACACACCACATCCAGCAGATCGGCGCTTCCCGCATCCACCTTCGTCACCCAGAGATGATCCGAGTCTGGATGTGGCTGCGCCGATACGACTCGCCCAACGACGATATCGGCGAGATCCTGCCGCAGCGCGACAACATCGTCCACCGTCGCGACGCGCGCGGTGAGCGCATCGCGCAGCTCCCGCGGCGTGAGATCAAAATCTGTGAAGTCCTTGAGCCAATCGAAAGATGCGTTCACGAAGCGATCTGCTCCAGGAAGCGCACATCTGAATCGTACAGCACTCTGATATCGGGGATGCGGTACCGCTGCAGAGCGATGCGGCCCGGACCCATTCCGAACGCCCATCCCGTGTACCGCTCGCTGTCGACGCCGGCCGCTTCCAGAACATTCGGATGCACCATCCCTGCGCCCATTATCTCCATCCAGCCGGTCCCCTTGCATCCTGCACATCCCGTCCCGCCACACAGCCGGCACTCGACATCCATCTCCGCCGACGGCTCCGTGAACGGGAAATAGCTCGGCCGGAAGCGCGTGCGCGTGGGCCCGAAGAACCGATTGGCAAAGTGCGCCAGCGTCGCTTTCAGATCGACGAAGCTGATGCCTTCATCCACGGCCAGCCCTTCGATCTGCGCGAACGACGGCGCGTGACTCGCGTCGAATGGATCCAGCCGGTATACGTTGCCGGGAATGACGACACGAATCGGTGGCTTGCTGTTCTGCATCGTACGGATCTGCACCGGCGACGTGTGCGTGCGCAACACCACGCCATCGGCGAGATACATCGTGTCGTGCGCGTCCAACGCGGGATGATCGGGCGGGAAGTTGAGAGCGGTGAAGTTGTACCACTCCGTCTCCGCTTCGGGACCGGTTGCAACGGTGAAGCCGATTTCGCGAAAAATCGCGACGATCTCCTCGATCACCCGGGTGACCGGATGCTCCGCGCCCACGAACTGGCGCCGCGCGGGCATGGTCAGATCCAACGTTGGAGCGGCCGCACTCTGCGCTTGTTCCAGTGCCGCGCGGCGCGACTCGAGCGCCTGCTCCATCGCCGTCTTGACATCATTGAAACGTCGCCCCGCGGCCCTACGGTCCTCGCCCGCGAACGACGGCACGGCGCGCTGTAGCTCCAGCATGCGGCCGTTGCTGCGGCCGAGGAAGGACGCGCGCGCGGTTTCGAGCGCGTCGAGAGTGTCGGCCGCGGCGAAGGCTTGCGCGGCGGCGGCGACTAGTTCCGTGGCGGAGTGTTCGAACTGCTCGAGCGACGGGGAATCGGGCACGTCAGGCACTTGTGGTTGCTCGGTATGGCTGAATGCGAAAGGGCGGACCAGAAAAATATCCACCGCGCCCTCTTGCCGCACCCACAGTAGCGTGACCGGGGATTTCGGGACAGCCGCGTATGCTCTCGCGCCCCAGCCAAACTAACAGCCGCGCGTTACCTGGCTGGCGGAATGTGATCGACGCGACTACACGCGGCTCGATGCTTGTGCGAATCGTTTTCTGATGGGAGCTTGTGGCATCGGATCGGATTGCGATTCTCCCAACCGCCCAATCACCGTCTGGATGATAGCTGAACTAACCTGCGTTCGATCCACGCAGGTAACTGGTTCCAGTGCAGGGCTGACGCGGCACCGGTTCCGCGGTGGATCACATCAAAGGACCTGTATTCCTCTGTATGGGATGCTAGTCCTTGCCGCTATCGCACAGGTAGCGTGCACCCGATCGAGCGCTCGCGCTACCACGCTAATGCCCGATCGCTCGGCTGCAGCACCTGACGTGCCTATCGATGCGGAAGTTATTCACGTCCCAGCGGCATTTCACGGAACCGCCCTCGTCGTGTATTCGCAGCCCGATGGTATGGCGGGCGCTCAAACAGGCGATACGATCGAGTTCACCCTCCCGGCCACTGGACTCCTGCGTGTGCTGCGCAGCGGGCCCAGCAGCGCAATTATCCTGCGCCGCGTGGGTTCGAGCGGACCGATCCGCATGGCGGTGCGGTGCGCTCCCGTGCCAGCCGGTCAGCCGAGTGGCTCGCGGCAGGTGGAGGGCTGCTGGCTGCCGTGGGTGGGAATGAATGTGGCATCGGCACCGCCCTACGTTGCATTCGTCCTTGAGTCGCACGACCTTTGGGCGGAATGCACGCGGTTCGGGGTCGCACTCATATCCGAGGAGATCTATCATGACTCCGAGCGGCCGCGGCAAGGGCACGAGTACGAGAAGTGTCGCGGTCAAACCGACCGCTTCTAGCCCGCGACGTGGCCCTCCGGCAAGCGGGTGAGGCTCTGTACCGACTACCGACGCAAGCATTTTCGCGGTAGCGAGGGACGGTTTGCGAAAGGGGGCGTGGCTTAATAGGCCACGCCCCCCTTTCGCAAACCGCGCGGAGTCAGGACAGCAGTAGCGGAGAGCGCCTTACGCCGCGGCCTGCACGTTCTTGAGCGCGTTGCGCGCCTGATCCGCCAGCATACCGAACGCGGCCGCGTCGCGCACCGCCAGGTCGGCGAGCACCTTGCGGTCGACTTCGATGCCGGCCCTGTCCAGTCCGCAGATGAACGTGTTGTAGTTCATGTCGTGCAGGCGGGCAGCGGCGTTGATGCGCACGATCCAGAGGCGGCGGAACTCGCGCTTCTTGTTCTTGCGGTCACGATACGCGTAGGCCCAGCCGCGCTCGACGTTTTCCTTGGCGGATTTCCACAGCTTGCTGCGCGCGCCGAATGCGCCGCGCGCGGCCTTCATTATCTGCTTCTTGCGCTTCAGGCGCGCAACGTTGGATCGTACTCTTGGCATGGGAGCCCTCCTGTGTATCTATGGGATGGGCGACCGACTGGGCGCCCGCAATCTCAAACTGTCCGACGACGTTCGATACCGCCGAGAGAAGGGCGACCGCCGGTCGCCCCTACAATTACGCGACCAACAATCGCTTGATCATCTTCTCTTCGCCCGGCGTGGCAATCAGTCCGGGGCGGCGCAGATTGCGCTTCCGCTTGGCGGACTTCTTCGTCAGAATGTGGCTCTTACCCGCCTTATTGCGCCTTACCTTGCCGCTCCCCGTAATGGAGAACCGCTTCTTCGCGCCCTTGTGCGTCTTCATCTTCGGCATGCTTCAATCCCTCACTTAGGAGCAAGAATCATCGTCATAGACTTCCCTTCGAACTTGGGGTCCGCCTCGATCTTCGCCACGTCCGCCAGGTCCTGCGCGACGCGAATGACGACCTTGCGGCCAAGCTCCGGATGGGCAATCTGCCGTCCCCGGAACATCAGCGTGACCTTCACCTTATTCCCATCACCCAAAAACTCACGCGCGTGTCGCACCTTGGTATTGAAGTCGTGATCGTCGATCCCGGGGCGGAACTTCACCTCCTTTAACTCGATCACATGCTGCTTCTTCTTGGCCTGTCGGGCCATCTTCGCCTGCTCGAACTTGTACTTCCCGAAATCCATGATGCGGACGACGGGCGGACGGGCAAGCGGGGCCACCTCCACCAGGTCGAGCCCAAGCTCCTGAGCTCGGCTAAGGGCGGTGTCGACATCCATAATACCGAGCTGGCTACCGTCGTCGCCGATCACACGCAGGGGTGAGAAACGGATCTGACGATTTACGCGCGGGCCTTTGACATCTGGTGGGATAAGCGAAAACCTCAATTCTGAAGGAAAACGAAAAACGCGGGTCTCCGGAAACAGGAGCCCGCGCCAAATCCCGCCGCTACGGTAATAGCACGGCGTGATCAAACCAGGGACGCCTGCAGCTCACCTCGATGTAACCAACGAGGGCCGAAGGGTGGGTCGCGCCACTGGCGCAACCACTTTCCGCATTCAACTAAGCCTGGAAAGTTAGGCTAATCCTGGAGCAGACGCAAGCCATATGCCTTGCCGTCGTTGACCACCTGTCCCCACGCCACCGCCGGGTCGTGCTCGAAAATTACCGTCCATCCCTCCCGCTCGGCCTCGCGCAATAGCGTCCGCTTGGACTCCAGCGTCACCAGCGGCTCAACGTCGTAGCCCATGATCCACGGTAGCGGCAAGTGCGCGTGCGTCGGAACCACGTCGCCCAGGTACACCGCGCGTTCGCCGGCCGAATCGATAAGGATGCTCTGATGGTCCGGCGTGTGACCCGGCGTAATCAGGGTGCTTATTCCCTCGACGATCTCGCGATTGCCTTCGATCAGCTGCAACTGCCCCGACTGCATTGTCGGCACGTAGTTACGCTCGAAGTAACTCGCGCCGGTGCGCTCATTGGTATGCGTCGCGTACTCGTACTCGCCGCGCTGAACGAAGTGGCGAGCCTTGGGAAAGGAGACGGCTACGGCGCCACTCTCATCCACGAACGTGTTGCCGCCAGCGTGGTCGAAGTGCAGATGCGTGTTGATGACGATGTCCACGTCATCGGGCATGACGCCGACCTGCGCCAATCCATCCTCCAGCGCGGTCCGCCCGTTGGCGCCACTGTTCTCCAGCCCGTAGATGTCCACGAACTTGGCGGTCTCCTTGTTTCCTGCGCCCGTATCGATAAGTACCAGGCCGCTCGGATGCTCGATCAGGAGACAGCGCATGCCCAGCGGAATGCGGTTGCGCTCGTCGGCGCCGATGCGGCGCTCCCAGAGCGGCTTGGGGACGACGCCAAACATAGCGCCGCCGTCCAAGCGCTGGCCGCCGGCCTGGATCGCGTGCACGCGCAGCGAGCCGATGTTGCGCGACTGAACCAACGGTGTGGGCGCGCTCATACAACTGTGCTCATATCGCTGTGCTCATGCGGCGGTGTCGTCGAGGGTGGAGTGAGGCATCGCGCTTGCCAGTTTGCGCTTGCGTGAGCCGCGCGCACCGGACGCTTGCTGCACCTGGTCCCACGTGGTAATGCCCCGATCGGCGGCGTCGTCGATCAGGCGCAGCAGACAGTGCGCGGTGATGACCGCGTCGCCCGCGGCGCTGTGCCGAGTCCCGCGCTTGAGCGGGTAGCGCTGCGCCACGTCATGCACGCCGTAATGATGGGCCACGTGATCCAGCGTCTTGCGCACGAGTTGCGGCAAGAGGGTGCGCGCTAGCCAAACCGTGCATAGTGTCAGCGCTGTCGGTGTCTTGCCGACAGCACGCTCCAGCTCGGAGCTGACAAAGCTCCAATCGAACTTTGCGTTGTGGGCTACGAACACATTTCCGGCGAGCGCGCCGACCACCTCAGGCACGATCTCGGCGAAACGCGGTGCTTCTGCGACCATACGGCCGCTGATACCCGTGAGGTGCGTGATGAATGGCGGGATGAAGCGCTCCGGATTCACGAGCTGCTCGTAAATGTGAACGATGCGCCCCTCCTGCACCACGACGGCCGCGATCTCAGTGATGCGGTCGCCGTACAGCGGACTTCCGCCCGTTGTCTCGACGTCCACAACGGCATAGGACAGCGTGCTCAGATTCATCCCACTGGTCCCGCCAGATGTATGCGGGCCGGCATTGTCATTTCTCAGCGCACGGTCCTCACCATGCGTCACCATACATCGTCTCGCTCGATGGGGCATGACATGCAACGCGGCCCGCCGCCGCCGCGCACCAGCTCACTGCCCTCAAAGGTGATAACGGCGCGGTCGTTATCGCCAACACGGTCGGTGCCCGTAAGGAACGCCTCCGACGTCACGATCCTGTAGCCGGCACGCTGCATCTCAACCAGCGTGGCTTCATTACGCGCGTAGCTCAACACCACGCCCGGACGCACGGCGACGAAATTGCACCCGGACGCCCACTGCTCCCGTTCCTGAATGATGCGCCTGGTACCGCCGCAGATAATTGGCTCAACGCGCATGCCACATTCAGCCAGTGCCGCGAAGACGTTGGGCATCTCGCGCATTGCCGCGTCACCCTTGCGCCAGAGCAACACGGAGAGCCGCTCAGGGCCGATGAAGTGCGGCGCGTGCACGACGCAGTGCTCCCGATCCACCTGCGTGAAGATCATGTCCAGATGGATCGCGGTGTTCTCTTTCGGCATTACCACGATGACCACGTCGGTAACGGCCGTGCTGGCAAAGACGAGCGACACCAGCTCATCGATCGCCGCCGGGCTGGAGCGCTCGCTGAAGCCGATGATGAGTAGATCGGGGCGCAGCGAATGCACGTCACCGCCCTCGAGCGTGTAGTTCACGCGTCGCTCAACCGAGCCGTCGTACAGCAGCCCGGCATTGGCGAGCAACGGATTGTACGCGAAGAGCGCCTTCATGATAAGCTCTTCGGGCCAGCGAATGCCGTACCGCATCGAACCCACCATGACGTGCTTGCCGAGACCGATGACGGTGTCGCGCGTGAAGAAAAGGTTGGGGACCGGAGGCAGAACATAGCCGCACTCGTTGAGCGTGCGAGCCAGGGGACCGGGCTCCTCCTCCCTCCCCTCGATCAGGATCCGGACGACGTCCTCGGGAGGAAGGTCGTTCAGTTCGCGCGCGAGCGGCTCCGACGGTACGATGTCCATCGCCTCGCGGATGATGAGCGCCCGCCCCTCAGGCTCGGTTACCACCTGGGTGAGCAGATCGCGGACGTAGTGCACGGTCGCGAAGCGCTCCAGGACCGCCGCGAATCGCCGGTGCTCGTGTCTGGCCGTCTCCACGTCGATAATGTCGTCGTAGAGGTAGTCCTCTCGCGTGGATGGCGTCACGGCCAGAAGCTCCGGTCCCGGCTCGTGCACCAGGGCCGCGCGCAGGCGACCGATCTCAGATGTGATGTTTACCGGCATGTTGTCCTAAGATAGCCACCAGGTCAACTTGCGGCCCTCCCAAGGGCGGACCTACCTTTGTGAAGAATTTCACAAGCCCATTACCGCCCGTGAAACGTGTTCCCGATTCCACTGTCCGCCGCCTGTCGCTGTACCTGGGATTCCTCGACGAGCTCGAGCACTCCGGCTCGCCCACAGTCTCAAGCGACGTACTCGCCCGCCTCGGTGGGACGACCTCCGCGCAGGTCCGCAAGGATCTCTCGATCTTCGGTTCGTTCGGGAAGCGAGGACTCGGATATTCTGTTCAGGAGCTGACGGTAAGTCTCCGGAGCATTCTCGGGCTGCAGCGCGAGTGGCGAGTTTGCGTGGTCGGAGCGGGAAAGATCGGGCTGGCACTGGCGCAGTATCCCGGATTTGGCGCCAAGGGGTTCCACGTGGTCGCGGTGTATGATGTCGCGCCTTCCAAAATCGGGACGCGTTGGGGAGAGCTGATCGTTCAGGATGTGCGGGGCCTGGCGCGTCATGCAGAGCAGGACGGGTTCGACATCGGCGTTATCGCTGTGCCGGCCGAGGCAGCACAGTCGGTCGCGGATCAGCTGGCCGAGGCCGGGGTCAAGGCACTCATGAACTTCGCGCCGGCGCAGATAACGACTCCGCCGGGTGTTGTCACGCGGACGGTGAACATGGGGCTCGAGTTCGAGGCGCTATCCTTCGCCCTGGCGAACCGCTCTAAATAGCGCGACGAACTGCGCCGGGGCCAGCCGCTCAGGCCGATCGGCTGGGTCGATTCCGAGAGCGGCAAAGGCAGGGTTCACGGTTGAGGGTTGAGGGTCGGGGGAAGTGGCGGTGGCCAGGGAACGCAGTATTGTGCCCAACTGCTTGCGCCGCTGGCCGAACAGTGATTGCACAAAGTGCTGGAACGCACGCTGCTCCGGTCTGGTGATGAGTGGCGTAGCTAGCGGACGTAGCAGAATCACGGTGGAGTCGACCTTGGGTGGCGGGCGAAACGCGCCGGGCGGAATGTCGAACATCCGCTGGATGTCGGTGAGTACCTGAAGATTCACCGAGAGTGCGCCGTAAACCTTGCTGCCCGCCGGTGCCATCGCGCGCGCCGCCACCTCACGCTGCACCAGGAAGACCGCACGGGTCGGAAGTGCGCCAGCGAGGGCGTGAAAGAGGATCGGCGTCGTGATGTAGTACGGGACGTTACCCACGAGCAGGAACGTCTCCCCGCCGATCTCGCCCAGGGGCGTTTTGAGAATGTCGCGCTCCACGATAGTGACACGCGGATCATCAGCGTAGCGCTCTTCCAGCATGGACGCGAGTACACGATCTAGCTCTACCGCTACCAGTCTTCCGGCACGTGGGAGCAACAGCTGAGTGAGCGCACCGCGGCCTGGCCCAATCTCCACGACCGTGTCCTGCTGCGTCGGAGCGAGCGCATCCACTATATGCTCGAGCGCGGTCTGGTCCGTGAGGAAGTGTTGCCCAAGTCGCTTGAGCGTGGGCGGAAAGCCGCCGGAATCGCGTCTAACGCTCAACTGCGCAGGACCACGAGAGTGAGGTCATCACGTGGCGGCACATCGCCGATATGTGCCCACAGAGCGTCGAAGACGCGGTCCATGATCAACTGAGGCGAGTCGCTGCCGCAATGAGTAATCGCTTCCAGCACCCGCCGCTCGCCCATGGGCTCGCCGTCTGCGTTGAGGGCGTCGGTGATGCCGTCGGTGAATAGAACGAGAAGATCATCCGCGGACGTCCAGCGCACGGTGCGACAGCCCGGCGCGTCGTCACTCATACCCAGCGGCGGGTCCACTGCGCCGAGTCGCTCGGGTGGGCCGGATGGGCGACACAGAAATGCATGCGGGTGCCCGGTATTGGCGTACTCCAGCGTTCCCGCATCACGATCCACAACGCCGTAGAACAGTGTGATGAACATCTCCGTGTTGGACAGCTCATCGCGCAGCGAGTGCAACAGCGCGTGCAGCATCGCGCCAGGGTCGAGCGTGCTCTGCGCGTGAATGGCGGATGCACTCATTGCTAGCGCCATGATCAACGCGGCACGGTATCCATGACTGGACACGTCGCCGATCATGACGCCCGTGGCCGATGGGGTGAGGCGGAAGAGGTGATAGAAATCGCCGCCCACGCTCTCGGCCGGAACGACGCGCGCGGCAGCAATAGCTTGTGGCGCGACGACGCGTGTATCGGGGAGCAGCTTCATCTGCAGGTCGTGCGCTAGCTGAACCTCCTGCAACAGTCGCTGCTGCTCGATTGATGCACGCACCAGACGCGCATTCTGAATCGCGCTGCCGATCTGCGTCGCGATCGCGACGACCAGCTTGACGTCGCCCGCGCTGAAGGCCGCCGGGGTGTCACGGTCGGTGAGACTCATGACGCCAAGCAGCTCGGCACGTCCGTACTCACCGGTCCCGGTCCAGATTATGGGCACGACGAGGACAGCGCCGCGACGAAATCCGTCGTCGGCAACGTCTTCCTCCGGCGCGACCACGATGGGATGCCGATTCCGGAACGCGCGGGCGCTAATGCTATCCGGCTCCTCGACGCTCACCGGCTCGACAGGCACCGCGACGCCCACCACCGCAATTGGCGTGAGCATTTCGCCGGCCGTGTCACACACCAGGATCGCGCCACGGCGCGCGCCTACCGTTTCAGAAACTTCGCGCAGGATCGTGGCGGCCGCCTGATCCAGCGAGACTGTGCGACCGAGAATGTCGCTGATAGTGTATAGAAGATTGATCTCTTCGTACCGCTCCGCCAACTCGCGAGCGGTGTTTTCAATCTCGAGCTCCAGGTCTCGCTTCACCGATTCAGCGTGAGGCGGAGGATGTGATGCGGGCCGTGTATCTGTTCCACGCGGTCCATCAGCTGACGCATGAGGAACAGGCCGCGACCGTCCTCTCGTTGCAAATCTTCCGGCGAGGTGGGATCATGCGCAATGTCGCGCATGTCGAAGCCGCTGCCCTCGTCTGTTACGTCAATCACTAGCGCGACGTCGGAGACCGTCGCACGCAGATGCACGTACTTCGACGGGTCCTCGTGGTTGCCTCGGATGATGGCGTTGGACAGCGCCTCGCTCAGCGCAACGGGGATGTTGAGTGTGTAGTGCCGTTTGGGGAGGCTCAAGTCACGACACAGATCCGTGACGAGTGAGACGACGCGCTCGATCTGGCTCACGTCGCTCGGAATATCGACATCGACCGCAACGCGCGGCTCGTTGAGGCGCGGTTGACTCACGCCGGGGCGCGGTTCGCCGTGTGTTTCGTGCGCGGCAGGCAATCCGGACGCTGGTTTAATCGACGGCGCCCGGACCACATGCGGCTCTCGCACATCAGAAACCCTCGAGCGCGCGCTCCCGCGTGTCGGAAATCTGAAACAGCGTGTCGAGCTTGGTTAGCTCGAAGAGTGTCTGGAGATCATCATTGAGGTCGGCCAGCCGCAGCTCTCCTCCGTGCTCCCGAATCTTCTTGCTGAGCGAGACGAGCACGCCGAGGCCTGAGCTGTCGATGTATCCGGTCTGTGCGAAGTCGATCAGGAACTTGCGTTCCCCTTTCTCCACCTCGTCCAGAACTTTCTGCTTGAGCTCCTGCCGGTTACCCACGATCAACTGTCCTTCGACATCGACGACTACCACGTCGCCTTGTTTCTTAAGCGTGAAGCTCATCCATTCTCCGTTTGTAACGCCGTAATTGCCGTCACATTGATTATATCGTCAACCGTCGCGCCGCGCGATAGATCGGCCGTGGGCCGTGCCAGACCCTGAAGAATTGGCCCCACCGCCGTCGCCCCCCCGAGCCGCTGCACCAGCTTGTACGCGATGTTCCCCGCATCCAGTGAAGGGAAAATCAACACATTCGCTCGACCCGCAACCGCTGAGTCGGGCGCCTTGCGCTCTCCGACAGCCCGCACCAGTGCCGCGTCTCCTTGCAATTCTCCGTCCACCGCAAGGCCGGGAGCACGGTCTCGAACCAGACACACGGCCTCGCGGATGAGGTCCACGGATCGTCCGGAAGCGCTGCCAGCCGTGCTGAAGGAGAGGAACGCTACCATCGGCGTATCCCCAACGATCCTGACCCGGTCTGCTGCCGACGCAATGGCGATATCGGCAAGCTGCGGCGCGGTTGGAAATGGTGTCACCGCGCAGTCGGCAAAGGTCAGCACCTGCGACGGCGCCTCCCACGCTGCCGCGCCCACCATGTAGAAGGCGCCCGAGACGGTAGCCACGCCGGGCGCAAGTCCGATGCGCTTGATGGCTGCGCGCAGCACTTCGCGCGTGGTGTAGACAGCGCCCGCGACCATGGCGTCCGCGGTCCCGCTAGCAACCATCCGTGCGGCAGTGTTCAGAGCGTCCGGACCCTGCTCCACGACGAGCGGCCGCGCGATCCCGAGCCGCTCGACCTCGTGGACCGCGGCCCGCACGCGTTCGTCGTGGGTTTCGGGAAAGACAATGCGCGGACACACAGTTGCCGCGCGCGCCCGCGTAACCCCAAGAAAGTCAGTCACGCAAAGCCACTCTAGGAGGTCGCGAACTTGGCCCGCAATTCCGTGGCGACTAGCGGATCCACCAATCCGCCAAGGTCGCCGCCGTACCGTGCTACCTCGCGAACGATGCTGGAGCTGATGTATGTCGTCTCGACGGACGGCACCATGAAGACAGTCTCGATGCCGGGGCCCAGATGCCTGTTCATGAGTGCCATCTGAAACTCGTACTCGAAATCACTCACAGCCCGCAGTCCGCGGATGATGAGCGACGCGCCCACGGCTCTGGCACAATCGACCAGCAGTCCATCGAAATGACGCACGGTCACCCCAGGCTCCGTGCCGGATGTGCAACGGATCATTTCCAACCGCTCATCAATACTGAAGAGCGGCTGCTTGGAGGAGTTGGTCGCAACCGCGACAATCAGCTCGTCCACGAAGGTGCGACTGCGCCGGATAAGATCCTGGTGCCCGCGTGTGATCGGGTCGAAGCTGCCCGCGTAAATTGCGATGGTCGGCATCAGCGGTACAAAGTAACGCTGGAATCACCGTACCGCCGCGTGTCGCCTCCGGCTGGCATGTCCACGCTACTCCGGTGCTCCACGCTGAATACGGTCGAGAACGGCGACTCGAGCCACCGCTGCGCCAAGCGAACCGCCGCGTCGGTGGCGTACGGTGGATCCGCGAAGGCGACGTCGTAGGCGAACGGTTCCAGGGGAGCAACGAAGCGGAGCGCGTCCGCACGCGTGATCACCGAGCGCGTGCCCGTGCCGAGGGCAGCGGCATTGTCGCGCAGAACCGCGAGACTTCGCGCGTTATTGTCAACGAACTCCGCAGTGTCGGCGCCGCGTGAAAGTGCCTCAAGCCCGAGCGCACCGGAGCCAGCGAAAAGATCCAGAACGCGG
>JBBSHV010000020.1:0-23197 GCA_038232435.1 Gemmatimonadales bacterium | reverse complement strand
TTCATGGCCGCTCGGCACGATGACTGGCGTGTGCAGACGGCCGACGGTTTCGCCGCCAAGATCGGCGGTGTCGCCAGCGTCTCAACCGACGCGAACGGCGCCTGGTGGGGCGCTGGGGGCGTGGGCACCATGCCGCACTCGATAATTGCGGCATTCGGAGGCGACGTTGTGCTCGCCACGCTCGCCTTCACTCGGTTTTGCCGAGACACCGGATTGGACGTGGATGTGGTGAGTCTGACCGACTATCACAACGACGTGATCGGTGACTCACTCGCGGTCGCCCGCGCGATGCGCGACACCTTTGGACATGGCGTGCTCTGGGGCGTTCGGATCGATACGAGCGAGCGCCTGGTGGACAAATCGCTTGCCGCCGAAGCCGTGCGTTTTCCCGAGCGTCGCCTCAACGGTGTCAGCGCCGAGCTCGTCCGCGGGCTACGCACGGCGTTCGACCAGGAGGACTTCGGTTACGTCAGGATCGGCGTCTCCGGCGGCTTCCACGTCCGCAAAATCGAGCTCTTCGAGGCCGCGACTGCCCCTGTCGATTTCTACGGCGTGGGCAGCTCGCTCCTCGGCCACAACAACGGCGATGCCGACGGCCTCGTCAACAACTTCGACTTCACCGCCGACATCGTGCGCGTGGACGGCCGCGCGGAGAGCAAGGTAGGGCGCGAGGAGCACGGCAATGCGCGATTTGTGCGTCTCGATAATCCATTACTTCAACTGCTCGATTCACAATAACGGGGTGGCACGAGTACGCATCCCGCCCCGCGGGGCGATTGACATAGCACGATCGTAGCATTATCGTAGCAAGAGGAGGGCGGAACTCATATGCTACAAATGCTTACGATCAGAGATTTTCGAAATACCCCGGCTCGGCTATGGGAGACCCTGAAGCGAGACGGAGCTGCGGCGTTGTCGGTTAACGGCGTACCCAAGGCGGTAGTGTTCGATGTCAAGGACGGCGACCTTGATGAAATTGTGCAGTTGGTCGCCCAGGTTCGGGCTCAGAAGGCCGTGTCTCGCATGCGCGCCGAGTCGGCGCGCCGTGGCTTCAGCGAGATGACAATGGACGACGTGGACGCTGAAATCACTGCTGTGCGTCGGGCTAAAGCGAACCGAGAGTAGGAGCTCGCCAACAGGATGCTGGTCGTTGTGGATACCAATGTCCTCGTTTCCGGCCTCCTGACCGCGGACGGATCGCCCGCACGTGTCGTTGACAAACTCGTAACGCGCGACATCGTGACTGCATATGATGACCGGATTCTGATCGAGTACCAGGATGTGTTGCACCGGTCAAAATTTCGGTTCCCCACCACGATCGTGGAACCGCTCCTGGACTTGATCCGGGCATTCGGCGTCCATACGACCGCGGTTCCTCTCGCAATCAGACTCCCTGATCCCTCTGATCTCCCTTTTCTCGAAGTGGCAGCTGCGAGTGGGGCTGAGTACCTGATTTCCGGTAACACCAGGCACTTCGCTCCGTTGACCGGGTCGCACGGAGTAACCCTCGTCAGCCCACGTCAGTTCCTGGACCTCATTTAGCCGCTCGAGCCTGGGCGAAGAGCTGAGGGCATTAAGCGTGTCACGGCGATGGACGCCGTATCGTGCGCGCCGAACTGACGACGGTTTTACGCGCAGCACCCTAGCGTTACATTCCCAACCATGGATGTGGGAGTACTGCTCGGCGATCCTCGGCATCCATCGTATCCGTTGGCGCGCCGGATTGTCGCGGATTTACAGCGTGATTTCGCGCTCTGGTGTGACCGGGTGCACGCATTCGAGATAGCCACCGTCAACAGCACCGCCGGCGAGCCGACGGAATCCGCCGAGTCGCTCGAGGAAGAGGTGCGAGCGCTGGCGGTGGACATACAGAGTTATGTAGCCGAGATAAAGTATCTGGGCGTCGACTTCGACGTTCAGCGACTCTTCGAGGAGGGACCGTGAGCAAGATCAAGAACATGGTACCGTTTCGCACGCCGGACGGCACCGAGTGGGGTGTTGACGTCGAACTACCTGGCTTCAGCAATGCGCTCGTCGTGTTTCATCATCCCGACGGCAGTACTTCGCGCAAGGATCGTTACGCCTGGTACGACTGGCGCGGCCCCGAATCCAAGGACGTGACTGCACGACTGACACTCGCTCAGGTGCGCGCCAGACTGGATGACCCAACGGTGAAGGATCTCTTCAAGCGCTCCATGTTGATCGGTTCCGGCCGGCCGGCGTTCGCGCCCGCGTAGCAGCAGCGAAGCCTTAAACCTCGTCAAAGGGCACCACAACCTCCATCCCGTCGCGCGCCAGGATCGCGGCCGGAAACACCGCTCGCGCCTGAGCCAGCAGCTCGTGTGCGTCGCGCGAGTAGCGCGATGATATGTGCGTGAGGACCAGCTGCTTCACCGCCGCACGCTGAGCAATTGTTGCTGCCTCGCGCGCGGTGGAGTGCCCCGTCTCCAGCGCCAGCGGCGCCTCGTCCTCCGCGAAGGTCGCTTCATGGATCAGTAGATCGGCCCCATGCGCGATCTCGGCTGTCGAATCAGAAGGGCGAGCGTCGCCGGTGAAAACCACTGTTCGTCCAGCCCGCGTCCGGCCCACCAGCTCCGCGGGAGTTACCACCTGGCCACTGGGGAGAGTGATGTCCTCGCCCTTGTGGATGCGTCCCCAGAGCGGTCCCTCTGGAATCCCCATAGCGCGAGCGAGATCCGGGTTGAAGCGACCCAGCCTCTCCTCTTCCACCAGCGCCAGTCCCAAGGCCAGCGCACCGCCGTGCTCCACCGGGAACGGGACAATGCTGTAACCGTCGCGCTTGAGCGGCTGGCCCGGCGTTAGCTCGAAGAAGGAGATGGGGAAGTGCTGCTTGTCGCTTCCCAGCGTCACGGCTTGGCGCAGCAGCCGCTCCGATTTAGGTGGCCCAAAGAGCCGCATCGGCTCCGTTCGCCCTTGCAGCGCCATCGTCCGCACCAGCCCGATGACGCCCAGGATGTGGTCGGCGTGCATGTGCGTGAAGAAGATGTCGCCGAGGTTGAATGAAACGCCGTAACGCATCATCTGGCGCTGTGTCCCCTCACCACAATCGAACAGGAAAGTCTCGCCGCCCCGCCTCAGCGCAAGCGACGTGACATTGCGCTCCACCGTCGGCCGAGAAGCGGAAGTCCCAAGAAAGCGAACACTCAGATCCATGGCGCAATATAGGTGCGCCATGGCGACCGACAGACGCGCGAGTTGACTTTCTGTCGCTTCGTGCGTACTTTTAGAGATACCCGTGTGCGACGGGGAAGCTATGGCTTTGTTGCCCGGTTTTTTAGGTCGCGGGGCTGTAGCTCAGTTGGTAGAGCGCTGCAATCGCACTGCAGAGGTCAGGGGTTCGATTCCCCTCAGCTCCATTGTAGATTTAGTGTCGCTCGCAGTAAAGTCGGTGTCCAACCCGGCCGATAATAGATCGTAATTGCCCGCCGCCGATCGGTAGGACGTATAGTTCCAATGACGGCGCGCGTGGCAGACTCGAACCCCGACCTAGGTCGGGGTTTTTTGTTGTTCGGAGTCTGGCTAGCTTCGCGCGGTTGGCTACCGCGCAAAGCTAGCGCGGTTAGCTACCGCGCGAAGCTAGCCAGCGTTGCGCCCATGATGTCGATCGTGGCTTTCGCCGTCCACCGATCCGCGCCGTTGTAGATGAACGCGAAGCTGATGATCTCACCGTCCAGCGCGGTCACGTAGCCGGCCAGACTGATCACGTCGTTGGTCGTTCCGGTCTTGGCGTGCAGATTTCCCTGCGCCGGGCTCCCCTTCATCCGCTTGCGCTGGGTCCCGCTCTCGCCCGCCAGTGGCAGCGCCGCGTGAAACTCCGGGCCCCAGGGCGCGCGGTGGGCGTAGTCCAGTAGCTGCACCATCGCGCGGGCGGTGATCCGGTCGTTCACTGATAGCCCACTCCCATCAGCGTTGTGCAGCCCGCTGGTATCCGCCCCGAAGCTCGTGAAGAACTGGTGCATCGCACGGTTGCCGTTGACGGCGCTCCCCTGCGCGATGTGCTTTGGACCTCGTGCCCCGTTTCTGAACAGCAGCTCGGCGTAATGATTGATGCTCTCCCGGTCCATCGCGCTGACCATGCGAGCGAGCTGCGGCGAGGGTAGCGTCGCGACGCGGACTGCATTGGCTGGAGTCTGGCCCATCCGGGTTGCCCCAGCCACCTGAATGCCATTGCTCTGGAGCGCCGCACGGAATGCACCGGTCGCGAACATGGCGGGATCATCCACCACGTATGAGTACCGTCGCGTCGGCGAGTTGCGCCCGATGGAGCCGCGCACCTCTATGGTGCCATCCGCGTGCTTGCCCATGCGCAGGCTGGATCCGCTGCCGCCGACCGTGCGCGCGCTGTTGATAAGCGGAATCGCCGTCGTGGCGGGCTCCAGGTTCACGGCTGCGCTTCCGCCTGAGCCGGGTGACACCGCAACCCAGACCAGGTTCTCATTGAGCGACAGCCCGCTCACCTTGGCGGCGTACGCGGCGCCCAGATACCGGCTGAGCCATCCGTCCGGAACTTTGGCGTCGTCAAACGCCGAAGCGTCGCCGATCACCGACCCTGTGATGCGCTTGATCCCCGCGGCCGCGACACGCTTTGCCAGCGCCTGCATCGGTGCGTTTGGACCGCCATCCATGAAGCGCCCCGACAGTGCCGGATCTCCATCGCCGCGAATGATGATGTTCCCCTGCAGCGTGCCATCGCTCGATACCGGGCCGTCACGCAAGGCGTCAGTGCTGAACTGGTACTCCGGCCCGAACCTGTCGAAGGCCAGGGCACTCGTAAACAGCTTCATCGTCGACGCCGGCCGCATGGGTGCACCGGCGTTGCGCGCGAAGATGGTATCACCGCGACTGACCGACGCGACCATCACTCCCCACTCGCCACCGCGCGTACGCTCCAGGAAAATTCCGAGATCGCTCGCGAGCGCCTGCGCGCTCCTCGGCGACGTGTAGTGCGCAACGGGCGATACGGGTGACTCGGTCTGCTTCGAACGGGAACGTGCGGGCTTGCGCCGCTTGTTCTGGACTACCGGTGTCTTGCGGCGCTTCTTGCGTGATTGCTGTGCGTCCGCGGGAACGGCAAGTGCAACACCAAAGAAAACAAGTACAGCGTTGCGTACAGCCTTGCGTGCGGCCTTTCGTACAGCGTGTCGGAAGGTGTTTCGAAATGTTGGCACTACGTAAGATTCTAGACTTTGAGAAATATCTTCTTGCGGTAGAGCACCGTAAGGATGGCGAGCCAAAAGAGTACGATCAACAGTGCAAATGCGAGCGAGGCGTTCTTGGGTTCCAGCCAACCGGCGAAGACCCCTCTGTAGATCGCCGCCTCTAATGAAATAGTCTCGCCGTTGTACGGCACTTTGATGAGCGAGTAGATGATGCGCGCGAGCACCCCCGATCCAACGAACGCCAGGATTGGATTGGTGCCATAGATAACGAATGGCTTGGTCCACCAACGGACGTCGTGGACGTCAACAACCCAGACGCACGCCGCCAGCGCAACGCAACCCATGCCGGCGGTAAACATCACGTATGAGCTAGTCCACAGACTCTTGTTGATGGGGAAGGACCAGTTCCACATCAGTCCGACCACCATTCCAATCGACCCGGCGACGAACATCCCGTTCAGACGTTCGGCCATGGGTAAATCCGAGCGGGTGAGCCACCGCCCGGTGATGACGCCAAGGATCACCGTCCCGACCGATGGAATGGTGGAGAGAAGTCCCTCCGGATCCCACGTCTTGCTACTTATCCACAGATGGCCGCCCAGCAGCGTGCGGTCGAGCCACGCGGACAGAGTCGCGTCGGGACGGTTGAGGAGCAGGGCACCGATCTCGTGCTGGCCGGGTACGGGGACGAGGGTCTGCAATATCCAGTAGCCGTACAGGAGCACGGCGAGGATGATGATCTGCTGCTTGAGCGTGGTGCGCATGGTGAGCAGCGCGCCAATTATGTACGCGACGCCGATGCGGGGAAGAACGCCGGGCAGGCGAATCTCGGTGATACGCGTCAGCGGATAGTACGGGAAGCCGGCCATGAGCCAGCCGAGCAACACTATGATTGCGCCGCGCCGGATGACGTTGAGCATGATGTCGCGGTCAGTGGAGCCGCGGCTGCGCCGGGCTGTGAGCGACAGGTGCGTCGTCACGCCCACAATGAAGAGGAAGAACGGGAAGATCACGTCCGTCGGGGTCCACCCATTCCACTCAGCGTGTTCCAGAGGCGCGTAGATGGCGCCCCAATCGCCGGGATTGTTCACCAGCAGCATGCCCGCGATTGTCAGCCCGCGAAAGACATCCAGAGATAGCAGCCGGGTAGGCGCGGCACGTTCCATGATGGTAAGATACGCGTAAGGGGTGGTACTCGTTTCAGAATTTCAGTACTCGGGAGAGCGCATGGCCGATGGGCGTGACAATACGATTCGGGAAGGGATTCTCGCGGGGTTCCTGAGCGCGACGGTCATTGCTGTCTGGCTCTTCATAGTGGACGTGATCGCCAGGCATCCTCTCTTTACGCCACGGGTTCTTGGCAAGGGTCTGGTCAGCATCTTGGGCCTGCACATGAGCGATACGACGGCGCTGTACGTGGCTGTTTACACCGTATTCCACTACGCATCGTTCGCGATCATCGGGATTCTGGTTGCCATGATCGTTCACGCGGCCCGGCGCACGCCGGCGGTGCTGGCCGGTTTCCTGATCATGTTCATCGCCTTTGAGTTCGGCTTCTACGGCCTGGCGGCGATGCTCAGCGTGAACAGCGACCTACGGTCACTCGCGTGGTATCAGATCATGGCGGCCAATCTGCTCGCCGCCGTCGTAATGTTCTATTTCATGTGGGTTCGCCACCCGGAGCTGAAGGGCGAATTCAGCGACGCGTTGGGGGGAACCGACGCGTAATGCAACGTAGGGGGCGACCCGCAGTCGCCCCTACACGCCGGCGCGCACCCACCCAACCTGCGCCGCGGCGCGATGGTCCTCGCCGCGCGCGACCCACTTGAAGAAGACCACGGTCATGATGGCGTAGAAGACGGTGCTCCCCGGGATCCACATTATCAGCCCGCCGATCTGCTGATCCACCATCGGGGACAGGCCCCAGAGTCGCGGCGCGGACGCGTAGGCTGGATACAGGATGTGGTCGGCCATGCTGATGTACACCGCGACCACCGACATAGGTAGCGTGGTCAGGAAGCAGTACAGCATCTGACCTGGATAGGCCAGGCGCGGCAGCTCCGGGAGCGGGCTCAGGAACGGCCACCACATCAGCACCGCGGCGGCCATGAACATCAGGTGCTCCAGAATGTGGATGTTGTGGTTGGCCATCGCCGCGTTGTAGAAGAACGGCAGGTGCCAGAAAATGATCGTCAGATTGAAGATCGCGAAGCACATGATGGGACGCGTGACGAACTGCGCGACCGCACGCACGTGCCGATTGCGAATCAGCGGGCGCAACATCCAGCCCGGCGTCCCGGCGAGGAGTAGCGGCGGGAGGAGCATGGTGAGCAACAGATGCTGCACCATGTGCGCACTGAACAGGTAGTAATCGCTCAGGTCGTGAACAGGGCCGTTGAGCGACGCGAACATCACGAACAGCCCACTCACGAATGACAGCTTCTCCAGGCCGGTGGGACCGAGGTCGGCCTGTGGCGCATGCGCCGCGCGCCAGAAGTACAGCGCGCCGAGCGCCGCAATACCGGTAACGGTGCTCCAATGCACCGACCAGCCTGTCCACCCGACCTGTGCGACCGGGTGGAGGGCCAACAACGACAGGTTAGGAGAAACGTCCCACATGCAGGTGTCCGAATAGAAACATCAACGCCATCAGAACCGTTATCGCCAGAATGAGCGGCCCGGTGAACAACGTCTTGAACAGCTTGCTATCGTAGCGCAGGTGCATGTAGAAAAGCACCACGATCGCGAACTTGACCGCGCTCATGATCAGCAACACCGGGACGAACAGGCGCGACGCGACGAAGGACGGGATGTAATACACCCACACTTCCAACGCCGTGATGAGCGTCAGGATTACGGCGACTTTCCAGTAGGTGGACCAGGTCGGGTGCGCGTGCTCCACGCCTTCGGCTTCAGCTACCGCGGGGTCCACATGCTGATGTGGTTGTGTGTGATCCATCTGTGATTGCCTGTGGCTACCGGATGAGATAGATGAGCGTGAATATCGCGATCCATACGACGTCGACGAAGTGCCAGTACAGCGCCATGATGTCCACGTTGAGCGCGTCGTCCGGTCCAAGCCCTCGCTTGATGTCGATCATCAGGAGCGAGAGGAGCCAGATCACGCCGGCGGTGACGTGCGCGCCGTGAAATCCCGTCAGCGTGAAGAAGGTCGAACCGAACAGGTTGGTCTTGATCGTGAGCCCTTCATGCACGAAGGAAGTGAACTCGAAGGCCTGGAAGCCGAGGAAGGTCGCGCCCAGGAGGGCGGTCACGAAGAGCCACAGCTTGGATGAGCCGAGGATCCGGTCGCCCATGGTGCGCTGCGGCTTGCCCTTGTTCTGCACGGCGGCGAGCGCGAGCACCATCGCGAGCGACGACATGAGCAGCACGAAGGTGGAGGCCGACGTCACCGGGATGTTGAGAATCGGGTTGAACACATGTCCGGTGGCCGGATCTTTCCAGATCTCGTGCGGGAACGGCCCCACTCGGCTCCTCCCCTTGTAGATGAGATACGTGGAGATGAGCGACACGAACAGCATGCACTCGGAGCCGATGAAGGCCCAGATGGCGATCTTGCGGTTGTCGAGGCCGGTCGTGGTGTAATGGTGGGAAGCGGTCGCGGCGGTGGACATGATTTAATGATGCTCCGGTTCGAGCGGGCTGGTCAGCCACGCGTACAGCGAGATCGTCATTGCGCCAGCCGCGCCCGCCAGCAGCCAACGATTTGTCATCAAACCGACGAACATCAGCACCAGGAAGAAAGCTGCGAACATTGGCTTGATGGTGTCGTACGGCAGCACGATACCGAGCTGTTCGGCAGTCTTGCCACTCTGCTGGTTGATGCGCGCGCTCTCAACGTCAGCCTCCTTGCCTTCCCACAGTGGGTAACGCGATGTAACCGTGGGCAGAACCGCGAAGTTGTATGGCGGCGGCGGCGACGGGATAGTCCACTCGAGCGTGCCAGCGCCCCACGGGTTCGGGCCAGCCGGTTTACCCATCCTTCGGCTCTTGAAGAAGTTGAAGACGAAGACCAGGGTAGCCACCCCGATCAGGTACGCTCCCCAAGTCGACATGCGGTTGAACACGTCCCAACCCTGACCGGAATCGTACGTGTAAACTCGGCGCGGCATGCCGTACATCCCCGAGAAGTGCATGGGGAAGAACGTCAAATTCATTCCGACGAAGTTGAGCCAGAAGTGAGTCTTCCCGAGCTTCTCGTCCATCATCCGGCCGAACAGCTTGGGGAAGTAGTAGTAGATGCCGGCGAAGATGCCCATGATGGACCCGCCGAAGAGCACATAGTGGAAGTGGGCCACGATGAAGTACGAGTCGGTCTGCTGCAGGTCGGCGGGCGGCGAAGAGTGCATGACGCCCGAGATCCCGCCAATCGTGAAGAGTGCCACGAAGCCAGCGGCAAAGAGACACGCCGTGGTGAAGCGCACCTGTCCCTGCGCCATGGTCCCCAACCAGTTGAAGATCTTCACGCCGGTCGGAATCGCGATGAGCATGGTCGTGACGCCGAACACGGAGTCCGCGACCGGGCCCATGCCGACCGCGAACATGTGGTGCGCCCACACGCCGAAGCCGAGGAAGCCGATGAGAATGCCGGAGTAGACCATGACCGGGTATCCGAAGAGCGGCTTCTTGGAGAAGGTCGGGAGTACCTCACTCACCAACCCGAAGGCGGGGAGGACAAGAATGTAGACCTCAGGGTGGCCGAAGAGCCAGAAGAGATGCTGGTACAGCAGCGGATCGCCGCCCGCCGCGGGCTCGTAGAACTGCGTTCCGAAGAACCGATCCATCAGCAGGAAGAAGATCCCGATCGTGATGATCGGAAACGACAGGACGATCAGGAACTGCGTCACGAACGACATCCACGTGAAGATCGGCATGCGCATGAGCGACATGCCGGGAGCGCGGAGATTGATGATCGTGGTGATGAAGTTGAAGCCGGCGGCGAGCGACGAGATACCGAGGATCTGAAGGCCCAGCACCCAGAAATCAATGTTGATTCCGGGCGAGTAGGCTCTCGTGGTCAACGGGACATAGCCGAACCAGCCGCCGTCGGGGCCGTGTCCGAACAGGATTGGGATCGAGATGAACAGGCCGCCGAACAGATAGACCCAGTAGCTGAAAGCGTTGAGGCGCGGGAAGGCGACGTCACGCGCGCCGATCTGCAGCGGAATGAGGAAGTTGAAGAAGGCGGCACTCAGCGGCATGATCGCGAGGAAGATCATGGTGGTGCCGTGCATCGTGAAGAGCTGGTTGTACATCTCCGGGCTCACGACGTGCCGGTTGGGAGCGCCGAGCTGCATGCGCAGAATCTCAGCTTCCAACCCGCCGACGAGGAAGAAGAAGAGCGCTGTGAACAGATACAGCGTGCCGATCTTCTTGTGGTCCGTAGTTGCGAGCCAGGACCAGATGCCGCCCTTGTATGAGTGTACCGTCGCCGGCGCGGGCGAGGGCGTAAAGGGCTTGAGCCCCGGGACGCCGGTCTCGATGCCGGTATCAACGCCGGTCCCAACGTTGGGGCCAATGACTGTGGTTGCCATGATGATCTACCGAAGGGCCTGTAGGTACGCCACGATGTCCGCGATCTGCGGGTCGCTGAGACCTGTGGACGTTACGGTCTTTGCCTGAGGGTCGTACTGACCCTTGCCGAGCGTTGGCATGATGTTGCCGGGCTTCATGATGCGCGCGTTCTTGATCCAGCGGGCGAGGTGCGGCGCGTCATTGACGTACATTCCGGCGCCGATCGCGATGCGCGAGCCGACGTGCGTGAGATTGGGGCCGATGACGCCCGCCGCGAGCGCGTTACCCGCGACGGCGTGACAGGCGTTGCAGGTACCAGCGCCAACGAAGAGCTTCTCGCCGTTGGTGGCGTCACCGACCAATCGGTCGTTGAAGCTGATTTCACTGGGGAGCGGCGTGTGCGGAATGGCGTACGCCGGGACTGACGTCCGTGGCAGAATGAAGCTCGCCAACTGCGCCTGGGTCACGGTCGGTGTGGCGGGCGGAGGCGGCGGAGTCACGTTCGGCTGCGCCATGCGAATAGCGGAGACGCCCGCCTGCTCCGGGATCGGCGCGTTGGTCGGCGCGACGATGGCGGGCGTAGCGCCGGGCGGATTGGCCGGTGTGACCGAGGCATTGAAGAAGCCGGGGGCCTGCTGGTGTGTCACCCAGCTTCCGAACTGTGCTGGCTCCACGGTCACGACACGGAAGTGCATCTGTGCGTGCTCTGTGCCGCAGTACTCGGTGCAGAAGCCATTCCACACCGTGGTCGCCATCTTGGCGTCGGGCGTGAACCAGATGTGGTTGATGTGATTGGCGATAAGATCGCGCTTCCCTGCGAGCTGCGGGATCCAGAACGAGTGCAGCACGTCCTTGGTCTGCAGCACGAAGTCCACAGTGCGGCCCTTGGGGATGTAGATCTCGTTGGCCGTCACGACGTTGTACTGCGGATACCTGAACTCCCACCACCACTGGTGTCCGTATACCTCGATCACCATCGCGCCCGCGGGCGCCTTGGCCTGCGTCACGAAGATGGTGCGAACCGTTGGCACCGCGATGAAAGCCAGGATCACGGCCGGGATGAGCGTCCACGTAATCTCCAGCGGGACGTTGCCGTGGGTCTGCGGCGGCATAATGTCATCGTTACGGCGACGATACCGCCAGATGATGAAGATGAGCGCCGCTTCGACGAGAATGAAAACTGCCGTACCGAATAGGAGCAGCCGCTTCCAGAGGAAGTCGATCGCTCGACCGAGATCTGAGTGCGGTACGAACGTCGTGTTCGGGTAGTCTCGGGCGCATGCCGCGAGCGCCAGCGCGAGCACCGCCACTGTCCCAAGCGGGATAAGCCGGCGCAGGCGAGGGGAGCCTATCATGAGAGTCAATTGAAGGTGGATCCGTGCTGCCCTATAAGATAGGTGGTCCACCAGGGGCGGGCTACCGGCCGATGGGGTAATGTAGGGGCGACCGCCGGTCGCCCCTACAGATCGCGCGGCGCAGTCATCGATTCGGGATTCAGCACTTGGGCCAACTGATCGCGCGTCATCAGTCCGCGCTCCAGCACGATATCGTACACACCGCGCCCGGTTTCGAGAGCCGTACGCGCGATCTCGGTTGCGGCTTCGTATCCGATTACTGGTACCAGGGCGGTCACGATCCCGATGGAGTTCTCCACGAAGTAGCGCATCCGGTCAGGATTGGCGGTGATTCCCTCGATGCACCGCTCGCGCAGCACGACACACGCGTTGCGCAGCATCGCCATTCCACGCAGCAGTCGATACGCGATGATTGGCTCGAAGACGTTGAGCTGGAGCTGCCCCGCTTCGGCGGCCATCGTCACCGTGACGTCACCGCCGATGATGTCGAAGCAGACCTGGTTGACAACCTCGGGGATGACGGGGTTCACCTTGCCGGGCATAATGGACGATCCGGGCTGCATCGCCGGAAGATTGATCTCGCCCAGGCCCGCGCGCGGCCCCGACGATAGCAGCCGCAGGTCGTTGCATATCTTGGACAGCTTTACCGCGCAGCGCTTGAGTACCCCGGAGAGCTGCACGAAAACCCCGGTGTCGGCCGTCGCTTCCACCAGATCCGGCGCCGTTATCAACTCGAGTCCGGTGATGCGCGACAGGTGCCGGCGGACAGCCTCCGCATAGCCCGCCGGAGCATTGATGCCGGTGCCGATCGCGGTTGCGCCCATGTTGATTTCGCGGATGAGCGCCTGCGCCTCGCCCAGCCGGTCAACGTCTTCCAGAATGGTGTGCGCGAAGGCTGTGAACTCCTGGCCCAGCGTCATCGGGACGGCGTCCTGCAACTGCGTGCGTCCCATCTTTATGAGGGAGCTAAAGTCCTCTCCCTTGAGAAGAAACGCACCGGCCAGCGCGCCCATCGCCTGCTGCAGCGTCGTGATACTCGCGTGCAGCGCCAGCTTCACCGCCGTTGGGTACACGTCGTTGGTGGACTGGCTCAGGTTCAGGTGGTTGTTGGGATGCACCGCGTTGTACGAGCCGCGCGGCAGCCCCAGCGACTCCAGCGCCAGGTTCGCCATTACCTCGTTGGCGTTCATGTTGGTGGACGTTCCGGCGCCACCCTGGATCATGTCGACCGGAAACTGGTCGTTGTGGTCGCCGCGTCGGAGCGATTCCGCGGCGGCCACTATGGCGCGAGTGACCTTCGGGTCCAGCAGCCCAAGCTCCTCATTGGCAAGCGCGGACGCCTCCTTGACCGACGCGAGCGCGGCAATGAGCGTCGGGAACTCAGCTATCGGGACACCGCTGATCGGGAAGTTCTCCAACGCGCGGAGCGTCTGGATTCCGTACAGCGCGTCGGCGGGAACCGAACGATCGCCGAGCAGATCGTGCTCGAGGCGGGTGGGTGCGGGGGGGGGAGTGGGGGTGTGATCAGGAGTATGCGTTCCGGGAGAAGCCGTCATGCTGAAAAGGTACCCAGGCAATGCGAGTTTTGGGACTTGGCCAAACGTCCTGTCGGGAATTGGGACCGCAAACCTCTGGGGCACTCCCTTACTTTCAAGGTATGGACTCTGCTGATCAGACCACCGTCGCGGTTTATGACCCTACGGCAATCGAGACCAAGTGGCGCCAGCGCTGGAGCGAGCGCGGGACCAATGTCACCGATATATCAGGCGCCGCGCGCCCGTATTACGCCCTCATGATGTTTCCATACCCGTCTGCCGAGGGGCTGCACGTGGGGAACCTGTTTGCGTTTACGGGGAGCGACATCTTTGCGCGCTTCCAGCGCATGCAGGGGCTCGATGTTTTCGAGCCGCTAGGCTATGACGCGTTCGGAATTCACTCGGAGAACTACGCCCTCAAGGTCGGTGTGCACCCGGCCGAGATGATTCCGCGCAACATCGCCAACTTTCGGCGCCAGTTGGAGCGCGGCGGGCTTATGGTGGACTGGAGCAGGTCACTTTCCACCACCGATCCAGCGTACTACAGGTGGACCCAGTGGGTCTTTCTGCAGCTGTACAAGCAGGGACTCGCATACAAGAAAGAAGCGGCGGTGAACTGGTGTCCGAGCTGCAAGACCGTGCTCGCGAACGAGCAGGTGATCGCCGGTGAGTGCGAGCGGTGCGGCAGCAAGGTGGAGCAGCGCTTTCTGTCGCAGTGGTTCTTTGGAATCTCGCGCTACGCCGAGCGTCTGCTGGACAATCTGGATTCGCTGGACTGGTCCGAGACAACCAAGACCGCGCAGCGCAACTGGATCGGCAAGTCGGAAGGTGCCGAGCTCTGGTTCGACGACATCAAGGTCTTCACCACGCGCGCCGACACTATCTACGGTGCCACGTACGTGGTGCTCGCGCCCGAGCATCCGTTGGTGGATCAGTACACCACGAACGATCAGCGCGCAGCCATAAACGCGTACCGTGATCGCGCGGCCAGTAGTGATCTGGTCACACGCAAGACGAGCAAGGAGAAGACGGGCGTCGCGACTGGCGGCAGCGTGACCAATCCCGCGACCGGTGAGCGCATCCCCGTCTGGGTGTCCGATTACGTGCTCATGGAGTACGGCACCGGTGCGATTATGGCCGTGCCCGCGCACGACGAGCGCGACCTGGAGTTCGCGCACGGCTTCGAGCTACCGGTGAAAAAGGTGGTGCACGAGGACGAGACGCTGATCGACTCGGGTGAGTTCACCGGCATGACGGTGCACGACGCCAAGCGCGCCATCGTCGACATGCTTGTCGCGAAGGGCAAGGGCGCGGCGGTCACTAACTTCCGTCTGCACGACTGGTGCATCTCACGGCAACGATACTGGGGTCCGCCGATCCCGATCGTGTACTGCGACACTTGCGGCGTCGTTCCGGTGCCGGAAGATCAGCTACCCGTTCTGCTTCCGTTCATAGAAGACTTCAAACCGGACGACAGCGGCGTATCACCGCTCGCGCGCCATGACGAGTGGTACCGTGTCCCGTGTCCCACATGCGCCGAGATGGCTCGGCGCGAGACCGATGTATCCGACACGTTCCTCGACAGCGCGTGGTATTTCCTGCGCTATCCGAGCGTCGGTGCTGACGTCGCGCCGTTCGATCCGGCCATCACCAGGAAGTGGCTTCCAGTGGATTCGTACATCGGCGGCAATGAGCACGCGGTGCTGCACCTGCTGTACTCGCGCTTCGTGACGATGGTGTTGCATGATGCCGGGTTCCTCGATTTTGATGAGCCGTTCATCAAGTTCCGCGCGCATGGTCTCATCATCCGCGAAGGCGCGAAGATGTCCAAGAGCAAGGGCAACGTCGTTAACCCGGACGATTACATCGACACGTGGGGTGCGGATGCGTTCCGCACGTATCTCATGTTCCTCGGTCCATTCGAGGAAGGCGGCGATTTCCGCGACAAGGGGATCTCCGGCGTGAAACGTTTCCTCGATCGGCTCTGGGCCTCCGTGCGCGATGCCGATGCGACCGGTGACGTTGATATCGAAGTGCAGCGCAAGCTTTCCGCGACCATCAAGAAGGTGAGCGAGGACGTTCCGCGCCTCAGCTACAACACGGCGATCGCCGCGATGATGGAGTACATGAATGTGCTCCGCCGAGGAGAGCGCACGCCTCGCCGCGCCGAGGTCGAGCCGCTAGTGCAGTTGGTCGCGCCGTTCGCTCCTTATCTGGCCGAAGAGTTATGGGAGCAGCTGGGCCACGGCCACGGGGCGAGCGTCTTCGACTCGCGCTGGCCGGAGTTCGATCCCGCGCTGCTGGTGGAGGATGAGATCGAGCTTGTAGTGCAGGTGAACGGCAAGGTGCGCGGCAAGATTCGCATCGCGCGCGACGCCGGGCAGGATGACGCGTACACGCGGGCGATGGAAGAGCCGGGCGTCGCGCGGTTCGTCACGTCGAAGCCGAAGAAGGTGGTGTTTGTTCCGGGGCGGCTGCTCAGCGTAGTTATCTGATACCCGGTATCAACTCCAGTCCGCGGCGGCAGTCCTGCTGGATGATCAGCGGTGCGCTACCGCTAGGATCTCGGCCGCGCTGCGAGTATTGAGAACGTCCTCCGCCGCGAGCCATGCCTTGCGCGCTAGCTGCACGCCGAAGAGGGTGTGATCCAGCCCGCGCGGTGAATGCGCGTCCGGTCCGATCTCGATGCGGGCACCGCGCTCCTTTGCCTTCTTGCACCAGCGCCAGTCCAGGTCGAGCCTGGCCGGGTCGGCGTTCAGCTCCAGGGTGACACCGGTTGCCACCGCCTTCTCGATCACCGCATCGAGGTCCACGGCGTACGGCTCGCGTTGCAGCAGCAGTCGCCCGGTCGGATGCGCCAGGATTGTGAGACGTGGATCATCCATTGCCGCGAGAATGCGCGCGGTCATCGTCTCGCGATCCATCGAAAAGCGCGAGTGGATGGAGCCAATTATGTACTCGAACGAATCGCGTAGTGTGGCATCGTAGTCCAGTTCGCCATCGGCCAGAATGTCGCACTCTATTCCCTTCAGGATTCTGAACTCCGGCCACTCGCTATTGAGCTTGTCTATCTCGTCGTGCTGGCGGCGCACGTCGTCCGGTTTGAGACCGCCGGCGTAGAAGGCGGCCATCGAGTGGTCCGAAATCCCGAGAAAGCTCCAACCGCGATCCCTCGCCGCGGCCGCCATTTCGGCGATCGATACGGAGCCGTCGGAGTAGTCAGAATGGCAGTGCAGAACGCCGCGAATGTCGTTCGCCTGGATCAGTTGTGGAAGCGCATGACGCGCCGCAGCGTCGACTTCGCCCAGCCCTTCGCGCAGTTCCGGCTCGATGTACTGCAAGCCGAGTCGCTCGTATAGCTGAGGCTCGGAAGAGATCGCTGCCGAGCCCACGCCTCCAATCGCCATTCCGAGGGAGGTCGCGCGCTCCTCTACCTGGTGCACGTGTTCCGCGCTTCCGGTCGCGCGCCACAGCGCAAGTGGAAACATCTTCGGTGCGGCGCACGAAACGTCGATCTCCGCGTCGTCCACAAAGCGCAGGTGCATCGTATTGTTGCTGCGCATCTCTGCCTGAAGCACGCCCACCGTTCTTCCCAACTCGCGTAGCACTCGCGACGGCTCGGCCGAACACTCGGCGACGACAACAATGTCTCGCACGACGTCGGCGATACGACGCACCTCGCCCGCGGCGTCAACGCGTATCACGTCCGGATGCTGCAAAATCTGCATCGCCGATTGCTCGGCTTCGATCAAGGCCTGGCGATACAGCAGCCGCCCCGCGCGGCCGCGCACAACTTCGATCCCCTTGAGTACCCGCTTGACGGTCTTGTCGCCGAAGCCGCGAACCGTGCCGAGTCGTCCGTCGCGTGCTGCCGCTTCTAAATCATCGAGCGATTCGATCCCGATCTCACTGTGCAGCAGGGCCGCCTTTGCGGGTGTGAGCCCCGGAACGCGCGCGACCTGGAGGAGCCCCTCGGGAACGGACTCCAACAGTCGCTCCAGATAGGACGACTCCCCGGTTTGCACCAACTCGGCCAACACTGATAGCGTTGCCGGACCGACGCCGGGAAGCTGGGCCAGCTCACCTGAACGATACAGCGGCGCGATGTCGTCGCTGCCGAGTGCACGCACGGCGTCAGCGGCTCCCACATACGCACGCGCGCGAAACTTGTCCGTGCCACCCAGCTGGAGCAGCCCGCTGATGCGCGCGAGTACATGAGCGGCTCGGCGAGCGTCCACTCGCTACTTGCTTACGAGGAGTGGTCGTGCACGATGCGCCAGCGCCCGTCCCTCCGGCGCATCACCAGCGAAGTGGGTCCGCGCGAAGTAGTGGAGTCGCCGCGCGTCAGTCTGTAATAGGCGATCACGTTGGCGAGGCTCGGCGCCAGAAGATCGACCTCCACGTTCTCGAAGGAAAGTGAGTCGCGCACCCCGCCCGGCGCGAAGCGCGGAGCATACACGTCACGAATCGCCGCACGGCCGCGAACGATTCCGCGACGGCCGATGTAAGTGGTGGTGGTATCCGGCTCGTAGTCGTTCATGAACGCGTCGAGGTTTCCGGTGTTCCACGATTGCGCTGAGTGCGTCATCATCGCAACAATCTCAGAGCGTGCAGCGTTCATGTTGGCGCGGGTAACTGCCACGGACGATAACGGAACGACGCGTGCCGCCCCGGGTCCGGCCACCAGAACGCACGCTGGCGCAGCGAGAATGAGCGCTGCGCACGAAAGCATACGGAGCGAGTTGCTGCGTGAAGCGCCCAACGACGCCAGCGACCGAACGGGAGTGTAGGACGGAGAAGCGGCGTTGAGGTCTGCTGCGCTGTTACTGGCGACCGACATAATCACAGCTCCCAGGTGGCTGATATCCTAAGATACCGTGCGTGCTCGGCGGCGCCAGCAGGACAAGGAGGATGACGGTGATCCGTAGCCCGAAGCATAGCGCGCATGCCGACTGGCAGACGCGCATGGCTTGACATCAACACCGGAAGGTGCACACTACGCTTGGCGCATTCGTCAAATTGACGTGTGGTGATGCCTCGGGTGAGCGAGCCAGCCCGGGGTCACGGATTGCGTCAGCTACCCAAACTCCATGAGGCCCAATGTACGCAGTGATCCGGCGGTATAGCGACGTTCCGCAACTCATCCGCGAGCTCCAGAGCAAGCATGAAGACGCTGGCAAAGTGATGGCTGACGTGCCCGGCTTCGTTGCCTACTACGCCATTCGCGACGGCGTACAACTCGCCACCGTTACCATCTGCCAGGACCGTGAGAGCGCGGAGGAAACGAGCCGCCGCGCCGCGAAGTGGGTGAGCGACAATGCGACGGCACAAAGGGTGCGCTCCCCAGACGTGATCGGCGGCGAGGTGTTCCTTCAGGTACCTGAGTAATGCATTGGCGGCTACTCGAGCGGTTGATGCTCCCGGCCGAGTAGCCGGCAATGCGCTGTACCTGTGCTGTAGCCTACCACATCCATTACATCCGCCGTGACCGACGCACTCAACCCGTGATCCTGTAGCCCTGCCCGGGCGGCGACTCCGCGCGCGTGACGATATTCGGTGAATCATCCGGGGCGGCGACGGTCGCCGCGCTGCTCGCTTCCCCGCTCACCCGAGGGCTCTTCCATCGCGCCACCATGGAGAGCGGGACCGCGGGCACCGACGCTGGCGCTCTGCCACGCGCGGTGGGTGAGGCAGCCGCCGTTGCGTATGCGCGGAGGCTCGGCTCGTTCGCGCGGCGGGCGCGCCGGCGTACCTCTACTTCTTCACGCGTGTCGGCGCGGGCGAGGAACGGTGACCCGAACGGCCCGCCTACGACAGGCAAATGGCCGCGCTGGCCGGTGAACGACGCGCGCACGGATGCGTACCTCGAGCTCGGCCCCGAGATCGAGGTTAGGCGCGGATTGCGCAAGGCGCAGTACGATGCGCTCGATACGGTAGCGCGGACCCGCGGAGCGATCCGACCCTGAAGAAATCCCCGCGCCGAGTCGGCACACGCGCTCGGGCGCAGAGCCGCCGGTCGGACCCTGTGGCTGGTATCTCTGGCCGGTGCCGCGGTGAGACCGTAGAATAAGGCGTCCTTCCAGGAGCGATGTGTGACCTCGTCAGCCGACCTGCGCGACCACTTGCAGTCGGGCTCGGCAGTGCCTACACGCTCGGCCGTGAGCTCGGGCGCGGCGGGATGGCCACCGTCTATCTCGCAAGGTGGCGATCAAGATCCTGCACGCCGATCTCGCCGTGATGCACCGCCCCGAGCGCGGCGATCGCATCGGAACTGGAGCGACACGCCCGGCCATCGCCACGTGGTGACGTCAATACGCGATGACAAGAGGCGACCATATTCACGTGGGACGCGCTTGTCGGCGGGCACCATCCGGAGCGCCGAGCAGAGTGCCGTGACGCCCGCATGCTCATCGGCAGGAGCGCAGGAGAGTTCCGCGCCGGCGTACAGCTCGCATGCGACGTGGATGGAGATCGCCAGCTCCTCGTCGGCAAGTATCTGGAGCAGGCGGTGAGCCGGCCCTTCGACTCCGCGCGCTCGCTCCCGGAGCAAGTCCACAAGGAAGGACGTGTCGAGATGGGTCACAGCTCGGTTGCACGAGCCGGCGAGTGATCGCGCGACGCGATCAGGGCGTCCGTCGCGTCGAGGGTCGATGTATCGGGCACAATCGTCTCAACGGCGGCGCGGAGTGTCGCCCCTGTCCCCCCATGGCGGAAGCGCTCCTTAATAGCGTCCGAGAAAGACTGGCCTGTACGCTTCTGCCGCCGCAGCATCTCGTACGCTTCAAGGTCGATGGTAGGTGCTGACCGTGTTGCTCGACGTCACTCTGAGCGATGACCTGTGGGGCGTGCGTTGTATCACGCCCTGGTCACAGCAGGCGCGCCACCCAGGCGCCCGCATAATAGCCGACGACCGCAACGCCCAATCCCACGACAAACATGTCGAAGCCGGAGCGGAAGACGCTGCGTCCGGTGAACACGGAGCGCAGGGCTCCGACCAGGAAATGGCTCGCCATCGCGAGAACGAAGGCGAGAATCGATGCAGCGCGGCCGCCCATGAAAAAGAACGGAAGTATCGGGATCAAGGCACCGATCGCAGTCGCCACGCCAGTGAGCCACGCTTCGCGCATTGGCGACATGTCCGGCTCGCCGATCTGCAACTCCTCACTCACCTGCTCGCGTAACATGCGCTCGGGATCACGCATGATCTCCGATGCGAGGTTCTGCGCCACGTCGCGGTTCATTCCCTTTGCTTCGTACAGCAGCGCCAGCTCGTCCCGCTCGATCTCGGGCATCAGCGCGATCTCATCGCGCTCCATCGCGATCTCATTCTGATACACTTCCTGCTGGCTCTTGGCGGCGAGATATCCGCTCGATCCCATGGAGAACGCATCCGCGATGAGGCCAGCGATCCCCGCGATAATTACGTTGTGGTAGTCGCCGGCAGTCGCCGCGCCAATCACACCGGCCACAAGTCCGAAGTTGGCCGTTAGCCCATCGTTGAAGCCGTACACGGTGCTGCGCAGAAAACCGCCCTTGTCCTTCTGATGCCACGGCTCGTCACTGCTGCCGGTGATCTGGGACAACTCCACGGCATGTTCGGCGGACTCGCGCGCGAGCAGCAGTGCCTCGGGTGAGCCGGGCGCATTGCGCGGCATCGCGCGGTGCATGTCCATGTACCCCTTCACCTCGCGCCCCTCCTCGGCCAGCAACATCGGCAGCAGGAAGCCCGGGCCGAAGCGGCGGCCCAGCCAGGCGAGCAAGCGCGTTCGTCCGGTTGGACGGAATGGCTTCGGTGTCAGCCCACCTTCGAGCATGAGACGAGCCCAAATCTCCAGATGCCGGGTCTCGACTTCAGACAGGCGCTGGTAGATGTCCCGCTTATGCTCGTCGCGCTCGAGCGAGGCGAGGATGCCGTACAGGTAGGCGGCGTCGGCCTCGTCCTGCCAGTGATGCTCGAACGTGTGCACGTCCGGTATGGGACGCTGCGATCCGCCCGGCGTCGGTGGGGTCGGTGGGGAGGGTGGGGGTCCAAGAGTAATCGCCATCCCGAAATATGACCCCTTCAGCGATCTTTTTCGACCTGGCGTGGTCTGAACTTACGAGTAGACGGCGAGGCGGAGGGGCTAACAGGTCGCCCCTCCGCCATCCCCGCAAGCTAGCGTCCCAGCCTCCCGACCTTTCGCCCGAGGTGCTTGCGGACGTTCTCGGGGAGAGCCATCCGGCGGTGTGTCGCGTGGGGACCACTTTCCTTAACTTTGCCCGGGGCCGGCGTGGCTAGGAAGGCGTGCGCCTCGCCGGTGCTCTTCACCACGGCCAGGCCGGCGATCTGCCCCGACTCGTTGATGGTCAGCGGTTGAATGACGTACAGTGGCGAGTCTGCCGGGAGCAGGTCGTTGATGTCTGTCATGACTCCGTTCTGCCAGATGTAGCCGCGGCACATCGAGAACGTGGCGTCGCAGGATGCGCCGACCATCTGTCCGCGGTCGTTGATCTGGAACGGAGTGTTCGCCGCATCTGCTGGATCCGCGCTCATCAGACCGATGTCGCGCATGCCCGTCGCGCTCGTCCACAGGAACGGATGCAGGCTGCCGTCCGACGTGGACGCCGCCCCGATCACCTGACCGCGGTTATTCACGCCCGCGGCAACAGCACCATCGGAGCCGCCCAGGTTCCCGAGATCAGTAGGCCGCCCATTGTTCCAGAGCACCGCGTGCTGACCGTATGCAAACCCGCCGAATTGCGTGTTCGAGCACAATCCAGACGTCCCAGCCACCTGGCCGTTGTCGTTGCCGCGGAGCGCGATGCCCACTTCGTCGCCGGGAAGGGGCGGCAGCTCATGAATCACGCCCTCGGGCGTCCACGTCGCAGCCTGGAAGTGGCTCTTCTGTGGCGGCAAGCAGCTGGCGTCGGGAGTCCCGTCATCGGCCACTCCAACTATCTGTCCGCCGACGTTGTACGTCAGCGCCGCGGCGTTCACGCCACCGAGTGTGGGGAGCGCGGTGAGAGTCCCCCGCCGCCAGACAGCCGCGGCGCACACCTGGTCGGTGCCGAACCCGCAGAAGTTCTCGTGAAGCGGATCGGTCTGCGCGGTCTCGGAAAGTACCGCGATTGCCCGGCCCGGCTCGCCGCCGGCGCCCTGACTGTTCGGTCCGCCAAGTGTGCCGAGATCCGTCATGTGGCCACGTTCCCAGGCGAACGCATGCTGGTTCTCGCCAGGCAGGGTCGCGGCCCCGCTCACGCGTCCGGCGTTGTTGATGTCGAACGCGATGCTGAAGGAGCCGCCCAACGTGCCGAGATCAATGATGGTGTAGTTCGACGGCGTGGCAGTCGCGACGGCGACCGAGGCCGAGGCCGAGGGGTCGAGGGACGCGGACTGCGTCGACGTTGCTGCGTCCGCGCAAGCGACAGTCAGCACTGCGGCGACTGCGGCGACTGCGGCGAGCGGCGTCCATTGTCGCAACGCGGGTCGGGAGAGTCGGTTCCATTGCGCCGTGTCGCGGGGGCTGTCGGGGATGTGGGGCTGGTGCGTGGGAGTGTGGATAGCGGTGCGCATGGCGGTATCTCCTGGTCTGAGGTTGATGGTACGGCGCGA
>JBBSHV010000019.1:0-23922 GCA_038232435.1 Gemmatimonadales bacterium | reverse complement strand
GCCGCTCGGCGAAATGTTCAGGGCGGGACCGGTCCCGCCGCGGTTGATGAACAGATCCGGAGCGCACGCGCAGCAATTGGTACCGGCGGCGGAGCGCTGACGCTCATCACGTAGCCAGCTGCACCAGTAGATTATGCCCGGATGACTATCGGAATGTCAGCCCTGTGATCTGGTACATCGCAGTTGGCAGCGCGATCGGCGGGGCGAGCAGATATGCATTAGGGTTGGCGATTCACCAGCGTGTCGGTGCTGGCTTCCCCACCAGCACTCTGATCATCAACGTGACAGGCAGTCTCGTTCTTGGCTTTCTGCTACGCGCGGCGTTCGCATCTGCGGCATTCACGCCGGAAGTTCGCGCCCTCCTGACCACGGGCTTTTGCGGCGGATACACGACATTTTCGACCTTCAGCTACGATACGGCGCTATTGTTGGAGAGGGGACAGTACGGTCGGGCGGCGTTGTACGTCACGCTCAGCGTTGTGCTTGCGATTGCCGCGATATTCGTTGGGTTCGCGATAGCACAATCGGTGCTTGGCATGCGCAATCGCACATAGGGGACAGACTGGAAATCCCTGTCTACCAATCCCTCGATGTTTCTAGAATATCAGACCAAAAGTGATCGGCACGAATCGGCGATCTAGGTGATGTGAGGCATACGCCGCGTGGTATCGCGCTTCGATAAATCCACCGATCTGCAAGTATGGAATCGGGAATCCGAGCCCCAAGCCCCCGTTCAGTCCGAAGGCATTGGTCCGCGTAGTTTCGCCGGCCTCCCGATACGGGTACCATCCGCCGCCCCCGACGGCGTAAGGCTTGAACGCTCCAGCGCGGCCCGTGATAACGAGATTGCCGGTTAGCGAGTTGATGTGTGTGCCCGCATACCGGACGTTACCGCTGACGATATCGCCGCGAAAGCCGTTGTAGCTGTAGTCCACGCGCAGTCCGTACGGCGAGTCTGGCGCTCCGGAAATCAGGGAGATGATACCCTGTGGACCGGACTCGTACTGGTCGGCGAACTTTCCGACCGGAATAACTACTCCCCCACCCGCTGCGATGTGCGCTGAACGTTGCGCGGGGATCGGAACCCCGTACACGGATGCGACCACGGTCAAAACAAGCAGACAGCGCTTCATCTATATTATCCTACCACAATAATGTAATTGTATTTATCCTGCATACTTAGGATATCATGCCGTTCTATAACACGGAGACCGCCGCTACCGCGCTTGGGGTGACACCGAAGTGGCTCGACAACCTGTTGTCGCACAACAAGATAGATGGAGTGTCCAAGGCGCGCCAAGGGGTAGCGCGCCGATTGTCCGTACACGGTGTGCAGAGTGTTGCCGTCGTTCGGGATCTTTCGTCCACGTTAGGGATCCCGGTTGCGTCGGCAATCGAAATTGCTCGACGGCTACTGCACGAGCCCGGCCGCGCACATCCCGTATCGTCAGCAATCAAGCTATCGCTCGACGCGTCGGCACTCAAACGCGATGTTGCCAGCAGCCTGGCCCACGCCGTCGAAGTTGCGCCCCACCGCACGCGTGGCCGACCACGGGGGTCATGACGAAAACAGGGCGCCTCTTTCGAGACGCCCTGTTTCCGTAGGGCCCTACTTAAGCCGCGCCCTACCGCGTACAGCCTTACGCGCCTGGACGCGTGACATTCTCCGCGGCGGGACCCTTCTGACCCTGCACGATGTCGAACTCCACCGCTTCACCTTCCTGCAGCGACTTGAAGCCGTTGCCGGAGATAGCGCTATAGTGGACGAAGCAGTCCTTCTGGCCATTGTCGGGCGTGATGAAGCCAAAACCCTTTGCATCGTTAAACCACTTCACCTTACCAGTCGTACGCATTCCACCTAACTCCTGAAATAGAAACTTGTCCGGGCTGGATATGGTATGAGCCACGACCCCGACAATGCCGCGGGCAATCAGATCCCCCGCACAGATCCCATAGGCCGATCCTATGCTGGGGGCAAAAATATCTTTGACCTGGAGATAAGGCAATAGAAATGTTTACAGACCGCTCGGCCAGTCGATAACGAGCGATATCAGGGCCGGCTGTAGGGCTGATCCCAGGGCCGATCTCAGTGCGCTCCCGTTACCCTGAAGCTCTCGATGTAGTACTCCGTCTCACCAAAGCAGCTACTTGGGACGCCCTTGTGCTGAGCGTAGTTGAGACTGACCTGTTTGCCGCTGGCCAGCTCCAGTGCCCGCGCCAGCGAGTCGCTGCGAATCGTAAAATCGAACATCTGCGGCTGCGCTCCAACCACGGGCGACATCGCCAGCTCGCCCTCCCACGTCTTGCACAGCCATCCCTTGTGTGAAAGCTTCTGCACCGTCCCGGTGCGCTCCCCACTGGAGTAGGCGTAGCCCAGTGTAGACCAGGCCCACAGGGCAAAACCCACCACTACAATTAGGACGACAGCGACGAGAATCTTGGCCAGCAGGTGCCGATTTTTTCTGGGGGCCGGCATCGTCATAGGAGGTGAAGTCATACTAGCTGCGTAATGCAATTATTTTTCCACCATGTCGTTTGGAGCACGTAGGCCTACAGTGACCGCTATGGTCGGGAATGTTCCGGTTGGCTCCGGATACCCCGTGGTCGTGCAGTCCATGACCAATACCGACACGGCCGATGCCGCCGGAACCGCCGACCAGATCGCCACGCTCGCTGAGGCGGGCTCTCAGCTCGTCCGTGTCACGGTCAACAATGACGCGTCCGCGGCCGCCATCCCGGAGATCGTGCGGCGTCTCACGGACATGGGCGTTGATGTCCCCATTGTAGGCGACTTTCACTATAACGGCCACCTGCTCCTGGCCAAGTACCCCGAGGCGGCACGCAAGCTCGCCAAGTACCGCATCAACCCCGGCAACGTCGGCGGTAAGCGTCGGGACGACAACTTCCGAACTATTGTTCAGATTGCCGTCGATAACAACAAACCGGTTCGCATCGGCGTCAACTGGGGATCGCTGGACCAGGATCTCCTGACCACGATGATGGATGAGAACGCGGCGTCGCTCAACCCACGCACCGCACACGATGTGTACATCGAGGCGATGCTCGAGAGTGCACTCAGGTCCGCGCACCTGGCGGAGGAAACTGGTCTCGGTCACGATCGCATCCTCATCTCGGCCAAGGTTTCCGGGGTGCAGGATCTGGTGGATGTGTACCGCCGGCTCTCAGCACGGTGCGACTATCCTCTGCACCTTGGGCTCACCGAGGCTGGGCTCGGGATGAAAGGGATCGTCGCCAGCACGGCCGGGCTCTCCATTCTATTGAGTGAGGGAATCGGCGACACTATCCGCGTATCGCTCACGCCCAAGCCGGGCGGCGATCGCGCAGAGGAAGTACTCGTGGCGCAGCAGATCCTGCAGTCGCTCGGATTACGGTCCTTTGCGCCACAAGTGACATCGTGTCCCGGCTGCGGCCGTACCACCTCCACCTTCTTCCAGCACATGGCGGAGGACATCCAGAGCTATCTGCGCGAGCAGATGCCAGTATGGCGCGCGCGCTATCCCGGTGTCGTGGAGATGAAGGTCGCGGTGATGGGTTGCATCGTCAACGGGCCGGGGGAGAGCAAGCACGCCAACATTGGCATCTCGCTGCCGGGCACGTTCGAGGATCCCAAGGCTCCGGTGTACATCGACGGCAAGCTCGCGCTCACGCTCCGCGGCGATAGCATCGTACCGGAGTTCCTGCAGCTGCTGGAAGATTATGTCGCACGCACCTATGGCGAGGTGGCCTACGGCGAGGCAGGCAGTACCGTCCCGGCTCTCGTCTGACTCGTCGCTGATGACCACGAGCGCGCCTGTTTCGACTGTGGCGCGCTTCTCACCGGGAACCACTGCGCGCGCTGCGGCCAGCGCGACATCGAGCCGAGCGCGCCATGGCGATCATGATTCTGGCGGTGATTGTGTTTCTGTTTGGGTGAGCGATGTCAGTCCGTTTCAGCCTGGAGCTTGGCTATGTAATGGACGCCATTGATCCCGTTGAAATGCTCGTCCTGCGTCCATAGGATCGCTCGATGCCGGCGCGCCGCGGCCAGGATGACACTATCGGCCAACGGTAGCTTGAGCTCGATACCGAGCCTGCCCGCCTCCAGGGCCATGTCAGCATCCAGATCGACGATCTCACCCTGACGCATCTGGGCGACTACGTCGAGCGCCGCTTCCTCGCCCTTTTCCCGAAGCATGCGCTTGAATACCTCGAGGATGCTGATGGTCGGCACCATCAACCGATCAGTAGCCAGAATCGCCGGCTCGAAGATATCCGCGTTCAATCCCCCGTCCACGTACTCGAGCCAACCTGACGAATCGACAACATGCGCGGCTCGGACGCTTGTGCGCGCTTCGTCGGCCGAGGTACACTCCGCCGCGATGCCATCATGTGGTACCGCTAGACACGATCGGCATCGCGTTCGACATCCGATCCAACGCCCGGGTATGCTCCGCGAAGCTCACGCAACGGCCGGAGCGGCACGAAACGCAACTGCCCGTTGTAGGCAATGACTTGGAGCTTCTGGCCAGGTTGAATGTGCAGCGCCTCCCGAGCCGCCCGAGGGATCACTACTTGAAATTTGGGGAGACAGTTACGATATGCATATCGATACCTATCGATCGCGAAAAGGTATGACGTAAGCTATTCGTTCACCACACTCCTTGCAATCGGCACTGTTGGCGGTGATTGTCTTTCTGTTCGGCTAACGGCGAAGCCACCGCTAGATATCAAGCTCCTACGAGTAGTCAGAATCGCGCAAAGCGCGCCAGTATCTCCTCCAGCCCGGTCTGGTCATCGGCGTCGAACGTGGCGACCAGTTCTGAATCGACATCAAAGACGGCGATCAGATCACCGCAGGCATTTGTAACCGGGAGCACTATTTCCGATCGCGACCTGCCGTCACACGCTATGTGGCCGGGGAACGTCTCCACGTCTTCGACTATCACGGTTCGTCGTTCGGATGCAGCGGTGCCGCACACGCCGCGACCAAACGAGATCTCCAGGCAGCCAAGTGTTCCCTGATACGGTCCTACCCGCAGCAGAGCGTTCGGCTCAACCACGCGGTAGAAGCCGGTCCACAGAAAGCCGAAAGCGTGGTGCACCAGCGCGCTAACCGTCGCCATTTCGGCGATTGTGTCTTCCACGCCCTCAAGCACGGCGTCTATGTACGTTGCCAGCTCGCGGTATGCTTCGAGCTTTGGTAGATGACGCAGGTCCAGCGTTGCTTCAGCCATCCATCAAAGCTAGGCCGTTACTTGAAGATTCCGAAGTGGCCGAGCACGTACCAGAGAATTATAAAGATGA
The DNA here is from genome assembly GCA_038232435.1 of Gemmatimonadales bacterium. Classification (GTDB taxonomy): domain Bacteria; phylum Gemmatimonadota; class Gemmatimonadetes; order Gemmatimonadales; family Gemmatimonadaceae; genus Fen-1247. Next base: position 18,618 of record JBBSHV010000019.1, on the reverse strand, counting down.
CAATCGTGCCGCAGCCGCACCCGCCACCGCCCAGCTTCTTGGCGCCGTATCCGGCCGCCAGACCGCGCAAAATTTTGCTCATGTAAGCGCGTGCACGCATGGACCGTACCTAGCCCGATTCGTGCCCCACCCGGCAGGACGAGTTCGGCCGACTCGGCCGTTATATCAGCGCACCAGATTGCTGGTTCGGTTCATCAATCCGGATCAGTTATTGGAACTGGCCTGCATCCCATCTGCTCTGCGCATCCTGGTGTTTCACCTACCGGTGTCAATCGTCCTCTTACCGCAACCAACTCCAGCACCTTTCCAGTCGAACCAGTCTTTACCCGGCTTCCAATGAAGTTGAATCGAGCTCAGGTTCTCGCCCTCGCTGTCACAGCCGTGATTGTTGTTACCGCCGCCCCGAGCTGTGCCCACGGACAAGCGGCCATACAAACGCCCACGAGACAAACGCCAGCCGCGCAACCGCCGGCCACACTTGTAGGGATTTGGCGAGCCGACGTCCTGCTGCCGAGCGGTGCGGTCCAGACCTTTCGCTTCGCGGTCGACGGTAGCTTCGATCTCATCGTGGCTATCGCCGTGGACGGCCGTTACCGCGTCGATGGTAACAAGCTGATCGAGACCGTCACCCTGCCCGGCACCGGTGTGACGGGAACGGACACCGCGGCAGTGCTCCTGCGCGGCGACTCACTCGTTCTGGGCGACGCATCATCGCCTGGGGCCAAGAAGACGCTGCATCGTCCCGCGTCCACGACGATGAGCGCGGGGAAGGGCATCCTCGGCGATTGGGTGATCATGCTACCAAACGGTATGGCAGCTAGCTATCGCTTCGATCCGGACGGTAGCATCCACATCCGCGCACAGGTGAGCGATGAGCGCGGTAACTATACGGTCAACGGAAACACGCTTCGGCTCACAAGCGAGCGCACCTTTCAGCTCCCGGCAACCACCACGTTCTCGGTCAGCGACAGCGTCCTCACGCTCACGCCCGCGAATGGCCACGGCGCACGCGGTTTTCACAGGGTTGGCACACAGGCCAGCACACAGCGTAGCCCGCGCTGATCCAATCAGTGATCGCCACTTAGCCTGCCACTTGCAGTGACACCCATGTGCTGATCTGGGCAATCCTCTACGGCCGGGCTAATGGATATCGCGCGCATGTTGTTCTCCGGCTGGACCTCCATTGTGCGCGTCCTGATCGTTGGAGTGCCGATCTACATCGCACTGCTGGCGATCCTGAATGTCATGGGGAAACACGCCCTCGCAAAATCAAACGCGTACGGTCTGGTCATTACGACGGGGCTCGGTTCAGCGCTCGCCTCAACCATATTGACGAAGCAGGTTACGCTGGTCGACGGGATAGTCGGTATTGGGCTTCTGTTGAGCCTCCAGTACCTGCTCGCCACGCTGGTGACGAATTTCGGGTGGGCTTCACGATGGTTCACCGCCAAGCCGTCGCTCATCGTCTGGGAGGGTCAAATTCTGCGCGATGAGTTACACAAGGCTCGCCTCACGGAGTCGGAGGTGTTCTCAGCCGTCCGGCAGAGCGGCTACAGCGCTATCGAGGAGATGGGCGCTGTAGTGTTGGAATCCAACGGTTCACTCAGCGTGATCCACAAGCTGAACGGGACGCGCTCAGCGCTGGCGGACGTGCCGGTGAGCGAGATCCTTTCCGCTCAGCTCAACCGCGGTGTCTCTTCCTCCCACAACACGATCCCATGAACCATCCGCCCAACTTCGCGCAGGCTCTTCAACTCCGCGCGTAGCTCGGCCAGCCGGGTATGACCGACTCGTGCGCACAGCACCACGTCGGGCGCTGGAATTATCGTGTTCGACGCCAGCTGCACGTAGCTCGTCGGCGCCGAGATGACGATGAAGTCGTATCGCCGCTCCATTCTGGCTAACGTTTCGCGAACGCCCCTCACCCCTTCCGGCGACGCCTGCGCCAATCGCCCTTGACCGCTCGGCAACACGTCCAGTGGCCGGTCACGTCCGATTGTCGTCGAGACCACCGATCCCAGTAGCTCCGATTTCCCGGACAGAACACCCGTGAGACCGGGATCAGATTTGATCCTGAGCACCGAGGCAACAGCGTTGGATGCAGGATCTGCATCCACCAGGAGCGTGCTGCGCGCTTCGTATGCGGCCACGGCAGCGAGGTTTGTGGCCACCGTCGCAACCACTGCCGGAATCTCGCCGGTGACAGTCACAACGGGGATGCTCGCCCCCGTCGCGGCGAGGTGGAGGTACAGCGTGCGGTAGCCCGCTGAGATGATGTCGACGAGCGGCGGTGCCTCCACATCGGCCTGTCTGCGTGCGCGTTCCACCACATTTGTTGGACGGATCACCGCGAGCACCCGCACCCCAGATACGGCCTCGCCCTCGCGCACGTGAGCGATGCGTGGGTGCTGCACCTCGCCACCGAACGCGACAGCGAAACCAATAGCAAGCGCGATTACCAGCGCGGCACCGAGCATCGCGATAGGTGGCGCGCCCACGTTGGCGAGATCGCGGGCATGCGTCGACGCAACATTGATCCGCGCGTTCAGGGCGCGCATTGAATCAAGTTGATGCGTCGCGTCCGCGAGATTGCGCTCCTGGATCGCGCGGGCCAGTACCAGGCGCATCGTGTCCACGTGTACCGAAGGGGTCGGCGGCGGTGGTGGGGGCAGGAGTGGCGCGATGCGTGCGCGCAGCTCAGACCGTTTCTCTCCCGCGGCATCACGGATGGACCGCCCGATCTCGTTCACGCGCGCCGAGAGCGCGACGTAGATCGGGTCGCCCGCGCCAAGTGCGCCGAACGGCGCGCGCAACCTGTCTACCTGGTCCAGTGAGTCGAGCCAGATCCGCACACGCGAGTCCGCCCTCAGTGCCGGTGATTCTCCCAGCCCTCTGAAGGCTGGCGGAAGTGGTGATTCCGACGCGCGAGTCATCGCGGCGCTCAGCGATACGAGTAGCGCGTTGAGTGAATCGCGCTCCGCCCTGAGCCCCGGGGAAAGCGTATCCACCGGCGCGGGAGTGGGCGTCGCTCTACTGAGCCGACGGGCACTCGCCAGACTGGAGTCGGTCTCTCGAATAGCGGCACTTGCTCTGGTGCGCATTTGCGCGGCCGGTGCCGTATCCGCGCGCGGCTCGATTGCCGTGGTCATGCTGCGCGCGACCCGCGTGGCCGCACGCGGGATCAGGACCAGGCCGATGAGCGCCGTGACGAATGCCAGCCCTGTTGTAATGCTCACGAGTGCCCGGCGACGCAATGCATTGCGTGACCGGGCAGCCAGCCAGAGATACGACGGGTTAGCGACCATCTCCCTCTTTGCCTGCGGGTTTGTCCAGAATCGCCATGTGGCTGGCGTCACCAACCGCGACCAGCGGGGAAGATAGCCGGACGTACCCCAAGACCGCGACACCGGTGGACCATTGCAGGCCGCGCAGTAAAAGAGCAGGCCTCACCGGTGTCGGTGAGGCCTGCCCAATCGAAGCGACCGCCGGTCGCCCCTACAACAACAACTACTGAACCGTGATCGCCTGCTTCATACCCAGAGCCAGGTGCGGCGTGCAGTGCGCCTCGTACGAGCCGGGCTTGATCTTGGCGAAGGAGATGGTGTAGTCCTGGTTCGGCTGCGTGAGCAGCGGGCTGGACAGCGGAGAGACTGTGTTGGGCATGTTGGCGTTCAGCTGTGGCTGGACGTCGGCCCCGACCTGCGCCGGATCAAACGTGACGTTGTGTGGCCCGCCGCTGACGTTGATGTACTTGATTCCGTCGCCTTCCTTGACGGTGATGGCGGCCGGCTCGTAGCGATACCCCTTCTCGTCGCCGATCATCTTCACTTCGTGAACCGTACCCGTGACTGGCGCGGCGGCAACTCCGCCCGCTCCAACTGCCGCGGCCGGTGACGTTGTGCCTGCCACCGGAGTGGTGGTCGTGGCCATCGCCGTGGTATCAGCCGTGGTGTTCATCATGCCCGTGCTATCGGCGCCCTTGTTGTCGCCGCCGCCACATGCGCCAAGCACGAGCGCGCTGGCCGCTAGGGCCGTGAGTCCGAAATACCGCATGTACAGAAGTCTCCTGATATGTCGTAGGAACCCACGAGAGCTCTCGCAGGGATATTGTGAATTTATTCACAAGTAGGATGAGTTTCAACGTTGACAACACGATCACGTTGGGAGAGATTGCGGGAATGTCTCCGGCAACCATGTACCATGCACATCATCTTCATGCCTTTACGGGCCGGGGACTTTTTGCGCACGGTTGACTGATTCACAGTCCACGTTGCTAATTCCCCGGGCCCGTCCAAATGGACGGGCCTTTTTGTTTCGATGCCATTCGGCTCCAGCGTCCCTACCCGATCTCCACTGGCCTCATGAACCCGCCGACACAGTCACAGCAACGCTCCACGCTCAGGATCGCGCTTCCCAACAAGGGGCGCTTGGCCCAGGACACGCGCGATCTCTTCAACGACGCGGGGCTGGAGGTCCGAGCGTTGAGCGAGCGAGCGCTGACGGCGTCGCTGGGCGGCGAGTTCGAGGCGATCTTTGTGCGCGCTCAGGATATTCCCGAATTCGTCTGTGATGGTGCGGCAGACGCCGGTATCACCGGGCTGGATCTGGTTGCGGAGAGTCGCCGTCCGGTCGAGAGCCGGTTAGACCTTGCGTTCGGCCGCTGCCGGCTGGCCGTCGCGGCACGGGAGGAGAGCGGGCTTACCTGTGTCGACGACCTCGCTCCCGGCGCTCGGGTTGCCACGGCCTTCCCCAACATCACCGAGCGCTATTTCAGCGACGCCGGACACGACGTTACTATCGTCCCGGTTTCCGGCGCGGCGGAAATAGCACCGCACCTGGGGATAGCCGACATCATCGTCGATCTTGTCTCCACCGGTTCCACGCTAAAGACGAACGGGTTGCGTGAGATGAGCACTGTCATGTGGTCAACCGCGCAACTGGTTGTGGCGACAGACAGGAGTGGATGGCCCGAGACCAAGGAGGTCGCCCTTAATGAACTGGCGACGGCCCTGGAGTCGGTGATCGCGGCGCGCGGACAGCGTTATCTCATGGCCAACGTTCCGCGCGACCGGCTGACCGAGGTACGGCAGATAGTCCCCGGTCTAAACGGTCCCACTGTGATCGACGTGCTGGGTGGCGGAAAGCACGTCGCCGTACATGCCGTCGTTCCGGCAGCGGCGATATATCGGACCATCGCCGCGCTCAAGTCAATCGGTGGCGAGGGCATCCTCGTTACCAGAATCGAGAGGCTGATGAAGTGAAGAAATGCCCTAACGCAGGTATCGTCAACCTTACAGGGCGTATTGACGCCCTTACCTCCCCGGGCAAGCAGCTATTGTATGGGCGATCCACATCGGCAGATACGCCAATCCGCGGAGCCACTGCTAAAATCATTGAACAGGTGCGGAGTGGCGGAGACGAGGCGCTGCTGCGGCTTGCCCGCCAGCTCGATGGAGTGTCGCTGGCTTCACTTGAGGTATCAAGATCTAAATGTCGAACCGCCCTGGACGGGTTGGACACTGAGCTGCGACGCGCATTGGAGCGCTCGGTGCGCAACATTGAGTCGGTGCAACGGGCCTCGCTACCCGTGGCGCACGAAACCGAGCCGGAGCCTGGCATCCTTATAGGTAGGCGCCCTGATCCGCTGGACCGGGTGGGCGTGTACGCGCCGGGTGGGCGTGCGGCCTATCCCAGCAGCGTTCTCATGGGAGCCGTACCCGCCCGGGTCGCTGGAGTGCGTGAGGTGATCCTGTGCTCCCCGCCCGGACAGGATGGTCTACCATCTGCCGTGGTGCTCGCGGCCGCCGAACTGGCGGGAGTGGATCGGGTTTTTTCCCTTGGGGGTGCGGGAGCCGTTGCCGCGATGGCCTACGGCACCGAGACGGTTCCGCGGGTGGACCGGATTGTTGGTCCCGGGAACGCGTATGTGGCCGAGGCCAAGCTGCAGGTCGCGGGTATCGTCGCCATAGACTCTCCAGCTGGGCCGAGCGAGCTCCTGGTGATCGCCGACTCGGCCGCCGACCCCACTGTTGTTGCGCGCGAGGTAATGGCGCAGGCCGAGCACGACCCGCGCGCCGTGGTGGTGACCGTGGCGATTGGCGAGTCTGTTGCGGAGAGTCTCCTCGCGGCCATAGCAGCCGCGGTACGGAATCAGGCAAGACGCGAAATTGTAGCGGAATCACTCGCAACCCGTGGAGCGGTACTTTGGACGGAGAGCATGGATGAAGCGATATCGTTCGCGTGCGCTTTCGCGCCGGAGCACCTGTTGCTGGCAATCGCTGATGCTCGTGCTGTTCTGCCTCGCATCAGGAACGCTGGGACGATCTTTGTCGGCGCTCGGAGCTCGGTCGCTTTTGGTGATTACATGACGGGCGCCAACCACGTTCTTCCGACCGGCGGACTGGCAAGGTCCTACTCGGGGTTGTCGGTACTGGACTTCATACGTTGGACCACGTACCAGGAAATTGATACTGGCGCTGCCGAGCGTCTGGCGGAGGACGTCGGGATCTTTGCCGACGCGGAGGGGCTGCCGGCGCACGCCGCGTCTGCGCGGCAATGGAATGGTGAGGACAACCGACGATGAGCGCGACAACTTCGACAACGTTTCCGCACGCAGATAACAACGCTGATCAAACCGTAGATCGAACCTCTCTGGATGTTGCCCGAGACAGTTATCGCGCAATATCACTGTATGCGCCAAACAGGGCTCCAGCCGCCATCGATCTGAGCGATAACACCAATCTCTGGGGAGTGCCTCCGGCTGCTTCGCGCGCGATCCATGAGGCGGCGTCTGCCACGGTGACACGGTATCCGGCACTATATGCGGCGGATGTGAAGAGCGCCATCGCGGACTACGTCGGCGTATCTCCCGACATGATCGTCACGGGATGTGGCTCCGACGACGTCCTCGACTCGGCTATTCGCGCCTTTGGCGAGCCGGGGGACACTGTGGCATACCCGGAGCCATCGTTCGCGATGATTCCGATCTTCGCACGTATGAACGCGCTAACCGGGATCGCCATACCGCTCACTGCCGAACAGGACGCGGACGTCGACGCTTTCATCGCCGCCGACGCAAAGATTACGTATCTCTGCACGCCCAACAATCCAACTGGTGCTTCGTTCTCGCGCGCGACTGTTGAGCGCATCATTGACGGCGTCCGCGGCATCGTCATCATCGACCAGGCGTATGCGGAATACGCCGCGCGTAATTGCGTGGATCTTATCGCCAGATCGCCGCGCGTACTTATCAGTCGCACGCTGTCGAAGGCGTTCGGACTGGCGGGACTGCGTGTCGGATACGCCATCGGTGACCCCGCAATGGTGGCGGAGGTGGAGAAGTCACGCGGACCGTACAAGGTCAACGGCGTCGCACAGGTCGCGGCTGTCGCGGCACTCACCGAAGACCGCGTCTGGGTCAAGGATCGCGTGCGCGAGGCCATCGCCAACCGCGATCGGCTTCTCGATACGCTGCGTGCGATGGGACTGGACCCACTTCCGAGTGATGCCAACTTCGTGCTCGTTCCGGTACCCGACGCGGCCGGCGCCGATCGGCGCATGAGAGAGCGAGGGGTCGCTGTGCGACCATTTACCAACTTGCCACGCATTGGCGACGCACTGCGCATATCCGTTGGTCCGTGGCACCTTATGGAAGAGTGCGTCCAGACCCTGCGCACGGTTCTGGGCGAAGGGGCCGTATGACCAACATCACGCTTTTCGACTACGGCGCCGGCAACCTGCACTCGCTGGCCAAGGCACTTGATACTGGGGACGGTATCAACGTGCGACTGGAGCCAGATCCTGTGGCCGCAATCGATACTGATGCGCTGATCCTGCCCGGCGTCGGTGCGTTCACCAATGCGGCCGAGCATCTGGAGAGCGGGCGCGACGTGATGCGCGACGCAATTCTTGGGGGTTTACCAACACTTGGTATATGCCTCGGCATGCAACTCCTGTTCGATACGAGCGAAGAGGGACCGGGCTCCGGACTCGGTGTGATCCGTGGGCGCGTTCGCAGACTCAATGCTGGGCGCGTCCCACAGATTGGCTGGAACAGTGTGGATACCATGGATGAGGCTCTGCCTGAGATCGCGTACTTTGCAAACAGCTATGTTTGCGAGCCTGAGGACGAGAGCGTGATTGTTGCCTACACCACCCACGAGCGAGATCGTTTCGCATCAGTGGTCTCGATCGCGAACACGGTCGGAGTCCAGTTTCACCCCGAGAAGAGCTCGATGGCCGGTGTGCGCTTCGTGCGCGACTTCGTCCGTGGTGTTACGCATGGTGTGACGCGTGGGTGACAAGATGATTGCAATTCCCGCGATCGATCTACGAGAGGGTGCGTGCGTGCAGCTCGTGGGGGGCTCGTACGATGCGGAGCAGATCCGGCTGGATGATCCGCCAGCGGTGGCGCGCAGGTGGGAATACGCGGGCTTTACCAGGTTGCACGTCGTCGATCTTGACGCCGCGACGGGACGTGGAAACAACGACGACGTGGTTCGTGAGATACTTCGCGCAACGGAGCTGCAAACCCAGGTTGGTGGCGGCGTTCGTGACATCGACCGTATCGAAGCGCTGCTCGATGCTGGCGCTCAGCGCATAGTGCTCGGAACGCGCGCGGTGGAAAATCCGAACTGGTTGGCCGATGTCGCAGAAACGTTCCCGGGCACCATCATCGTCGCGGCCGACGTGATTGATAGACGTGTAGTGACACATGGTTGGGGACAGTTGAGCAAGCGACATATTCGCGATCTGGTGAGCGATCTCAACGCGCTCCCGCTCGCTGGCGTCATGGTCACGGCCGTGCACAAGGAAGGCCGCATGGAAGGGACCGACCTGCCACTCATGGAAGACGTGGCGGAGGAGAGCGATCATCCGGTGTGCGCCAGTGGCGGCATCGGCACGATTGGAGACTTGCGAGCGCTGGCGGACACGGGCGTCGCATCGGTCATCATAGGAATGGCGCTGTACGCCGGCGCACTGGACGCGCGTGCCGTGGCTGAGGAATTTACCGAGTGGGAAGCATGAGGAGCACGAGATGAGGAGCGTGGTGGAACGTGTGACGCGTGAGACACAGATCCGGCTGGAAGTGGAGCGCGGGGAAGGGAAGGGCGACATCGCCACCGGTATCCCGTTTTTCGATCACATGATGGTAACGTTCGCGCGGTATGCGGGGCTCGATATGACTCTTCGCGCCGACGGTGATCTCAAGCATCACATCATCGAAGATGTCGCGATCGCAATTGGTACGGCTGTAGCCGAGGTGATCAGCCCGTCCGCCGCACGGTACGGCGAGAGGACCATTCCCATGGACGAGGCGCTGGTGCAGGCCTGCATCGACATGGGTGGCCGTCCTTATTATCGGGGGCCGTTGCCCAGCAAGCTGTACGATCATTGGATGCGTTCATTTTCCGACAACGCGCGTGCAACGATTCACCTGCGTGTGCTTCGCGGCGTTGACCGGCACCACGTGGTGGAGGCTGGCTTCAAGGCCCTCGGGCTCGCACTGCGAGACTCGATGCGGGAGAGTGGCGCCGCCGCGGTGTTCAGCACCAAGGGTCCCGTCTCACTCGAGGTGAAGTAGTGCTCACGCGACGGCTCATCGTGTGTCTCGATGTGAAAGGAGGAAGAGTGGTCAAAGGGACCCAATTTGTGAATTTGCGCGACGTGGGCGACCCCGTGGAACTGGCGGCGCGATATGAGGAAGAAGGAGCTGACGAGATCATCTTTCTGGACATCTCCGCGACCAGTGAGGAGCGTGGAACTTTGCTGGGTATAGCACAACGCACAGCGGAGCGGCTATTCGTTCCGCTCACTATCGGTGGCGGAGTGCGAAGCGTCCAGGATGTTGCGCGTGTTCTCCGCGCTGGAGCCGACAAGGTGAGTCTAAACTCCGCGGCGGTCGCGCGTCCGGAGATACTGACCGAGGCTGCCGATCTGTTCGGGTCACAGTGTGTGGTGGCGAGTATTGACGCAAGACTCGTGGCCGATGAGTGGCGCGTCTTCACACGCGGCGGACGTTCGGCCACGGAGCTTCTTGCCGTTGAGTGGGCACGCGAGTGTGTACGGCTCGGAGCCGGTGAGATTTTACTGACCAGCATCGATCGAGACGGCGCACGCGGTGGCTACGACCTGGAGCTGACGCGTGCGGTTGCCGACGCTGTGACGGTGCCGGTGATCGCTTCTGGCGGAGCCGGACACCCGGACCACATTGTTGAAGCGATCATATCCGGGCATGCCGATGCGGCACTCGTCGCCGGTATTCTCCACGACGGCGTCACAACGGTTGGAGAAATAAAGTCGCGCATGCGTGGCTCACTGATGCCGGTACGCGAAATTGCACGCGAGGCGGCATGAACGACTTTTACTTGCAGGCGGTTGCCGAAGTCGCGAAGGTCGCCGGAGACTTCGCGATGTCGCATTACGCCCGCAATATCGCGGTTGAGACTAAAGGTGACGGCTCCCCGGTGACCGTTGCCGATCGCGGCGCGGAAGAGCGCGCTCGCGCATGGATCGAGCAGCGTTTTCCTGAAGACGGAATCCTGGGTGAGGAGTTCGGCGACGTGCGCCCTGATGCCCGGCGCCGCTGGATCATCGATCCTATTGACGGTACCAAGAGCTTTGTCAGAACGGTTCCCCTGTGGGGGACGCTTGTTGCGGTTACGGAAGGCGACTCGGTGTTGGCTGGATGTGCGTATTTCCCCGCAGTGGCGGAGACGGTGGTGGCCGGGCTCGGCGACGGATGCTTCTGGAACGGAACGCGGTGCAGTGTCTCATCCCAGAACGAGCTCAAGTCAGCCACGGTGCTCGTTACCGACGACACGTTCGTCGATAACGAGAAGCGCGCACGCGCGTGGCGCAAGCTTGCGGCCAGTGCAGGCGTGGTACGAACGTGGGGTGACTGTTATGGCTATCTTCTGGTTGCAACCGGACGCGCTGACGTGATGGCCGACGACATTGTATCGCCGTGGGACGCCGCCGCGCTATACCCCATCATTACGGAAGCTGGTGGCGTCTTCACCGACTGGACGGGGAGTCCCACCGTCTTCGGCGGCGACATCATCGCTACCAACGCGGCGCTCAGTGAGCAGGTTCGAAACGTTCTGATTCCAGCACCATGAAAGCGGACGATCTCGACTTCGCGAAAGGTGATGGCCTTGTGACCGTGGTTGCGCAGGACGCCGTGACCGGCGCGGTGCTGATGGTGGCACACATGGACCGCGAGGCATTTGATCAAACAGTGGCAACGGGTGAGATGCACTACCGGTCGCGTACGCGTGGCCTGTGGCACAAGGGTGCGACCAGCGGCAATACACAGCGTGTAGTATCGCTCACCCAGGACTGCGACGGTGACGCAATCCTTGCGCGCGTGAATCCAGCCGGGCCCGCATGTCACAATGGTACCGTATCTTGCTTCGATGGCATTGATACCGGTGATGCGCTGACCGCACTTGCATCAGTGATCGAATCACGCGTGTATGGCTCGCAACATGAGCCGGGCTATACTCGGCGACTGCTGGACGATCGCAATCTCCGGCTCAAGAAGCTGGGAGAGGAGACGGCTGAGCTGCTCGTGTCGCTCGCCGATGGCGATAGCGGGCGCGCCTGTGAGGAAGGAGCCGACCTCATGTACCATGTGTTGGTGGCGCTCAGGGCCGAAGGTGTGACACTGGATGACGTGAGGCGTGTGCTGGCCAAACGGGCTGGCTAGATACGGCTTATGATGGACGTCGTTGTTTTACAAAGCCAACAGGTACCACACATCGCACCGGTGATGGCCCGTGTCGCCCATCGAGCGGTCGATGCGCCGGAAGCCACTCCGCTCGTACAACCGGTGGGCTTGATGCATGGACCCGAGGGTCTCCAGATAGCACTGGCGAAATCCTAGCGCACGAGCAAGGTCGAGGCAGCACTGGAGCATGACGCGGCCGACGCCCACGCCGCGTGCTTCAGGAAGGAAGTACATCTTCTTCAACTCGCACATATCGTTGCCTGCGCTATCGTCAGCACCTTCCAATGGTGCAACACCACCGCCGCCCACTATCCGGTCGCCGTCTGTCACAACGACGAAGTAGCCGGCGTGCGGGCCAGCATACGCCTCGTACATGTGGTCAACTTCGGCGTCGTTGATGGAGTAGCCTTCGCCGCACGCCCCAAGCTCGGTCATCACGGTGCGAATCACGTCGGCCATCGCTGCGTCGTCCGCGGGACCGATGCGTCGAATGTGGAGATCCTTGGTGAGCGTGTGCGCGCCCTCAGCAACCGCCGACTCTTGCATCAGAAGCTCTCCAATAACTGTCGATTCACCTTTCTGGTATCGCCCACATATGCCCAGTGAAAATTCTTCACGTATTTCCGCGCGGCGGCCCGCACCGCCTCAGGCGTTACCGATTTCAGCTCTGCCACGAATTGCGCCGCATGTCTGTAGTCACCCTGATACAGTTGCGACCGTGCCAGGAAGTCGGCCTGTGATCCGTTCGTCTCGTTGTCCAGAAAGTATTGCGTGATGAACTGCAGCTCCAATCGGTCAAGCCCTTCGTCGGTAACAGTCTCCTGCTTGAGCTGGTTGGTGAAGAAACGCATCAACTTGAGCGTGGTATCGGGCGCGACCGTCGTCACGTACAACCCCGACGCGCTCGCCGCACGCTCCAGAAACGGTGCATGCACATCATACGTCAGATTCTGACGACCGCGGATCTCGGCGAACATCTGCCCGGTGAGCACCGTCGATGCCACACGTAGCGCTGTGTACTCTGGCGATGAAGCGAGCGGACCGGCGAAGTAGCCGAGTATGTAGTTGGTCGGCAGGTCGCGTTGCACCAGTACCGCTGACGCCGGCGTCATCGGCATCGGAGCCGGCAGCGTCCACTGGTATGTCCCTGCTGGAAGTTTACCCAGCGTCTGATGAATCAGTGACTCGAGATGAGGACGCGTAACGTTCCCCACCACCACCACCAGCATTCGGGACTTCACAATCTGCGACTGTTCATATGCGCGAAGATCCGCCGCCGTTATCGCGCGCAGCGACTCTTCTGTTCCGGTCACCGGTATCGCGTATGGAGTCCCCGCAAAAGCAACGCTGTCGGCCAGATCGGAGGCAAGCTGATCCGGGTCATCCCTTTCCTGACGTACGGCCGAGAGCGCCTGAGCCCGGACAAGCTCAACCTCCGCGGGTTGGAGCGCGGGTCGCATGAGCCGATCGGCGAAGATTGCCCACGTCGAGTCCAGTACTGTCGTAATTGTACGCGTTCCGAACAGCGTCCAATCCACCGACGGCGCGACGACGAAGTCACTTCCCAGGAGTGAAACCTTGCGCCGCAGGACCGCCTTGGAATAGTTGAGTGTGCCGCGCTCCGACACGGATAGCAGGAACGGCTCGATCCCGGCGGTGGCACGCGTAACCTGTCTCGCGCCGCCCAGCAGATACACGTTCACGGCAACCACGTTGTTGGACGTGTTGCGGCGCAGGATCACCGGGATCCCATCAACGTTGAAACTGGACGTGAGCGTATCGGAGGTAGTCGTCTTGGTCGGTGCGGGCTGCGCCGTGGTTGCCGTCTGCGCCGCAACCGACATGCTGGTCACGCACAGCGCCGCGGCGAGCAGGGAGAGTCGGTGTATTATCACTTTGTGGCTCCCACCGTGGGTCCCAGAAGATCTGCCTGCGTGAGCTTGATCTGCTGCCTTGCTTCCGGTGATATCAGCACGCCCGTTATGTGCGGCTTGCCGACGATGTACTTGGCGGCGTATGCGCGCGTGTCGCCGACGGTCTGCTGTGCCATGTTGTCCACGTATCCCATGTAGTATTCCAGGCTGGCGACGCTCCACCAGAACCCGAGTGTGTGCGCGAAGCCAGATGCTCGCTCGCGATCGAAGGCGGACGTTACAGCGCGATGCTGCTTCGCTGCCTCCAGCTCTTCCGGATCGAAGTAGCCAGCGTCGTCCACCTTCAGGATCTCGGCGTCGAGAGCGGCGAGCGCCTCACGCAGCTTCTCCGGCGAGGCCTGGCCGCTGATGGTGATCGGACCGGTATGATTGAGCGTGTAGTAGTTGACACCCACGCTCTGCCACAAGCCGGAGTCGACAAGACGCTGCTGGAAAAGTGAGCGTGGATCGTTCAGCAGATCGGAGAACACGTCAGCCGCATAGGTCGACTTGGGATCCGTGCCAACACTTGGCCCCTGCCACTGCAGTAGCACCGTCACCGCGTTTACTGGCGCCTCGGCGATCACCGCATCACTCGACCTGAGCGGTGGAATCTCCGGAATCGGATCGGTGACGAACGGTTCGGGTCCGCGCTTCCAGCTTCCCAACTGTTCGGCCGCGGCGGCGAAGATGCTGTCGGGCTTGACGTCGCCCGCGACGATCATGACCGAGTTGTTCGGGATGTAATACTTGTGCTCGATGAAGCGCATCTTTTCCGGCGTGGTGGTGGCTACCACCTGCCGGTCACCGATGACGTTTTTGCGCGAGTAGTTGCCCGGATACAGCTTCATGTCCATCTGCCGCTGGAGCTGGAAGAAGGGACTGGATTCGTTTCGGTCGTACTCCCCGATCACAACCTGTCTCTCGACCGCAAGTTCGTTCTCCAGAAACAGTGGCGAACGAAGGGCCGGCGTGAGCCACTGAATGGCGCCGCGCACGGAGTCCGTTGGAACGGTGAGATAGTAGCTTACCGTCTCTTCCTGAGTAGTGCCGTTGAACACAGCGCCAAGCTGTGCCGCGCGGTCCAGATAAAGGTCGCTGCGCGGATGCGCGGCGTTGGAGCGGAAAAACATGTGCTCGTACATGTGCGCGAGCCCAGCATATTCCGATGTCTGCGTGAATGAGCCGTTACGCACGTTCACTTCGACCGTCGCTAGCGGAACGCCGTGATTCTCCACAACGATCACTTCCAGACCGTTGGGGAGCACACGCCGCTTGATGATCTTCTCCAGCTCCGCCCGCTGCGCCTGTAGCGCCATCGGTACGACAGCGACGAACGATAGTAGCGCCAGCATCTGGCGCGCGATTTTAGTCTTCATCTGCCTCAATTGCGTGGAACCACCAGATCCGGGAGAGAGGCCCGGACGCCGTATATTTCAGGGCGTATCAGGCCATGTCGCTCCTGACCGTTAAGCACCGAAAAAGAATCATAAAGCTATGATCCAACAGAATACCGCGCGGGACGTCGCCGGATATACGCCATCGCTTATGCCATACGATGCGCTGATCGCGCGGCTCGATCCAACCAAGCTGGCCCGCAACGAGCCGATCGCCCCCTATACCACTTTCCGCATCGGCGGTCCGGCGGATCTGTTTTACACCGCGACCTCCGCGGATGATCTGGCATCCACCATTTCCGCCGCGCGGGAGCTCGGCGTCGCCTTTTTCGTCCTAGGCCTAGGCGCCAACATTCTCGTTGGCGATCGCGGCTTTCGTGGCCTCGTCATCCGCAACGGCGCGCGGCACTTCCACTTTGACGACGGTGGACGACTGTGGGCCGAGAGCGGCGTGGTGATGGGCGATATCATTCCCGAGGCGGTAGAGCGGGGATGGTCCGGACTGGAACATTACGTTGGAATCCCCAGCACCGTTGGCGGAGCGATCTGGCAGAATCTACACTTTCTGAGTCCAGCGCCCGAACGGGAGCGGACAATGTTCATCGCGGAAGTCGTGCAGTCGTGCGACATCCTGAGCGCCGAAGGAAAGCGAGAGACGGTAGGCCCGGACTACCTCGCGTTTGGGTACGACGACTCGGTCTTTCATCATCGTGCGGACTGGGCACTCGCGGTCACATTTCGACTGTCGCGCGGTGATCCCGCGGTGATGCACCGCATCATGCAGGAAAACCTGAGCTGGCGCGGTGCGCGTCACCCGTGGCTCCAGTTCCATCCGTCGGCGGGTTCCATCTTTCGCAAGATCGAGGGGATAGGCGCCGGCAGGCTGGTGGACCAGATGGGGCTCAAGGGGCATCGGATTGGGGGTGCGCAGATTTCGCACATCCACGCGAATATCATGGTCAATCTTGGGGGCGCGACGGCCAGGGACGTACGTGACCTGATCGCTCTGGCTCAGAGCCGCGTGAGGGATGAGCTGGGTCACGAGCTGACCCCGGAGATCGGCTTTATCGGTGAGTTCTGAGTGTTCGCGGAGATTCCGGCAGCGCTGCACCAACCGCAGACACGAGTATTCGCGCTGGCAGGAGCGGCCTGGCGGTTATTGTGCCTCCGAAGGAACACTGGTTGTTTCGAGAAGAGCGACATCTGCCGCCTCTGCCACTCCTTCACCTTTCCTGAGAGTTTCAAATGCGCCTTCCCATTCCCAAAGCACTAATCCTGGCCACTGCCGCTGCGGCGGTCGTTGCATGCGGCAGAAGTAACACCGCCGCCACGGACACTACCGGCATGATGGGCACCGCCGGCACTACGACCGGCGCCATGAATGGCACCGGCATGACAGGTACGGATAATGGCACCATCGGTACCATGAACGGCACTACTGGAATGATGCGCGATACCGGAATGATGCACGATACCGGAATGATGCACGACAGCATGGGCAAAATGCGCGACAGCATGCGCGGCGGAATGACTGGAACTGGAATGACTGGGACTGGGACCCGCACAAACGGGACACACCCCCGCCCGTAGTCGCATCCGCAAATGGAGTTGGCGCGCCAGGCGGCGGTGCTGTTTCGTCGCGCATCACGTCAATCGCGCTAACTTCGCTTTATGGCGGAAACGCATCGGGATCTCGTTGTAATTCGCACTTTCGCCGACGCCATTTCGGCGCACATCGCCCAGGCGGCACTCGATGCACACGATATTCCATCCGTGATTCTGGGCGATGACGCTGGCGGGCTATACCCGGCACTCACTTTCTCGCATGGTGTGCGGATCGCCGTCCAGCACGCTAATGCCGTGCGCGCGATCCGTCTGCTGGATTCTCCGCCGGACGAGACCGTAGAAGAGACCGCGGATGACCAGTGATTCGCCCGGACCGATAGACTAATCCTTTCAACTAGTACCATCACGATGACCAACAAAGCCACATTCGGCGCTGGATGCTTCTGGGGTGTCGAAACTGCCTTCCGCCAGATTCCGGGCGTGGTCGCGACCGCAGTCGGCTACGAAGGGGGGATGCTCGACAATCCCTCGTATGAGGACGTCTGCAGCAGCACCACGAGACATGCGGAAGTTGTCGAAGTTGAATTTGACCCCGCAGAGGTCGGATACAACGCCCTGCTCGATGTCTTCTGGAACAACCACGACCCGACAACGCTCAACCGTCAGGGGCCGGACGTCGGCACCCAGTACCGCTCCGCCATCTTCTATGCTGATGAAGAGCAGAAGGAGCTGGCCGAGCGGTCCAAAGAACTAATGAGTCAGAATGCCCGGTTCAAGCGCCCGATTGTTACGGAAATTGTCCCCGCGACGACGTTCTATGCCGCGGAAGATTACCATCAGCAGTATCTGGAGAAGCGCGGGCTGGCGAGCTGCCACATCGGCTGAAGCGTCTGCTAAAGTGAGCACGACGGACGCGCACGACGGTGACGTTGAAGGCGCTGTTGATGGCGCAATTACGCTCGCGCACTCCTCCGGGAGCAGCGCGAGCGTAACGTCGTATGGGGCACAGGTACTGAGCTGGATCGACGTTGAGGGACGCGAGCGGATCTACTTGAGCCGGCGCGCGCGGTTAGACGGTGGGGCGGCGATTCGAGGTGGCATCCCGGTCATTTTCCCGCAGTTCGGAACGGGACCGTTGCCAAAGCATGGCTTACTACGCACGCGGCGCTGGTCGCTCGTGAGTCACACGGAATCGGCGGCGTCCTTCCGAACCACTGATGACGAGAGCACGCGCGCACTGTGGCCGTATCCGTTTCTGGCCGAGCTGGCGGTTGAGCTGACTGTCGAGTTGCGCGTGCGCCTCAGAATCATCAATACCGGAGACTCCCGCTTCACCTTCGTTTCCGCGCTGCACAACTATTTCGCCGTGGACTCGATTGACTCGGCCCGCGTGGTTGGCCTGGCTGGCCTCACGTACATCGACAAGACAGCGGCCGGCACGCGTTGCCTTGAGGAATCCCCGGCCTTGCCGATTCGTTCCGAGACCGACCGCATCTACATCGCGGGGCCGCGGGAAGTCGCTATCGCCTCGGCCATTGGATCAAGCTCAACCTCGATCGAAGCGCACGGCTTTGGCGATTGGGTCGTCTGGAATCCCTGGCGCGATGCCACCGCGGCGCTTGCTGACATGGAGCCGGAGGACTACCGCCACATGCTGTGCGTGGAGAGCGCGCGTGTTACCGGTCCAGTGGAGCTCGAGCCTGGGGCCACGTGGGTAGGAGAGGAAGTACTGACCAGTACTTGAGCACCGGTTCATGCGGGAGCGGCGCTCTCGTGAGCACCGCTCCCAATCTGGTCCTTATAGTTCCCGTACTTGCCTGTGCTAGCTCTTCCGTTTGGCGCTGGCACGCGCGGTCTTCTCCGACCATTCGTCTCCGGCAACATGCTTGTGCTTCTCGGCGTCTTTCACCTGCCGAGTTTTCTTGCTATTCAGGTCCGCTTCGTCGTGCTGCGTCCGGCCGCTGAAGAGGTGGCTTTTGGACGGCGGCGCGTGGACGCGCGTCTCTTCGCT
>JBBSHV010000018.1:0-24265 GCA_038232435.1 Gemmatimonadales bacterium | reverse complement strand
TCGTCACCCACGATCGCATAGAACGCGACGAGTGTGTCGTGGAGATCTCCATCCTGTATGTCACTCATGCAGTTTACCGTGCGCTTGACCGCTAGCGTGGTCACGATGTGCCTAGGGATAATATCAGGCGCAACATCCTACGCCTCGACAATGAGCATTCCGTTTGCACCTTTCTGTCCGTGGCCCAAGCTGTGATTGACGAAAGGAAACTCGCCCGGTACGTCGGTGACGAGTTCGAAGATCATGCCGCCGCCGGTGGTGAGATCGAACGTCTGCACGCCGTGGATGGCGCTCTGTGGTGGAGAACCGAGATACACGGTGTCGAACTGCTCGCCGACGACGTGAAAGCCGCACGATAGGTTCGGGCCCGCGTACTTGGGTCGAAAGGTGTACGAGATTGACTGGCCGGCGGGCACCGATCGGAGCGCCACCTTGGGATCGATCTGCGCTGCGTGAAAATCCATGGAGTGCGGCAATGTTCCCTGATTGGTGAGCGTGAACTCCACGGTGTCACCCTGCCGCACGTGCACGATTCGGACCCGGTATGTCACCGTCGAACGTCCACGCGGCGACTACGGTATCTGGTGCAATGCGAACCGGTACCTCGCGTACGGTCATGTGGATGCGCTTGACCGTGCCTGGTGACAGCAGCGGGAGCGTCGGGTGGTAGCGGTGGAATGGCACGTTGGCCGGGCGGACCGTGGAACCCGGCGTTGCGGACGACGGGTGCGTACCGTGGTTGAGTGCCGTGTCCAGCCGGCTGTCCGGATTGGGCGGCAGATGCGGTTGCGGTTGCAGTACGCTTTGCGCACAGTACCAGGCGCTGCACCAGCGGCTGGAGCATGCTCCACCGCGTCTCCGCTACTCGGCTCCGTCTTCGAGCAGGCTGCCAGGGCGGCACCGAAGCCAGGAAGGGCAACTCCAAGAGCCGAGGCACGCGCAAGGAAGACGCGACGGGTTGTCGGCGTGTGCACCAGATCGGAGAGTTGTGGCGGCTGAGTAGGCTTGTGTGGCACGATACTGTATCCTGGGAAGCGTACTATGGAAGTGTATCAGGTCCGCGAGCGTAGGTAAGGCGCCTGCTACTTGCCGGAGTTCTTGCCGCGGGGACTGTCGGTGCGAATTCGTAATCTGCGCTGACTATGTGGCCGCGCCAGTATGGGGATGGTCCTCCGGGCAGCACCCACTCCACATCACCCGACATCGGGATCATCATTCCGCTGACACGCTGGTAATCCCCGAAGTGTCCCACCCACGGCGTGAGCACTGGCGTCCCATCCACGTCACGATAGCGGAACGTCGCAATGCGAACGATCTCTCCGTGCTCCCCGAAGTAGACGTCGAGCGCCGCACTGGTCCGGCCATCGGTGAGCGTAGCGATCGCTACGGTGTCGCTGACCGGAGCCCACGACACCCCAGCACTCGGCAGGAGCGCAGTCGGAAGCCACACCGCCTCGGCGAGGTACCGCAGGAGTTCTCCTGACGCCATCTCCGGTGTGCCACGCTGGTTGACGACGGGAACGATCGACGCAAGCTTGCCGTACATCACACCCTCGCCATGGATGTAGCTGTCGCGCACGTGCACTAGAAGGATTGGCGCCATGCGGATATTGGCGTCCCATACGAACCCGGGAGGGTTGACCGAAAAATACTCCGAGGCGGTGAACGATCTCCACTCACCGGCATGCAATGCGAACTCTCCCGTCTGGCTGAAGCGTGCGCGCCGTATCCATGATTGGCCCGAAGTAAGCGCGAACTGGAAGTAGCGCACTACCGGTCTCGGGAGTCCTCTGAGTTCCTCGTGTGAAAGCGTGGCTGACATCGGCAGCGACGGTGGCAGCGCCGCTCCGTCTCCGTCGTGAAGCCGTTGAACCGTGCGCGCGGTGGCGCGCGTTGAGTGCTCCCGTGGCGCTGATTCCAACAATGCTTACGACAGCAATAGGTGCAAACGTTCTGAATGGGATCATCCTATCCTCCGAGCACGATTACGTGCTGTTATTGGCTGTCTGGAAGGTAGGAAAACAGGGCCTATGAATCTGTCAGGGCACCGTGGAAGTTTTGTAAAGTTTCTGCGCGTGAAACATCTGGGTTTCCCCTACCGCCTCCCGCGACCACCGAGCCAGGACCGTTTGCGGCGGTCGCGTCGTCCAGTCCTTCGGTCAGAGCTTCCTAGCCGTCTCGCTTCTCCTCGCCCGTTAGCAGTAGCAGCGCCAGAATTCCGTAGATGGGAAGATGGCCGACCAGTTCGCGCCAGCCGAGGAATGGGAGCGTGAGGTTGAACGGGATGAGCGTGACAAGGATCAGCAGCCGCACGTACGCACCGGACATCAGGATCAGCCCGATGGTCAGCTCCACCGTGCCGGCCAGAAGTAGAAACATCGTGTCGGAGACTGGAAGTCCGATTCCGGATAGGAAGTTGAAGTGGTGGGTCGATAGGAAAGCCAGACCCATGGGAAGATTCCATAGCTTCTCCGTGAAGGCGACCACAGCGAGCCCGAATCCGGTACACACGCGCAGCACTGGCACCGCGTACGGGAGGAGTCTGGCGCTGGGCCGGTGCAATCGCTCCAACGCCATGTCGAACGCAAGAGGACCGCGTCCCGTTGCGAACAGAAAGAAGGCGACACCGAGAAGCTCGGTGTGCTCTATCAGCCGCACGGGTCCGAAGTAGATCACGCCAACGAGCCAGGTCAGTGCCAGCGCGGCGGCGGCTGCGCGTGTTAGAGCGCCGTAGATGAAGCTCAGCGCTATGGCAATCTCGGCCAGTCCCAGCAGGCCGCCGAGCAGATTGACTGGAAGGGGGAGGTTTGGGATGAACAGATCACGGGTAATGCCACCCACCAGCAGTGTCACCCCGGTATGGACACCGATCACGAGTGGCATCCAGGAGAGGAGCCGTTCGTAGTTCTCCCAGGGCATCCCGAGCTGCATGGGGCCCAGAGCAACGGTGCGCCGGCCGCGCACGCGCCACAGCGCAAATGTGATTGCCGTGACAGCGAGAGCGATGGCCATAGGGGTCAGGCTCTGCGGCGAGGCCCAGCGGTCGACCTGAACCGGATACAGTGCCTCGTCCGTGAACCAGCGCTCATGCAGCATCATCTTGCAAATCCCTCCGAAGTGTCAATCACGCTTGTATCATTCGCTCGCGACCCGTGAGCCTGCCGATGGTGTGTGTACGACGGTGAGGAGGAACAGGCAGCCCGTTGCCGAACGTGCGGAATGCTCCACGCTCGGTGCCAGGACGAGCACGTCGCCGCTGCTCAGTGAATACTCCTCGCCTAGTGCCTGGAACACGACAGCCCCCTGTAGAACATGTATGCTGACAGGCCCGTCGGTGCTATGCGTGGGGAGGTCCCCGCCGGCTGCTATGGCAATCATTGTGAGCCGGAGCGGTCCTTCCTTCACAAGCGTGCGCGCAGTACGCCCGTGCTTAGCAAGTAGAACGGGATCGATCATCCACTCGTCTTGCGTGAGATGATGAACCAGAACTTCACCTTCTACTGTGCGGTGCATTGATGACATGGTAGTGTCTATGAATTGTTTGCTTCGATCCGGCTGCTCACGCGACAGCGGATCGTCCTGGTACATGCGTCTCTGTCGCCACCAGTGTAGCCACCCAGGGCGCGAAGTGCTCGGACGTGAGTCCTGGCATTTCCAAATGTGGCCGGAATGCGTACGTGCACTATTGGCCCAGGTACGTCGCCATCAAACGTCCATGCAGCGACGAATGTATCGGGCCGGATGCGAACCGGTACCTCTCGCACTGTCATCTGGATCTGCTTCACTGTGCCGGGTGAGAGTGGCGGAAGTGCTGGATCGTAGCGGTGGAACGGTACGGCCGGTGCACCGACCGCGGGAGCGGCCCGCCAGCGGTCAGGGAGGGCGTAGCGTATTGTCGGGTGGCGTTATGCAGCGCGCTGAGCCAATATATGCGCTGAGTCCATTTAACCGCGACCCAACCAGAGCTGATCCGAATGCTGATCCGTATCATGATGCTTCGCCTTCGTCGCCCGTTCGCGTCTTTCTTCTTCCCGGCTTGCTGCCTCTGCTCCATCGGCGCAATCACGACTGTATCGGCTGCCGGCGCTCAGACTGACTCCGCGGACGTGCTCATACGCGGCGGCACGGTGGTCGATGGTACCGGTGCTGCTCCGCGTCTGGCCGATGTCGCGATCCGCGGTGATCGAATCATCTTCGTCGGTAACGCACCGCGTGCGCATGTGCGTGCCACCCGCGTTATCGACGCCTCGGGACTCGTCATCACTCCCGGTTTCATTGATGCGCACACGCACACGGAAGGAGACCTCTCCAGCCCCGCCCGCCACGGAAACGTGAACTATCTGATGCAGGGCGTCACCACGGTCGTGACCGGAAACGACGGTAGCAGCCCGCTGGACATCGCGAAGACCCTGGACACGTGGCAGCGCCAGGGGATCGGCACCAATGCCGCGCTCTTCATCGGCGAGGGTTCCGTACGTGGTAACGTGATGGGGATGTCCGACGCAAAGCCAACACCGGCCCAGGTCGATAGCATGCGGACGCTCGTCGCCCGCGCAATGAATGCTGGCGCACTCGGAATGTCCACTGGTTTGTATTATGCACCGGGGAGCTACGCATCAACCGAAGAAGTGATCGCGCTCGCGAAAGTCGCGGCCCAGCACGGCGGGATCTACGATACGCACCTGCGCGACGAGAGCTCGTACACGGTCGGCCTTATAGGTGCGGTGAATGAGGCCATCAGCATCGGTCGCGAGGCGCACATCCCAATCCATATCTCGCACATCAAGGCACTCGGCGCCGACGTCTGGCGTCAGAGTGATACCGTGATCGCGCTCATCAAACATGCGCGAGCCACGGGGATTGATGTGACTGCGTGCCAGTATCCGTACACAGCGTCGGGAACGAGCGTGGGTGCGG
Organism: Gemmatimonadales bacterium; assembly: GCA_038232435.1. Taxonomy (GTDB): domain Bacteria; phylum Gemmatimonadota; class Gemmatimonadetes; order Gemmatimonadales; family Gemmatimonadaceae; genus Fen-1247. Next base: position 19,348 of record JBBSHV010000018.1, on the reverse strand, counting down.
CGTTGTTGCCGCGTTGGGCAGAGGCCGGCGGACGTGATTCGCTGCTCGCTCGCATTGCCGACTCCGCCACTCACGTGCGACTCGTGGCGGAGATGCGTGAGAACCTGCACCGTCGCGGGGGCGCGAGCGCGCTGCTCATAACCAGTCGCGGCGACACGAGCGTCGCTCAGAATATCTTTGGGAAGACGTTGGACCAGGTGGCAGCCGCGCGCCACGTGTCACCGATCGACGCGGCGCTCGATGTCATCAAGCATGGCGACGCAAGCGTAGCGTCGTTCAACATGAAGGACGCCGACATCGACAAATTCATGGTGCAGCCGTTCGTGATGACGTGCTCCGATGGTTCTGGCGGTCATCCCCGAAAGTACGGCACCTTTCCGAGGAAATTGCGTGAGTACGTTTACAAGCGGCATGTCATAACGCTACCGCAAGCCGTGCACGCGAGTAGCGCACTCACGGCCAAGACACTCGGACTCCAACGGCGGGGGACGCTCGCGCCAGGTAACTATGCCGATGTCATCGTGTTCGATCCCAGAACTGTTGCCGATCGAGCGACGTACGAAGCGCCGACGTTGTTGGCGACGGGCATGCGGTACGTCCTGGTGAACGGAAAGCTGGCGGTCGATGGTGGCCGCTACACCGGCGTCCTTGCGGGGCAGGCGATCAGGCGCGCAGGATCGCAACGGCCGTAGTTACCCCGACTGGTCGGCGCGATGACAGCCGAGCTGCTCCGACAGTGATTTGGCGGCCTTGAGAACGGGCTCGCTATAGGACGCGAGCCTGTCCGGTGGAACACGGGATACCGGAGCGCCTATGGTGAGTGCGCCGACCACCAGTCCGGTATGATTGCGAACCGGCGCGCCGACCGCCGCCAGGTCGTCCTCCATCTCTGCCCATGCGATCGAGTATCCCCGGGCACGAACCTGGACCAACTCTTCCAGGAAGTCGTCCATGTCGGTGATGGTCCGGGACGCGAGCTTCTGCAGTTTGGCCGGAAGCAGCCGTCTGATCTCCGCCGGCCTATGCCATGCGATCAACGACTTTCCGGCCGCGGTGGCATGACAGGGTAGCCGGCGACCGATCCAGCCCGTGTGCATGATTGGTCGTGGACTCTCCACGACCAAGATGTTCATGGCCTCGGTGCCGACCAGCACCGCGAGGTTGGATGTTTCCCCTGTGGTCGTGGCCAGCCATTGAAGCTCGGGGAGTGCGAGCCGCTGCAGACTGCTGGCGTCACGGGCGAGTTCACCGAGCACGGCAATGCGTGTGGAGAGCCGATACCGCAGCGACGTGGGATCGCGATCCAGGAAACCGGCGGCTGCCATCGCGCTGAGCCAACGCGACATCGTTCCCTTGGGAAGTCCAAGCTGGTCGGCCGCTTCGATGACACCGATCTCACGCCGCGTGGGAGAAAACAACTCTAGGACACTCATGCTCTTCTGCAGCACAGCTCTTTCCTGGGAGAAGTGAGTGAGACCTGTTGGACGCTGCAGCTCGGCAACGTGAGCGCCTTGCGTCCCGTGGAGGTGCGGTGTGGAGGTCAGGATCGAGCTCCCTCTTGCGCCGCGGCGGATGCGGGACGATACTAGGCCTGCGTTGAAAATGCTAGAACGCAGTTCCACAATTTGCAACGTCATCCGGCCGCGGCCTTAACCACGCGCGGCTGGACGCACGACGCTCGGCAGCGATTCTCTATCGATGGGAGAAACCGTGTTCGTTGCTAATTCCTACCGCTCCGCCGTAGCGCGACCGCGCAGCCGTTATCCAAATGCGGCGCGCGCGAGGCTACTGACCCGCCGCAGAGTAACACGATTGACCCCTCCTCACGCCATCAGGACACATGGACATGATTGCTGATCAGTTTCGCCTCTTAGGACGTAGCGCGGTTGGCGCGTTCGTGCTGCTGGCGTCCTCGGCCGGTATGGCGGCCGCGCAGACGGGAAGCCTCAACGGCCGAGTTACAGCGCAAGGGAGCAACCAACCAATTCCCGAAGTCCGCATCACCGTTGTCGGGACGAACCTGGCCGCGGCGACGACCGCGGAAGGGAGATACACGATTCGCAACGTACCCGCGGGAACGCACACACTACGTGTGCTTCGCATTGGGTACGCGGAGCAGACGCGGTCCGTCCCAGTTGCTGCAGGCCAGTCGGTCGCGGCCGACTTCTCCCTGCAGCCGGTCGCCACGCAACTGGAGGGCGTCGTCACGACGGCCACGGGGCAGCAGCGGGCTGTCACGGTCGGGAACGCCATCGCCCAGGTCAACGCGGCAGCGGTCGTCGCGACCCGCGCCGTCGCTAACGTCGGTGACCTGCTCACCTCACGCGCACCCGGCGTGTTGGTGGTTCCAGGCACACAGACGGGCGCGGGCACTCGCATCCGTATCCGAGGTACGAGCTCGCTGTCGCTTACCAACAACCCGATTTACATCGTGGATGGCGTCCGCGTGGAAGGTGCCACGGGCTCCTCGACGATCAGCGTCGGCGGTACCCTGCCGGCTCGCGTGAACGATCTCAATCCCGAGGAGATCGAGAACATCGAGGTCGTGCGTGGCCCGTCGGCCGCGACGCTGTATGGCACCGATGCCGCGAACGGCGTCATCGTCATCACGACGAAGCATGGCGTCGTCGGCCGCCCGCAACTGACCTACTTCACCGAGCAGGGCGCGCACGTGGATCGGAACGACTACCCTACCGCGTACCGCGCCTGGCGGACCGGCACGACGTCCACCACGAATTCCACCACCGCCAACACCGTGCAGTGTTTTCTGACCCAGAGCGCCGCTGGTGTGTGCATGCAGGACAGCGTCACGAGCTACAACCTGTACAACGATCCGGACGCAACGCCGAACGGCGTCGGCTACCGACAGGCGCATGGTCTGCAGTTGGGCGGCGGCTCCCAGGCGCTGCGTTACTTCCTGCACGGCGAGTGGGAAGGCGAGAACGGGGTCCTCACGGTCCCCCAGTTTGATCAGCGATATCTCGCCGCGCACGGCCGCGCACTCCTCCCCGAGGAGCAGCGCCCGAATCACCTCGGCAGGGTGACGGCTCGCGCGAACTTCAACATGGCATTGTCGCCCCAGGCAGACATCGCGTTCAACACCGGCTACATCTCGCAGAAGCTGCGACTACCAACGAGTGACGACTCCGGCATCAACGGCGTCGCGGGCAACACATATGGTGGCCCCGGCTTCAAGTACAACGTCAACGCGGCCGGCGACACGCTGTTCGGGTATCGCGCGTTCACTCCGCGCGATGTGTATCAGAGGAACAGCACCCAGGCCATTCAGCGCGTCATTACTTCGGCCAACGGGAACTGGCGGCCGACCGCGTGGCTGGCCGCGCGGGGCAACTTCGGCGTGGATTACATCAACCAAACGGACACCCAGCTCTGCCGTTTCGCCGCCTGCCCCGATCTGGGCGGCGACAGCCGGCTCGGTTTCAAGGTCGATAACCGCACTAACTTCTTCACCTACACCGCCGACGGCAGCGCCACGGCCACGCGCCGGCTTTCGGACGCTCTCGAGTCGAAGACGACGGCGGGCGTACAGTTCACGCGTATCCTGTCCGATCGCAACGGCGCGACCGGCATTAGCCTGTCACCCGGCGCGACGACGATCAGCGGGGCCGGGCAGCTTACGGCCGATGAGAGCACCAGCGAGAGCCGCACGTTGGGCGGCTTCGTGGAGGAACGCGTCGCGTTGAATGACCGGTTGTTCCTCACCGGCGCTGTCCGCTCGGATCGCAACAGCGCCTTTGGCGCCAATTTCAAGACGGTCTTCTACCCCAAGCTCGCGCTGTCGTGGGTCGCGTCGGACGAGCCATTCTTCCCGAAGCCAAGCTGGCTGAACCAGCTTCGGCTGCGCAGCGCGTACGGTGCCTCTGGCGTGCAGCCCGGTACCATCGATGCCGTGCAGTTCTTCTCGGCGGCGACCACGCGAACCGAGAGTGGTGATTCACCCGGTCTTGTTTTCAGCACACTCGGCAACCGGGATCTGAAGCCGGAGCGCTCGTCCGAGTTCGAGGCCGGTGTGGACGGCACGTTCTTCAGCAGCCGCCTCACCACCGAGCTCACGTACTACCACAAGTCGTCCAGGGATGCGCTCATCAGCCGCATCCTGCCGCCGTCGCTTGGCACAGGGGCGACGGCGCGTTTCGAGAACCTCGGCGAGGTGCGCAACACGGGGTGGGAAGCGCTGGTCACGGCGCAGCTCGTTCAGCGCGCCGGGTTCGGCTGGGACGTGACACTCAACGGGTCCACGAACAACAACACACTCGTGAGCCTCGGCGGGGTGCCTCCGCTAGTCGGCACGACGATCCAGCAGCGCGAGGGCTATCCGCTCAATGGCTGGTGGTCGCGCCCGCTGATTGGCTACGAGGACAAGAACAAGAACGGGATCATCGAATACAACAAGGACGTGACACTGAGCGAGGTTATCGTTGGCGACACGGCGGCGTTCCTCGGTTACTCCAGCCCGAGAGTCGAGGCCGCATTGACCAACGGCTTTGAGTTTTTCCAGCGCCGCTTCCGCCTGGGTGCGATGATCGACTACAAGGGCGGCCACAAGCTCTACAACAACACTGAGCGGATCCGGTGCGCAAGCCGTAACAACTGCTCGGGCCTGGTGAATCCGGCCTCGTCGCTGTTCGAGCAGGCGCGTACAGTCGCGGTGCGCGAGACTCCGAGTCGCACTGTCGCGGGCTTTATCGAGCCCGGCGATTTCATCCGCTTCCGCGAACTCAATCTTACTTTCACGGCTCCCGGGCAGTGGACCGCTCGGGCGTTTCACGGCCAAAGCCTGACCCTCACTCTCGCGGCCCGCAACCTCGGCATCCTCTGGACAAAGTACAAGGGAGTGGACCCAGAGGCGTTCGGCACCACGGGCAATGCTCCCTCGGAGTTCCAGGCGTTCGGGCCGCCGACATATTACGTGGCCCGCTTTTCCCTCGGCTTCTAGGATGACACTTCGAATGACTTCACACATGAGAGCACGTTCGCGCCACTCCCGGTTGCGCCGGGCAGCTTCGGCAGCATCACTTGCGGTCGTGGCTGCGGGCACGCTCGCGCTGGCCGCCTGCAACGTCAGCGAGGTTCTGAGTGTCAAGGACCCTGACATCATCAACCCGAACGACGTACAGTCGGCGGCCGGAGCATCCGCGGTGCGCCTCGGCGCGCTCGGACGACTCAACGCCGCGACGAGTGGCGGGAGCAGCGGCTCGGAAGGTCTCTTCCTTCTCAGCGGACTGTTCGCCGATGAATGGATCAACGGGGATTCATTCATCGCCAGGCAGGAGGTTGACCAGCGCGTCATCACTCCGCAGAACAATTTTCTGACCGATGTTGACCGGTTGTTGAACCGCGCGCGGCTATCGGCTCGGCAGGCTGCGGCGCTGCTCAAGCAATACAATCCCACCGGCCCTGTCGCTGACGTGGCCGAGATGTATTTCGTTCAGGCGTATGTCGAGGACCTGATGGGCGAGCATTACTGCAATGGCCTCATCCTCAGCAGCGTCGTCGATGGGGTGGAGCAGTACGGCTCGCCGATCACCACGCAGGCGGCATTCGAGCAGGCGCTCGCGCACGCCGACAGCGGCCTGGCGCTCCTCACCGGGAGCTCGGCGGCGGATGCGAAGGTGCGTAATGCGCTGCTGGTGACGCGCGGCCGGATCCTGCTCAATCTGGACCGCCCCAAGGACGCGGCACTGGCGGTTGCCGGGGTGCCGACGAACTTCACGTACCAGATGCTACACTCGCAGTCCACCAACGACAATCAGGTCTGGGTGTACAACAATGTCGCGCGACGTTACAGCGTCAGCACGAACGAGGGCACCAACGGTCTGAACTTCGCGACCGCAAAGGATCCACGCATCCCCGTGTGCACGGGCGGCGACGCGGCGTGCAAGGCGATCGGAGTCACCTCGAAGACGCGGGACGACCTGACGCAGCCCTTGCTCGTCCAGATGATTTGGCCCGCGCGCGACAACCCCGTGACGATCGTCGGCGGTGTCGAGGCGCGGCTGATCGAGGCTGAGGCGGCGTACAGGGTGGGGAACTATCCGCTGTTCATCCAGAAGCTCAATCAGGCTCGCACCGAGGGCGGCGTGGCGGGGCTGCCGGCGACCCTGACCGATCCAGGGACGGACGTGGCCCGGGTGAATCTGTTATTCCGTGAGCGTGCTTTCTGGCTGTTCTCGACCGGCCACCGGGTGGGTGACCTGCGCCGCCTGATCAAGTACTACAAGCGGCCGGCAGAGACCGTCTTCCCGACGGGTGCATGGCATAAGGGCGGCCAGTACGGCACTGACGTGAATTTCCCCGTCCCGCAGGCCGAGCAGAACAATCCGAACTTGCCGGCTGGGCAGTCCTGCATCGATCGCAACGCATGAAGACGTCAGTTTCGCCGAGACGTCGCTCGCACGGCGGTAACGCGCATACAGTCTCCTGGCGATGCTGGCTGCTACTTACCACCCCGCTCCTCGTCTGGGCTTCCACAACCGTGGAGGCCCAGACGCGCGCGCCCGGCGACGTCGTGCGCCATGTCGAGGTGCGGCGCACGACGCACGGCGTGCCGCACATCCGGGCTGACAACCTCGAATCGGCGGCGTACGCGCTCGCTTACGTACAGATGGAGGACTACGGCTCTCGCGTCGCCATGGGACTGCTGCGTTCGCGCGGCGAGATGGGACGCTGGTTCGGACGCGACAGCATTGAGCACGACTTCGCGGCCCGGCTCACGTACGCGAGCGCCGTCGCTGGATATCCGACGCTCGACCGTGCGACGCGCGACGTGTACGACGGATTCGCGGAGGGCGTGAACCGTTACGTCGAGCTGCACGCGGAGGAGTTTCCCAGCGGATTCGCTCCCCGGTTCACCGGGTACGATGTACTGGCGCACGACGTGAACGTAGTCACTGCGGACCAGGGTGCACGCTTCGTCGCGCGGCTGGATCCCAGCGTGCGGCGCTCGGTGCAGCGGGCGGATGACGCGTCGGCGCTGCCGGAGGGCGAGGATCCACCCGACGAGGGTTCCAATGCTTGGGCCTTCGCGCCGAGTCGCACAAAGTCGGGACACGCCATCCTGCTGCGCAATCCGCACCTCAACTGGAACTCAGGCTACTACGAGGCACATTTCACAGTGCCTGGTGTTGTCGACTTCTACGGCGACTTCCGCGTCGGCAGCCCGTTCGCCGTGATCGGTGGATTCAACCGGTATCTCGGCTGGTCCACGACGAACAACGCTCCGCTGCTCACCCAGATATACGCCCTCGACGTCGATTCCACGCGCGTGGACCGTTACCTGCTCGACGGCGCGTCCGTGCCGCTGGAGCGCGAGCTGGTCACAGTCGAGTTCCGGAACGGCACGGGATTGTCGAGTGAGACGCGCGAATCGTGGCGCACCTCGCTCGGACCGGTGATCTACCGGGGTGGCGGCAAGATCTACGTGCTGCGCGCCGCCGGCGACGGTGACGTGCGAGGGGGCGAGCAGTTTCTGCGTATGATGCGCGCGCACTCGCTCGCGGAGTGGAAGGACGCGATGCGCATGCGCGCCCGCATCAACTCGAGCTTCACATATGCCGACCGCGCGGGAAACATCTTCTACGTGTGGAACGCGTCCATCCCCGCACTGCCGCAGCCGAGCGGCGGCGACAGTGTGGCAGTGCCAGTCCACCGCACGTCCGACGCATGGACACGCTATGTGGATTTTGACTCCCTGCCGCAGCTGCTCAATCCGAAAGGCGGATACGTGCAGAACTCCAACGATCCGCCGTACTACACCAACATGCACCAGGTGCTGGATCGCTCGCGCTATCCCGCTTACTTCCCCGAGCCCAAGCTCGGGCTGCGTACCCAGCTCGCGATCGACCTCATAGACACCAACCGCAAGCTGAGCTTGGATGACGTGCTGGCACTCAAGCACTCGTACCGAATGCTGCTAGCCGATCGCGTGCGCAATGATCTCGTGGCCGCGGTGCGCGCGTCGCACCCCGCGCCGGACGTGGCGCAGGCGATCGAGGCCATCGCGCGATGGGACAAAACCGTGGCGCCGACGAGCCGCGGCGGTGTGCTATTCGAGATTTGGTGGCGCCGGTACATAGAGGGCGCGCGCGCCGACACGATGTACGCGCAGCCGTGGAGCACTTCCGCGCCGGCTTCAACGCCGCGCGGAATCCGCTTTCCTGCGCGCGCCGTGGAGGCATTCACGTGGGCCGTGGGTGAGACGGTGCGGCACTACGGAAGCTCGGACGTGGCATGGGGCGATGTACACCGGGTGCGCGTGGGCACTGTCGACGTCCCGGTTGGCGGCTGCAACGGCGACCTCGGTTGCTTCCGGGTCCTCTGGTACAAGGACGATCCGGATGGCAAGCGCGAGGTGATTGGCGGCGACGGTTGGATCCTCGGCGTGGAGTTCGGAGACGAGCCGCGCGCAGTCTCGATGCTCGCCTACGGGGAGAGTTCCCGCCCTGGCTCCCCGTTCCACAGCGACCAGGCGGCAATGTTCGCGCGTGAGGAGGTCAAGCACGTCCTGTGGAGCAACCAGGATATCGAGGCGCAGACCATCCGGCGCTACCGGCCGGGCGAGGCGCGCTAACTCTACCGCAAATTCCCGCAGTTCTCTGCGCTCGACGATTATCCTGCATCATGATCGGCGAGAAGGCTTCAGACATGACCCTGCACGGCCTCCGAATACGTGGTGCCATCCAGCACACGCACCGTCTGTCCGCACAATTGGCATCGGTCCTGATGGTCTGTTTAAGCTGTCGGACCACTGCAGTGTCTCGTACTTCGCCGTGCAGATCCAGACGAACCATCCATCAATGGCGACCCGTTTGGCGGGACGGTGTGTCATGTATCGGCCAAGGTGAGATTCAGAAGCAGTCGAGGACGACGACGCCCAGAACTATGCCTAACGCAGTACCAAAGGCCCAATAGAGCCCCAGACGGGGGGCAAAAGCTCCCCCAGAATGGAATGGAACAGTCTGGGAGCTTTCGCCGGCCTGCATCACGCCAAACCCCAACGAATCAACGATTCACACCACTAGCGCTGCAGCTCGGCTGGGATTGACCGGCCGAGCCGGTGGTCGAGCCACACCAAAGCGTAACTGACGGCTAGGAAGCCGAGTGCAATCATCAGCGCATTGGCGCCGGTCCGGGGCCAACCGAGGTCCCGCATGTTGAGGAAGGGGTACGCGTACCGGCCGGCCGCCGCGCCGCGGGCCAGCGCGTAGCCGAAGTACGCGAGCGGGTAGATGGCCCAGAGCAGCGGGTCGCGGCGCGTGAGCGTGCCCTTGCGCACGAACGCCAGCCAGTAGAGAGGCGTGATCGCCGGCGTTACGCTGTGCAGCAGCCGGTCGGCGAGCACGTCGCCGCCGCTCAGCTCGCGCAACCCGTTGAGCAGCAGGTGGTAGATCACGCCGACGAGGAGAATGGCGAGCGTCACCCCGGCTGCCAGCCGGGGCGCGGCGAACGTCGGCCGCCCCACCGCGACGCCGGTGAGCAGTATGGCGACGAGCAGGTTCGTCGTCACGGTGAAGTAGGCGAGCATCTCCCAGAGCGCGGCGGCCGGCGACGCAGTGCGCCCGAGCAGCGCGTGGAACTGGACGGCGAGGCCCACCCAGGCCGTTAGCGCGATCAGCGCCGCCGCAGCACGCGACGGCCCGCTCAGCCCTGTAGCGGCCGCGCGAGGCTGCATGTCATCCGAAGCCAACCCGCGGGAAGAGCCCAGGCCAGAGTTCATAACAGCTTTTAAGTAAGCGACTACCGGGCCGGCATTCCCACGACCACGCCGTTGCCCGGCAACGAAACGTACACGCGACTGCCGGGCGCGATCGCGATGCCGGTGGCGTTCCCAAGTGTGGCGCGATAGTAATCGTCCGCCAGGTCCACCCATAGCTTGGCGGCGGCATCCCATGCCGCCAGCCGCGGCTGCGCTCCGATCGGTGGAAGACCGGCGGCGTACAGTCGATTTGTGAAGGGATCAACGGCAATGACACCGGGGGTCGCGAGTCCCTCCAGTCGCGTCGAGCTGATGCCGTTACCCACTGCACTACCCTGGTCAGCCGAGTCGAGCTGGTACACGCCGTCGTTGGCAGAGACGAAGAGCCGGTCCTTGTGCAGCGGGTCGACTGCAAGAAATCCCGTGCGTGGCGCGGTGGTTGGCTTGGCCCAAATGAGCGCCCATGTGGCGCCAGCGTCCGTCGAGCGCCACACGCCGGTCGTGTGGTCGTACAGGTACACGGGAGCGGTACCGCCCGCCCACTCGAGCGAGGCCTGCGGCGCGCGTTGGGCCTGGGTCATGGCCGGTGTCGCGATACGCTGCCACCCGCCGCTCCCCACCCTGCGGTACACACCGCCCGATCCGGCGCGCCCCTGTGAGCCGGCTTCCTCGACCGCCGCGATCAGTACGCGCTGGCCGGCGGCGTTACCCACCATTACCGCCAGCGGGCGGTTGCCGCCGGCTGCCTGCGCCAGCCCTTCGTTGGTCCACGTATCCGGGCTCTCGGGAGTAGCATTGGAGTATACCTCGCCACCGATGTTGTTGTCCCGGTCGCCCACCGCGATAGAGAGTGTCGATGCCGCGCTGGCCGGATTCCCTGTACCGCTGGTGCTATCGAGCGCCAGGTCGAAGCCTTTGGACTCAGCGCCCGTGCCTTTGCTGCGTACGATGTGCGCGAGCCCGTCAGTGGATGCGATCAGCGTCCAGTCAGTGTTGCCCACGTACACTCGGGCCGGCGACCGCGGATCAACCACAACTGCGTTGTTAACGGTCACGCCGAGCGAGCCGACCATCGGGTACCAATTCTGGCCCCCATCAGTGGTGCGCCACAGTCCCGAACGACCGGCCAGCCAGACGATCTGCGGGGTCGCGGGATCAACTGCGATCTGCGCCGGAACGTATCCGCTGTGCCCGGGCATCATGAACTGATCACTCGGCGTTGTGCTGCGCGAGAGCCAGTACTGCTCGCCGCCAGGACCGCCCACTTCGTAGTGGATGGATGCAGCGTTGGACTGCATCACCGGGCGCCAAGTGGCGCCGCCATCGTCTGAGCGGACCAGTGATACGCCCGCGGCAGGAAAGGCACAGCCGGCGTACAGCACGGTCTGGCTTCCCGCGACATAGCCCGCGATGGAGAGCCAAACCGGTCCTGCGGTCGAGAGCCCCGCGTTGCGCGCGGTCCATGTGGCACCGCCATCCGCTGAAGCAAATACGCCAGCCGCGCCGCCAGCGACGTAGAGCGAGCTGCTTACGGAGGCAATCTCTTCTGGAAATCGCGGTGAGCCATCCAAGACGACGAAACGACCAGATGCGCTCGTCCACTTCCACACTCCGCGGCCGTGGCTCGCGGCATAGATGGAGATGTCGGCGCCGCTCCGCACCAGCACGAGCCCGCGCAGGTAATGCGGACCGCCGGCGTCCGGTGCAAGGCCGATCGTTGTCCAGGTGGCGCCATCATCGGTGGAGCGCATCACGCCGCCGGCGAACGTTGCGGCATACAGTGACTCTCGGCCGCTCGGGTCGATGTCCAGGGCGAGCAGGTTACCCGTGGAACGAGGGTGCTCCGACGGCTCACCGGTCAACCCCAAGCTATTTCCGCCGTGGAAAACCGGGCGGTCGGACCGGAGCGTCCACGTAGCCCCGCCATCGGCGGAGACGAGCACAGCGCCGACGGTACCATTACCCGCGCCAGCATACACGACCCCCTTGCGCGTAGGATGCACCAGAAGGGCGGCAACAGCGCGCAGATCGGAGCGCGGCACGCCGATGTTGGATGGCGCGAAGCTCGCGCCCGCATTGGCGGAACGCTGCAAGCCGGCCACGTCAGCGCCCGCGATTACCGTGCGCGTATCGCCCGGCGGCAGGGCCACGACATTGACGAACCCAGCACCGATAACACCCGTCGGACCCCACACCAGCGCAGTTGGCGCGGGTGGTGGCGTTACCGGCGGTGTGACTGGCGGTGTGACTGGCGGAAGCGGTGTAACCGGATCAGTGGAGCACGCGGTGAGGAGCACCGCGCCACCGAACACCAGTGCTGCGGTGCGAGTGAGTTGATGCCGGTGCATGTGCATAATAAGAAGATAGACGTATTTATCACACCAGAAGCGTTACCCAGCGCGGCAAGCGCGCGCTGTTCGAGTACCGGGATGTGCGGTGGCTCATGACCACGATCTAACGTTTTATCTTTCGCTTGTTGCGCTGATGTTGGGTTTTCTGCTGCCGGGCTGGCCCGGAAAGGCGCACGCGGGATGACTACGCCGAAGGAGTGGAAAGATGATCAGAACACTGGGTGTCGCTGGTTCTATACTGTTTGCCGCGTTGATGCTCACCACGCGCCCGGCGCTTGCTCAGACCGGTATCCAGAGCGGCATCCATGTTGATTCGACCGCTACGCCGTTGGCGACACCGGCGCCGGCCGCGGCCATCTGTCGCCCCGGCGCGTACGCGGATGTGGATGACGGGCCGGGGCCGCTGTACGTCGTGGATGAGATCCTCGTGGGCGGAGATTCCACTGTTCCGGGATACCTCGCCAAGGTTCCGGTCTATGTAAAAGCCGGGGACATCAGCCACGTCAAGGTAATGAAGAGTCCGGAAGCCACGGCGCTGTACGGCTGCCGAGCGAGGCAGGGCGCGGTCCAATTCGAGCTCAAACCAGACGTCAAGCTCAGACCCGAGTGGCGCGCGGTGACCAAAGCGCCGACGGCACCTGAGCGATGATTACACGATGGTCAAGCCAGGGTGAAGACTTGTACGAAATTCTGCCTCTTGTCAACGCGGCGATGGACGTTTCAACGATAACGTGACAGACACGACTTCCGGCGAGATAGTGGACCTGACGCGCGAGCCTGACGAGCCCGACTCGCTGCTCTTCGTGAACGCGGAGCGGATACACTTGCTAGAAGCTGTGTTCCGTCACACCCCGTCGTTCCTCGCCGTGCTTCGCGGGCCCGACAACGTGTTTGAAATCGTGAACGATGCCTACTACCAGATCGTGGGGCACCGTGACCTCGTCGGCCTGCCGCTCTTCGAAGCCATCCCGGAGACGCGCGGCCAGGGTTTCGACACATACCTGGGCCGCGTGCGCGAGACGGGTGAGCCTCTCGTTTTCAGGGATCTGCCCGTGCTGCTGGAACGGACGCCTGGAACAGCGGTCGAGGAGCGATTCATCGACATCACCTACCTGCCACTTGACGCGACGCTTGGTCCACAGTCCGCTGTCATCGCCCACGGCATGGACGTCACCGACCGCGTGCGCGCGCGGGGTGATGTGGAGCAACTCCTTGCCGCAACAGAGCAGGCGCGTGTGGAGGCCGAGGCAGCCAACGCGCAACTCATTGAACAGGCGCTCGAGCTGGAGCTCACGAACCAGCAGCTGCAAGACAACGCGACGGAGCTGGAACAACAGACCGAGGAAGCCCAGGCGCTGAGCGAAGAACTGGAGCAGACAAACGAGGAGCTGTCGCGCCAGGTAGCCGAAGTAATGCGCAGCGCCGAGGCACTTCGCGAAACCGATGCGCGGCTCCAGTTCGCCCTCAACGCTGCACAGCTCGGAACGTGGGACCTGGATCTCGTGACCATGGCCGCCGCGCGAACGCTGCTTCATGATCGCGTATTCGGGTACCAAACGATGCTCCCCGAATGGAGCTATCCGATGTTCCTGGAACACGTGCATCCTGACGACCGGGCGGAGATCAATCGAAAATTCCAGCACACCATGGCTACCGGCGCACCATGGAACTTCGAGTGTCGCGTGATCTGGCCGGACAACAGCATTCACTGGATCATCGCGTTCAGCTCTACCCATCGCGATACACAGACCGGCCCATTCGGCTCCTGGGCTCAGTGCAAGACGTCACGGAACGTACGGAAGCTCGGCTCGCTGCCGAGGCGGCGAACGCCGCAAAGACCCAGTTCCTGGCGGCGATGAGCCACGAGCTGAGAACACCGCTCAACGCGATCGGCGGCTACACCGAGCTGCTCGAGATGGAGCTCCGTGGCCCCATCACGCAGCAGCAACGTGTGGACCTGGAGCGCATCAAGCGAAGCCAGCAGTATCTGTTAGGGCTCATCAACGACGTGTTGAATTTCGCCAAGCTCGACGGGGGCCAGGTGGAATATCGCACTTCGGCCGTGCCCGTCGATGCGGTCGTGCGAGAGACTGAAGCGATGATCACGCCGCAGATCTACGCAAAGGGAATCGACTACTCCTACGATGGCTGCGATCCAGCACTGACGGTGCGCGCCGACCGTGAGAAGGTGCAGCAAGTTCTGCTCAATCTGCTCTCGAACGCCGCCAAGTTCACTGCCGCTGGTGGCGATATCACGGTGTCGTGCGAGACGACACAATCGGTCATCTCAATCAGGGTGCATGATACCGGGGCCGGGATCCCGGCCGACAAGCTGGAAGGGATCTTCGAGCCGTTCATGCAGGTGGAGCGGCGGCTCAACCGCCCTGGCGAGGGTGTGGGACTCGGTCTCGCAATCAGTCGTGAGCTGGCGCGCGCCATGGGCGGCGATCTCACGGTAGAGAGTGAGCCCGGCGTGGGCTCGACGTTCACGCTCACGCTCGGGTCAGGAGAGGCTCAAGTCATCAGCTGACGGTTGTACCTCGACTGGACATGGCATTCCCAACTGCGGCGCGAGACGCAGCGTGAAGCCGAACGTGCTCCCTTCTCCGACGGTACTCTTCACAACCACCTCGCCACCGTGAGCTTCGACGATTCCCTTCACGATAAAGAGGCCCAGCCCAGCGCCCTGTCGTGCCGTCTGCTTCGCCTGCCAGAACCGGTCGAACAGATGCGGAATGTGATCGGGCGGAATTCCACTTCCGGTATCCGTCACCGAGAACTCCGCCATTCCGTCACACAGCTGGCCGTTCATGATGATGCGGCCTCCATGGGGCGTGAACTTGATCGCGTTGCCCACAAGATTTGAGAACACCTGACCAATGCGCGGACGGTCGGCGCAGACCCACGCCGCTGGTCCGTGCCATGTCGCCTCGAGTGCGATGTCCTTCTCACCCACGAGCGGCAACATCTCGGACACGATCTCGGTCAGCAGCGTCGGTGCGCTGATGCCGAAAGGCTCGATCGGGAGTCGTCCCGTCTCGATCCGAGTCACGTCTAGCAGATCCTGAATGAGTGCGTTGCCACGCAGCGCGGCGCGGCGGATCACGTTGAGCTGTGGTAGCAGCGGCGGGACGACGCCATCAGGCTCAGCGAGAGATTCGAGCAGGAACGATGCGCTGAGCTGAATGGTGTGGATCGGATTACGCAGGTCGTGCGATACGACGGCGAGAATGTCGTCGCGCGCGCGTGTCGCCTGCTGCGCGTCGTTGTACAGCCGTGCGTTGTCCACCGCGAGCGCGCCGCGACGAGCCAGATCGGTGACAAGCATGAGATCGTCGGTCCCATACACTCGCCCCGATCCCGCCGTGGCGAGAGTGAGCGTCCCCAGCGCATGCCCGCGCGCGACCAGTGGCACGACCATGATCGAGCGGACGCCCAGTGTGCGGAGCAACCGAACGTGCTCCGGGTCGTCGGACGCGGGGTCCTGCTCCAGCCTGGCCACATCGGATACCAACTTCGGACGCATCGTCGTGAGCGCCGTACCGATGAGCGACGGGCGACCGATGCCGGGCTCGTAGCTTCTCAGAGCGTCCACGGTGCTCTCGTCCGCAGTATCGCCCGCGGTCAAAGCCACCGAGACTCGACGGCTCTGTCCGTCTCCGAGCAGCTCGTCAACGGCACAGATGTCCGCGATGTTCGGAACCGTCAGCTCTGCCAGGTTCCGCAGAATCACTTCATGGTCCAGCGATGACGACAGCAACTCGCTCGCCTCGGCCAGGAAACGTGCCTGTGCCTCCGTTTCGCGGATCGCCTGCGTGGTGCGGACCAGATCCTCAAAGCTGGAGACCAGCAGATCCAGCACCTGCTCCTTGGGCGCGGCGATCGAGAAGGACTGTCCACGCAGTGAGATGTTCACCGGTCGCGTGTCGTGGCGCGACGCAGTGCGACGTCCGCTGCTCGCGAGCACGTACTGGATACGTGTAATGAGGCCTTCGGGATCGTACGGCTTGGTGACATAGTTGTCAGCGCCGCACTCGAGGCCGCGCAGGATGTCGAGCGGGTCAGCCAGGCTGGTGAGTAGCACAATAGGAGTGTTCTCCCGGCCCGGCCGCTCCTTGATCCGGTGACACAGGTCGAAGCCGCTGATCCCCGGCATCACCACATCACTCAGGAGAAGTTGGTAATGCTCTCGGTCCACCATCTCCAGCGCTTGCTCGCCGGAACGGGCTACATCCGCCACGTATCCGTGCCGCACCAGCAGCGAGCGGAGCGCCTCGGCCTGCGTGGCGCTGTCCTCCACCACCAGAATTCGCGTCGGGGCCACACTCGCGCGGTCGACCGTACTGTCGCTTGCGCTATCGCTTGCGCTATCGCTTGCGCTATCGCTCGTGCTATCGCTCATGCCGTCAGTCCTGCGACGAGCTTCTCCAGGAACGGCGCGATCTCGCCGAGCGGGAGAATGGCATCAGTCACACCTGCGCGAGCTGCTTCCATGGGCATTCCGTAGATCATACTGGTGGACTCATCCTGCGCGATCACGTAGCCGCCGGCGGTGTGGAAGACCTTGAGGCCCGCCACCCCGTCGTTACCCATTCCGGTCAGGATCACCCCCACGGCCTGCGAGCCCTGTGTGGCCGCCACGGACTGGAACATGTACGTGGCGGCCGGTCGAAAGCTACCGAACGGAGGGTCGGCAGAGAGGACCAACTGCAAGTTCTGTCGCAGACCGAGGTGCCGGTCGTCGGGCGCGACGTAAACGGTTCCGGCTTGGGCGAAAGTATCCTGCCTGGCAACGACTACATCGAGCTTCGTGCCAGCATCGAGCCAGTGAGCCAGGCCATCGACGAAACCCCGGGCGATGTGCTGTACCACCAGGATCGGGACCGGAAATGTCGCCGGCAACGCGGCGAGGAGGTCGAGCAGAGCGGCCGGCCCACCCGCCGAGGCGGCGATTGCCACCACCCGAATCGTGGCTCGGCGAGCGGGGACCACAGGGAGCGCGCCTCCACCCCCCACCGTCGCCTGTCGTACTGGCACCATGCCGCGGGGTGGTGTGGCGCTCCAGCGCCGGACCACCTTTATCTCCGCCATGGCGTGGATCATCGCGAGCAGTTGAGAGCGTTGCCGCGCGAAACGGGACGACCGTGGGCTCTCCGGTTTGGAGAGCACTACCAGCGCACCCGCTCGCGTCGCCTCCAACGACAGATTGACCTCACTCGCGCTCGCGCGGGATGAAACGATGAGAATGCGCGTTGGTGCGCGCGACATGATCTCCGACGTCGCCTCAAAGCCGTCCATCTGCGGCATCTGGATGTCCATGGTGATGACGTCCGGCGCAAGGCGGACGGCAAGCTCGACGGCCTCCGCCCCCGTACGCGCCTCACCCACGACCGTGATCCCGGGATCGCTCCTGAGGATCGCGACGAGCAGAGCACGGACCGTGTCCGAGTCATCCGCGACGACGACGCGAATCACGAGTAACTCACGAGTGGCCTCATGGGATATCGATCAAGAATGGTCACCGAGCAGTTGCCGGATCATGTCTAGCAATGTGTCCTGGTCGAAGCTGGACTTTGGAAGATACGCATCCGCGCCCGCGTCCATCCCACGCTGAATCTGCTCGGGACGGTCCAGCGATGTTACCAGAATAACCGGCGTGGCGCGGAGCGACGTGGACGCCTTTATCGCCTCGCACAGTGCTATGCCGTCCATGCGCGGCATCTCCACGTCGCTGATGACCAGATCCTTCGGGCTCGCCTGGAGCAGGCGCCAGGCATCGGCGCCATCGGTGGCGGTGACAACGTCATAGCCCGCGGCCCTGAGCACACTCTCTTCCAGCGTCCGCGTGGTAATCGAGTCGTCCACAACGAGCACGGTCGCGCGATGGCTGTCCTGCTGCTTCCGCGTCGTTGGTGTCTGAAATGCGTTCAGATGGGACCGCCCCGTCGCGGCCGCGATCACGGCGGGAACGTTGATGACGAGGGCGACGTCTCCCGCTGGGAGCAGCGCCCCGCCGCTCAAGAACGCCGAGGCGCGGGCGCCATGCTCGAGCGGCCGAACCATCACTTCTCGCTCGTCCAGCAGCTCATCGACGACAACGGCGAGGCGCGCGCCCTGGCTCGCGAGCTGCACGATGCGGCGCGCACCGTCCGCGCCTCGCTCCACCAGCGGTGGTCCGAGCAGAGCGGCGAGTGACGCTAGCGGGATCGGTGCGTCATTTGTCCCATCTCGGTGCGTCGCCGCGTCAGAGCCGTCACCTGTCACGAGGAAGGAGCGGCCGTCGATCTGGCGTACGTCATTGGGGCCGAGCCGGCGCAGGCGTTCGATGGACCCTGTCGGTATCGCGAGGAATTGCTCGCCGATCGCCACCAGCACCACCCGGAGACTGGCAAGCGTGAGCGGGACGCTCATGATGAAGCGAGTGCCGCCGTGTTCTTCCCAGTGCACCTCGACCGTGCCGCCAAGCTGTTCGACCTGGGTGCGCACAACATCCAGCCCAACGCCACGGCCGGAAATCTCCGTAGCCGCGGCACGCGTGGAAAATCCGCCCTCGAAAAGCGTCGAGGCGAGCGCTACCGGGCCTCTCGGCACCGGGCGGCCTTGCTCGACAAGTCGCGCCCGGATGGCCGCGAGATCGAGACCACGTCCATCGTCGGCGAGGGTGACGGTGAGACGATCTCCGGCGACCGCGGCGGAGATCGTGATCGTCGCCTCCGGCGGCTTGTTCCGCGCGGCGCGTTCGGCGGCGGGCTCGATGCCGTGATCGATGGCATTGCGCACCAGATGCAGCAACGGCTCCCTCAGGCGATCGAGCACGGTGCGATCTGCCTCGATGGTCTCACCTATCACCTCCATCCGGACCGATTTGTCCAGCGTACGCGACAGCTCCCGGACGGTGCGCGGCAGCGGCCCCGTAATGTCAGACACCGGCCGCAGTCTGAGGTCGCGCGCTTCCCGAAGGAGCGGCCCCGCCGTGGTGCCGAGGTGATCCGCGTCGCGCGCCAGCGACTGGGCGAGCTGTGCTCCCTGCCGACTCACCTGTCGCACTTCCTCATCCAGCGCGTCGAGCACCGAGCGTAGCGCGGCCCGCCCGTCCACATCTAGTCGCGGATCCAGACGCCGCTGCAGCAGGCTGCGCCACGCGGAACGCGCGCGCGTGAGGCTCATCTGCAGTGCGGCAGCCTCGCGCTGACGCTCGCTGATGGCGGCCGCCAGTGTGACCATGTAGCCCTCTGCGTCGATCATTGCGTTGATCCGGTACACACCGACGCGCTCCTGCTCT